>CAXUEU010000056.1:0-20327 GCA_964250195.1 uncultured Acidobacteriaceae bacterium
GTGCTGGGCTATTTGGCGCTGGCGCTCCTCACGGTCGGGCTGTGCCGGGCCGGGCGCGCGGCGAGGCCGGCATGAGCCAACTCAGGGCGGTAGCACGAGAGATCTGGGACCTCTTCGTCGACGACGGCTGGTTTGCCGCGGCGGTGCTGGTGTGGCTGGGGGTGTTTCGGCTGGGGCTGGTGCAACTGCCGGGTGCCGGGGTGGTCCTGTTCAGCGGCTTGGCGCTGATCCTGCTGGTGAGCGCCGTGCGGTTCGCGCGGCGCTCACCGGGCAATGGCTAAACGGCGACGGTAAAGGTATCCTCGCTGCGGGTGACGGCGCGGTACATCGTATCGCGCTCGAAAGGCACGCGGCCGGCGGCGCGGATCAGGCGGACGAGCTCCTCGCGGCGCATGCCCTGCGGCGTCGTCGCCCCGGCGTCGTGGTAGATTTTCTCCTCGATCACGGTACCGTCGATGTCGTCGGCACCGAACCGCAGCGAAATCTGCGCCATCTTGGCCGAAACCATCTGCCAGTAGCTCTTGATATGGGCGAAGTTGTCGAGCAGCAGGCGCCCGATGGCGATCTGCTTGATATCCCCCATGCCCGTGGTGCGGGGCAGGTGGTCGAGCGCCGTATTGTCCGGGTGGAATGCCAGGGGGATGAAGGTCTGGAACCCGCCCGTGCGGTCCTGCACGGCGCGGAGCCGCAGCATGTGGTCGACCCGGTCCTCGTCGTTCTCGACGTGGCCGTAAAGCATGGTCGCGTTTGAACGCAGGCCGAGGCCGTGGGCGATCTCCGCCGTTTCGAGCCACTCGTTGCCGTCGATCTTGTGGTCGCAGATGATGGAGCGGACGCGGTCGGAGAAGATCTCCGCCCCGCCGCCGGGCAGCGAGTCGACGCCGGCCGCGCGGACGCGCTCCAGCGTCTCCCGGATGGAAAGCTTCGCGCGCTTGGCCAGAAATGCGACTTCAACCATGGTGAACGCCTTGATGTGGACGAGCGGAAAGCGCTCTTTGAGGCCGGAGACCAGGTCGAGGAAGTACTCGAGCGGGAGGTCCGGATGGAGGCCGCCGACGATGTGGAACTCGGTTACGGCCTCGGAATAGCCCTCGGCCGCGGTGGCCCAGGCTTCCTCGAGCGCCATGGTGTAGGTGCCCTCCGCGCCCTTTTTGCGGCCGAAGGCGCACAGGCGGCAGGAGGCGACGCACACGTTGGTGGGATTGATGTGCCGGTTGACGTTGAAGAATGCCAGGTCGCCGTGCAGCCGTTCGCGCACCCGGTTAGCGAGCCAGCCTATGGCGAGGATGTCGGGAGAGCGATACAGCGCGAGGCCGTCGGCGAAGGTGAGCCGCTCGCCGGCACCGACCTTCTCCGCGAGGAGCTCGAGCGCCGGATCGTCGGTTTGGAACCCGCGCGGAGCTGACGGGACCTGCGCAGCGGGTGCTGCCATTTCCTCAACCATGGAAGTTTTCCTCTTCTCAAGTCTAGCGGATGATGCGGCCGGTACACGCGGCGGGGAAGCGGATCGCTTTCGCGTAAAAAAGCGCCGGTCGCTGGTACTATGCCGGGAGATGGTTATCGCTCGTAGGTGCCGGTCTTCCCTGCTGTTGTGCGTGCTTGGCGGCTGCTTCGCGGGCGCGGCTCACGGGCAGGCCGAGGGCTCCCGGCCGGACCCCCAAGGCAGGTTTCCCGGGCTGGCGGCGGAAGCGCTCGACAAAACCGTCGTGCATTTGCCGGATCAGTTCGCGGGCCGCGAGAACCTTCTGCTGCTCTCCTGGGCGCGCGACCAGGGCGGCCAGGTGGAGAGCTGGACGGCGACGGCCCAGGCTCTGGAACACGCTTCTTTTGAGTTCAAGGTGTACCGGATGCCCGTGAGCGCGGCCGAGAACGCCTTGTACCGCTGGTGGGACAACAGCTCCCTGCGCGCGGCCGAAACCGACCCCGAAATGCTGCACTGGACGGTGCCCTTGTACACGGACAAGGCAGCCCTGCGCCATGCGCTGGGGTTGGAAGCGGATGAGCACCAAATCGCGGTGGTGCTGGTGGACCGGGCGGGGCGGGTCGCGGCGCCGCGACCGCCGAAAGCCGGATTGCCCTGATGGCCGCCGCGCGCTGAAGCCGTTTTGCTGAAGATGTAGTGCGCCGGGCTGCCGTGAGCGCGGCTTTTTCGGCAGGAAAAAGCCGCGAAGAGTGAAATCTGAAAAGGCCACAATGACCCGAAAACTGCTTTAGGTTCCCGAGGAGAGCGGGAGCCGCATCGAAAGCGCATCGAGCACGCCGTTGTAGTAGCCGGGGAGAGTGGCTTGCGGGCAGAACCCGTAGGCCGTGTAGAAGCGGTGCGCGGCGGCGTTGTCGACCGCGACCTCGAGCGTGACGGCGGCCGACCCGAGCTCCCGCGCCTGCCCGATCGACCAATCCATGAGGAGCCTGCCGATGCCCTGCCTGCGCGCGGACGGGGCGACGTCGATGGTGAGCAGGTGGAGCTCGGGCGCGAGGCGAACGCGGCGAGGACGGACGATGGCGAAGCCTACGATTCCTGCGGCGTCGCAGGCGATCGCCGTAAAGCTGCTGGGGTGAGTCAGGAAAGCGCGCAGCTCGGCCCGGCTGTAGGCGATGCCGGGCGGGAAGCACGCCCCGTCGAGCGCGTGAAGCGCGGCGAGGTCGGCTTCCCGGTACGGACGGAGAGCGGCCAAGCTACTGCGAGCCGGGCGGTGCCGCGGCGGGTACGCTCGCGGACTGCGCGGGTTTGGGCTCGAAGACGACGCCGTCGAACAAGGACGCCGCGATCAGGCGGCCGCCCTGCTGGAGGACCTGGTGGACGCGCCATCCCGCCTGCCAGTATTTCCAGGGGCTTTCGGAAGCATCGACGCCGAAGATCGTGGTGGAGGTTCGCGAGGAGACCAGGACGCGCTTGAGGGTGGGGTCGAAGTCGAGGCCGCCGATTTCGCCCAGCGGCAGGTTCTTGATCTGCTGCCAGCTCGCGCCCGCGTCCCTGGTGTAGAAGACGCCTTCGCGTCCGCCGATCCAGACCGCGCCGTCATCGGACAAAGTCATGGCGTTGATGCCGGAAAATCCGGTCGGCAGAGCCACTGCCTTCCACTGCGCGCCGTTGTCCTCGGAGAGGTTGAGCGTGGTGCGCCCGGCGGCGACGGAACGGGCCGCGGAAGCTGCCACAAACCGGTAATCGGCGGGCGGCAGCATGGTCAGCTCCCAGCCGGAACCCCTATCCGTCGAGCGGTAGACGCCCTTGGCGGTGGCGGCATACCAGGCGGGTCCGGCGAGGTCGAGGCCGTTGACGCGGCCCTGGATGGTGCCGGTTTTCTTCGACGAGTCCACGGTTTTGGTCACGCGACGCTTGCCCTTGCCGGCGGTCACCTTGCGGCTGGAACGGGTCACCACGTCGCCGGTGGCGAGCCACTTGCCGTCCGACAGCCTGGCGAGGCCGTTGTTGGTACCGGCATAGATGCCGGCGTCGGAGGATTGGGCAAGGATGAAGACATCACGTCCGGCGAGGCCGTCGGCCTGCTGCTGCCAGCTCGCGCCGTCGTCCTTGCTGACGAACACGCCGCCGTAGATCTTGTCGTTGAGCACGCCCGCGTATAGCGTTCCCGGCTGTTTGGCATCTACCAGCAAAGTCTGGACCAGCCGCTGCGAGAAGCCGGTGTTTGCGCTCGCGAAGGTTTTCGCGGCGTCTCCGCTGGTCAGCACGCCGCTGCGATCGGTGGCGAGCAGCACGCTTTGATTGTTGGCGGGGTCGACAAAGACGTCATTGACGATCACGTCGGGGCCGGTGAGGCGGGACCAGTTCGCGCCCGCGTTGGTGGTCTTGTACAACCCCTCGGTAGTCCCGGCATACACCGAGCCGGGCTCGCGCGGGTCCTGCATCAGCACGCGGGTGCGGCGGGCGGTCGCGGGAATACCCTGCACCTTATGGAACATCGCTCCGGCGTTGTCGCTCTTGTAGATGCCCGAGCAGGCGCTGGCGTAGACCGTGGCGGGGATGTGCGGGTCGATGATGATCGAGAAGACGTCCGAGTCATCGATGATGCCGTCCTTGATGTTGGACCAGTGCCGGCCCCCATCGGTGGTCTTCCAGGGCAGGTGCCAGGTCCCGGCATAGACGGTATTTGTATCGACCGGATCGATGGCGATCGACTCGACCTCGTGCAGCTCGTTCGACTCCGGCGGGCTGATCTTGCCCCAGTGCTGGCCGCCGTCGTTGGAGCGATAGATACCGGAAACCGTGCCCGCGACGTAAATCTTAGGGTTGGATGGGGCTTGCGCGAGGGCGCGCACGGACTGGCCGTCCATGTCGGCGGCCGGAGCCCAGTTCTTCCCGGCATCGTGACTGACGTAAATGCCGCCGCCGCGCTCGTCCACCTTCCAAACGCCGATCACCAGGGTTTTGGGGTCGCTCGTATCGACGAAGATGTTGTCGACGATGAAGTCGTCCGACGCGCCCAGCTTGGCCAGGCGATGCCAGTGGGTGCCGGCGTCGGTGGTTTCGTAGACCCAGGAGCTGGTCGTTCCGAGGTAAAGGTGGCGCGGATCCTTGGGGTCGGCCGCGAAGGCGCGCGCGTCGCCCCCATCGGGGCCGAGAGAGCTCCAGATCGCGGAAGTCGCGGCCGGATTTTGCGCCGAAGCGGATACGGCGAGCGAGAAAAAAAGCGCGGCGGCGAAGCGGAGTTGCGGAACGGTCATCTGGGTCGTTTCAATCGTTTCAGCGTCCGGGAGCGTCCGGAGCGCAATGTTTTGACGGTGCAGTCTGCTTATCGGCAGTTTCTCACTTTTGTTCAGGGCAAAAAGAAGGGCCGGCCCAGAAAACTGGCCGGCCCGTTCTTTTCGAGTAACGAGGGCGGTGGATTGCCCTCGCTTCCCGTTACTTCTTGCGGCGGTGGTGCTTGGCAACCGGAGCGGTCCGGGACTGCGCCTGGACGGAGGACTCGTCCACGGCGGTGGTTCCCTGAATCTCCGAGTCGAAGTTCGCGCCGGCGGGGACCAGGTAATCGTCGACCTCGTTGGCACCCTTCGATCCGGTACGGACCGAGATGCGCGAGGCATCGACACCCTTCTCCTTGACCAGGTAGTCCTTCGCGTTGACGGCACGTTGCGCGGCGAGCTTCTCGGGCGTCATCGCGGCGGCTGCCTTCTTGCCCTTGCGGGTTTTGGCGGGGGCTGCCTGCTGTTCGCCTGCGTTGCCGACCAGGGTCGCCGTCGCGTCGGCGGAGCGCTGGAGGTTCAGCGCGACGTCGTCGAGGCAGGCCTTGGCTTCGTTGTCCACGCGGGCCGGCCGCTTGGTGTCGCGGTCGAAGTTCAGCACGCAGAGCGTCTGGACCTTGGGCGCGGGGGCGGGCGGGGTATTGACGGTGACGGTGGTGGTCGTCGTCGCGGTCTGGCCCTTGTCGTCGGCCACGTTGCAGGTTACCGTGATCGCGCCCGAAGGAGCGCCGGCGGTGGACAGCGTCGCGGTGTTGGAAGTGCCGGAGATCTGGCCCGCCGTCGCCGAGTAGCTGTAGGTCAGCGGCCGATTCTGCGGGCTGACACCCATGGAGGTGATCGTGGAGCTGCCGCCCGGCTCGACCGAAGTCGGATTGGCGGAGCAGGAGATCGTCGGCGGCTCGAACTGCTTGACAGTGAAGGTCGGGGCGCAGTCCGCGGACTGTCCGGCCTTGGGGCCTTCGGTCACGTGGCCGTTGACGGTGTAGGTGCCGGGCTGCAGGCTGGCCGTGTCCACGGTGGCGTTCGAGTTGTCACCCTTGACCGTGAGGCCCTGGCCGTTCCAGGTGTAGGTGGCCGGCTTCTTGGGGTTCAGGTTGGCGGCGGTTCCGGTCACCGTGACCGGGTCGCCCGGGAAAACGGAGGTCGGGTTGACCGTGCAGGCCAGGGTTACAGGCGGCGGCGGGGTGATGTTGCCGAGTTTGTAAAGGACGCCCGCGCTCAACTCGGGCGCGTTGATGTTGGCGCGTCCGCCGGTGCCCGCCTGCGGGCCGAAGTTGGCGTGGGTGTAGACGAAGTCGGCCTGGAACAGGCGGATACCGAGCTTGTGGTTGAACAGCGGCGTGTCGTAGTCGAGGCCGCCGCCGACCTTCACCAGGGGACCCCAGGTGTAGTTGTGGTAGGTGTCCGGTTCGGCATTGGGGCCGCCGACGCGGGCAGCGCCCGCCATGCCGTGGACGAAGGGCGTCACGCCCAGGTCGGTCGGGTAGCGCCCGATAATGCCTGCCGCCAGATTCTGGAAGCCGTCGTTCTTGCCGAGGGAGTGGTTCGCATACTCGGCGACGCCGCCGACGTAGCGGTTGAAGAAGTACGCCACCGAGCCGATTGCGCCGGTGTCCACCGAGCCATAGTTGAGGGGGAATGGCTGGCCGGTGACTAGGCTGTTGGTGGTCACCGTCGCCTTGGGCGCGTAGTAGGAGTAGCCGGTGAAGATGTCGATGCGCGAGACCGGCGCCGCCTTGGGCGCGGCTTGCGGAGCGGCGGGAGCAGCAGACGCGGAGGTATCCGTGCTTTGCGCCGGTGCCGGGGTTGCGGCGGGAGCCGTCGGGTCCGGCGCGGCCGGCGTTCCGGGCGATGCCGGCTGAGCCGGCGGGGTCGAGGGCGCATCCTGTGCTTG
Organism: uncultured Acidobacteriaceae bacterium; assembly: GCA_964250195.1. GTDB lineage: Bacteria > Acidobacteriota > Terriglobia > Terriglobales > Acidobacteriaceae > EB88. The sequence continues at coordinate 6,596 of CAXUEU010000056.1, forward strand.
AAGTACCGTGGCACCGAGCCCCACGGCACTTCCAACAAGCAGAATGCGGCTCAGCGAATGCAATGAAGCACGATCCATGCGTCTATCCTCCGCAACCTTACGTAAAGTCAAACAGAACTCCTGGTTCACCCATCCCTCCGCGTCGTATTCCGGTTCGAAGACCCGGTATGCGCAGCGGGAAAGGAACTTGCGTTACTACCTTAGTGCATCCGAGCGTCGCTAAGTTGCCTAAGGCCGATCGTTTTTCACCCGTACCCGACTGGTCAACCGGGTAGAAGTTACGCGGGAGCGGCGGATCGCGGAGTCTCCCCCATCGGTCACCACATGCGCTCCCAACAGAGTGGGGTTTCCAGCACCTGAAAGCAAGCGAAATCGTGACCCGTGTACCACTTTCGTGCCGCGAAGCCTGCTTCGGCGTGAAAAAGGGAGCCGGTGATCCGGCTCCCTCGCTTCCTTGCCGGATGAAACCGCTTCTAAGCCAGGTTGAGTGCGCGCCGGGTGGAGCCCTTTTCGCGCTGGATCTTCTCCTGGAGCAAGGTCAGGGCGTAGATGAGCTGCTCGGGCCGGGGCGGACAGCCGGGCACGTAGATATCGACCGGCACCACCTGATTCACGCCCTGGACGATCGCATAGTTGTTGAACACACCGCCCGAAGTCGCGCAGGCACCCATGGAGATGACCCACTTGGGCTCGGGCATCTGGTCGTAAAGGCGGCGAATCACCGGGGCCATCTTGTTGGACACGCGGCCGGCGATCACCATCAGGTCGGCTTGGCGCGGCGAGGGGCGGAAGACCTCCATGCCGAACCGTGCGACATCGTAGCGCGAAGCACCCATGGACATCATCTCGATGGCGCAGCAGGCGAGACCGAAGGTCATGGGCCAGATGGAGCTCTTGCGCGCCCAGTTCAACGCGGAGTCGAGCGAAGCCAGCAGGATGCCTTCCGGCTGCTGGTCGCCGTAGGTGACCTCGCGGAGCTTTTCCCGATTTTTGTGCGAGGAGTCGAGAGATCCGAACAGGTAGCGGTCTTCGCTGGTTAGGGCAGCCATGTCCCTAATACTACCGGGGCCCGCGCCGCTCGCGGAACCGCGAGGGAATCTCTTCTTGTTTCACGCAAAGTATGTAAAAGTAGCTGCACAACGGGACACAATCCCAGCTCGAACGCAGAAAACACGACCCCTTCACGCTTCTTCCCTGGAGAGCCATGTTCCCTTCCTGTTCCCCGCTTCTCGCACTCTTCCAGGCGCCAGACGCGGCCGAGCTGCGGCTGCGCAAGCTCGAGGCCGCCGCCGCCGCGGCGCAAAGCGGCGCGGACAACGGCTGGATGCTGGTTTCCTCCGCGCTTGTGCTCCTGATGACCGGCCCCGGCCTCGCCTTGTTCTATTCGGGCCTGGTCCGGCGCAAGAACGTGCTCGGGACCATGATGCAGAGCTTCGCGATGATGGCGATGGTCACGGTGCTGTGGGCGCTGGTCACCTACTCGCTCGCCTTCGACGCGGGCACGGGCTTCATAGGCGGCCTGCACCACGCGTTCCTGCGCGGGGTGGGGCTCACTCCCGACCCGGACTACGCGGCGACCCTGCCGCTCCAGACCTACATGGTCTACCAGCTGATGTTCGCCATCATCACTCCGGCGCTGGTCACGGGCGCGTTCGCCGAGCGGATGAAGTTCTCCTCGATGGCGGTGTTTCTCGCGTTGTGGACCGTGGTGGTCTATTCGCCGATGGCGCACATGGGGGGGGGCAAGGGCGGGCGGCTGACCGCGGCGCTGGGCGGGCGGTTCCCTACCCTGGACTTCGCGGGCGGCACGGTGGTGCACGTCACCTCCGGGGTGTCGGCGCTGATCTGCGCGCTGTACTTGGGCAAGCGGGTGGGATATCCGCGCGAGCCCATGGCTCCGCACTCGGTGGTGCTGGCTTTTGTCGGGGCGTGCCTGCTGTGGGTGGGCTGGTTCGGGTTCAACGCGGGGTCCGCGCTCAGCTCGGGGCCGCTCGCGACCTCGGCGTTCGTCAACACGCAGTTCGGCGCGGCGGCCGCGGCGCTGGCCTGGATGGCCGCGGAGTGGCTGCGCAGCGGCAAGCCTTCGGCGCTGGGCGGCATCTCGGGCGCGGTGGCGGGGTTGGTGGCCATCACCCCGGCGGCCGGCTATGTGGAGCCGATGAGCGCGCTCGCGATCGGGCTGCTCGCCGGCTTCTTCTGCTACGCCATGGTGATCTGGGTCAAGGGGCGGTTCGGCTATGACGACTCGCTCGACGCTTTCGGGGTCCATGGAGCGGGCGGAACGCTCGGAGCGATTCTGACGGGGGTCTTCGCGACCTCCGCCATCAACCCGGTGTTCAAGGACGCGCGCGGCAATGCCGCCCCGCTCGGGGCCATCGACGGCAACTGGCACCAGGTGGCGAACCAGGGCGTAGGCGTCGCGATCGCCTGGACGCTGGCGGCCTTCGGAACGCTCGGGCTGCTCAAGCTGGTGGACGTGACGATGGGGCTCAGGGTTTCGGCCGACGACGAGCGGGAAGGGCTCGACATCACGCAGCACGGCGAGGAAGGGTACGACTTCGCCGCGTAAAAAGCGCGCGAGGGGTGCATACTAGCCACGCGGAACAGGCGCGAAGGTCGCGCCGAAGCAACGAACGGGCGGGGACGAATGTACAAGGTCGAAGCGATATTGCAGCCCTCGCGGCTGGACGCGGTCAAGGATGCGCTGCTCGAGGCGGGCATCGAGGGCATGACGATCCTGGAGGCGCGCGGCCACGGGCGGCAAAAGGGGCACACGGAGTTCTATCGCGGGCGCGAGTACACGGTGGACCTCCTGCCGAAGATCAAGCTCGAAACCGTGGTGGACGACGAGATGGTCGAAAGGGCGGTGAGCGCGATCTCGAACGCGGCGCGCACGGGCAAGATCGGCGACGGCAAGATCTTTCTCTCGCGGATCGATGAGGCGGTCCGGATCAGGAACGACGAGCGCGGGCCGACTGTCCTGTGAGCGGGCGCGGTGCCCGGTACAGCGGATTGCTTCCGATCCCCGGGTCATCCTGAGCGGAGCGAAGGGCCTGCTTTTATTGCCGGGTCAGCGCGAGCAGCAGATCCTTCGTCGCTCTGCTCCTCAGGATGACCCCTCATCACCGGCCGCAGTAAGGAGGCGCATGAACGGTGGACGCACGATCGAGCTGAGCGGCTTTCGCGAGCGCGCCTCCGCGTTCGTCGGGCAGGCGCGGGCGGCTTTCGCCGCGAACGGCGACGGTGCCGCGGCGATCCGCGGGCGCGCGAACGAGGCCGACGCGCTGCTGGGGGAGATGTGGGCTTCGCTGGCCGGCGCGGGCTCGCAGACGGTCGCCCTGTTTGCGCTGGGCGGCTACGGCAGGCGGGAGCTGTTTCCCTACTCCGACATCGACCTCCTGCTCCTGTGCGCGAACGAGCAGGCGGAGCGCGAAGCCAACGAGCGGATCCGCGCGCTGACCCAGGGCCTGTGGGACATCGGCTGGCGAGTAAGCCCGGCGACCCGGACGGTGCGGGAGTGCGAGCGGCTGGATGCGGTGAACGGTCTGGAATTTGCCGTTTCCCTTTTAGACCGGCGTTTCCTGGCCGGGGACGCGGGCCTGGCCGCGCGGTTCGAGCGGGAGACGCTGCCGGCGGCGCTCTTGCGCGAGGGCGGCGGGCTCGAAGCGCGCCTGGCCGAGGCGGCGCGGGGGCGCCACGCGCGCTACGGCGGCACCATCTTCCACCTGGAGCCGAACCTGAAGGAGTGCCCGGGCGGCTTGCGGGACGCGCACCTGATCCACTGGTTCGCGCTGCTGCGGGGCCTCGCGGCGGAGCGCGCTCTCGCCCCAGCCGCCGCCGAGTACGGGGACACCCGGGCCGCCTTCGACTTCCTTGCGGCGGCGCGGTGCTTCCTGCACTGGCGCAACAACCGCGACGAGAACACGCTGGACTGGGGCGCGCAGGACGAAGCGGCGGCGGCGAGCGTGGGGCTCGAGACGCTGGGCTCGGCCGACCCCGCCTACTGGATGCGGACCTACTACCGGCACGCGCGGGCCGTCCACCGAAGGGCGGCCCTGCTGCTGGACGCGGCCCCCTCGGCCGGGCGCAAGCCGCTGCTGGCTGGGCTGCGCCGCAAACGAACTGACGCTCCAAGAACAATTCCCGGCACGCGGTTTACCGTCGAGGAGAACCGGATTCGCGCGGGGGAGGCCGAGATCGCGGACGCGGAGGCGCTCCTGCGGGTGTTCGCGTACGCGGCGCAGAACGGTTCGCGCTTCACGGAGGAGACCGAGGGGCGCATCACGGAGGCGATCCCGGCGCTGGCGGTGCAGATGCCGGAAGGGCCGTTCCTGTGGAACTGCCTGCGCGACGTGCTGCTGGGAGTGCACGCGGCACACGCCCTGCGGCTGATGCACGCGCTCGGCCTCCTGGAGCTGATCCTGCCGGAGTTCCACGGCATCGACGCGCTGGTGGTGCGCGACGCCTACCACCGCTACACGGTGGACGAGCACACGTTTCTGGTGATCGAGAACGTCCACGCGCTCCGGACCCCGCGCCACGAGTGGGAGAAGCGGTTTTCGACGCTGCTGCCCGAGGTGGAGCGGATGGACCTGCTGCTGCTCGCGCTGCTGCTGCACGACACGGGCAAGGCCCGGCGCACGGGCGAGCACGCGCGCGAGTCGATCGAGCTGGCCGAAGGGGTGTTCGCGCGGCTGGAGTTCGATCTGGAAGAGCGGGATACGGTTCGCAAGCTCATCCGCAACCATCTGGAGATGTCCTACGCGCTCAGGCGCGACATCTTCGACGGGGAAACGATCCGCATCTTCGCCGGGCACGCCCCGAGCCAGCAGCAGCTCAAGATGCTGACGCTGCTGACCTTCGCGGACATCAAGGCGGTGAACCCGGACGCGCTGACCCCGTGGAAAGCCGAGAACATCTGGCAGCTGTACATCGCCGCGGCCAACTACCTGGACCGCTCGGTGGACGAGAGCCGCTACCACGTGGACGCGGACCCGGTGGTGCTGGCGCGCATCCTGTCGCGGGTGGCGGGGCGGGGCGTGGAGGCGGCGAGGCGGGATCCGGAAGATCAGAGCGAGCTGCGGGCGTTTCTGGAAGGCATGCCGCAGCGCTACCTGCAGACGCGCCTGCCGGACCAGATCGGCGAGCACTTCCAGCTGTCGCGCGCGCTCGCGGAGCAGCCGGTGCAGCTCGTGTTCCGCCCCCAGCGCCAGTACAACGAGGTAACCCTGCTGACGCGGGACCGGCCCATGCTGTTCGCCGACATGGCGGGGGCTCTGTCGGCCTGGGGCATGAACATCGTGAAGGCGGATGCCTTCTCAAACGCGGCCGGGGTGATTTTGGACACTTTCCAGTTCACCGACCCGTTCCGCACCCTGGAGCTGAACCCCGGAGAGCACGAGCGATTCGTGGCGAGCCTGCGGGGCGCTCTTACGGGGGAGATCGCGGTGGACAGCCTCCTGAGCGCCCGGCAAAGGGCTCCGCGCGGCGCCGCCGCCGCGCCGAGGACCTTGATCGAGCCGCGGTTCGAGTTCGACGCGGCGAGCTCGACGCACTCGACGCTCCTCCAGGTGGTGGCGCGGGATACGCCGGGACTGCTGCGGACGCTGGCCGCCGGGCTCGCGGCGTGCCGGGCCAACATCGAGGTGGCGCTGGTGGACACGGAAGGCGAGGTCGCGATCGACGTGTTCTACCTGACCGGGGCGGCCGGCAAGCTTTCAGCGGAGGAGCAGGGCTGCATCCGAGATCATCTTTGGGAGCACCTGCGGGCGGCCCCCGGCGAAGGGAGCCACCGGCCGAAAGAGACGCGCCCGAAAGAAACGCGCCCATGATAGGCGCGTTTCCACCCTGCATACCCGCCTGTATGCGCTAATTGAAGGGCAAGGCGGTCGAGGGTTGAAGCAGTTCACGCCGGGCGCTCAGGCAGCTGTGCTTACCGCGCAGGGCGCGTGTTTGCTGCGCACCGTGGGCCATGCCCAGCAGCTTGGAGCAGCGCGGGCAAAGCACGGGTTTGGTCAGGTGGTGGACGTTGGGGGCGGTCTGAAACGAGGGACGTGCATGGGTGGTCGTGATCATGCGCACACACTCCTGGTTCGTGACGGCCATGCCTCGGAACCCAGATGGTAACCGGCATAACCGCGGTGTGAACCAAAGTTTACTTGACATGTAGATATGCGGGCAACGCGAATCGCGTTGCCCGCGCACAACGCTTCCAAGGTAATTCGCATCGCCGCGAGCCCGCAAACCGGTTACAGAACTCCTGCACCCACATCGAAGACTCCGCTGCTGGGCTCGGCCTGGCGCGGGACATCAAGATCGCGAGCTGGGACCCGGCGAAACCCCGGCCCTCGGGCGCGGCGTAAGTAGACGTTACTTTCGTAAGGAAAACGCCCGCGAAGCTCATTCTCGCGGGCTTGTTTTTGCTCCGCTGCTGCTAGTATTTGCGTCGCGAGGCGTAAATGGCCGCGGTGGGCATTCGGCTGGAGATTCAAGAAGCAGCCGCAAAATCCCGATTCTGGACCGCAAGCTGGGGTGCCCGCGTTGCTTTCGGCGTCGCGGCAGCTGTCTTCTTATTGGGCTTCGTTCTCGGCCTCGACCCGGGCGGCGGCTCGCGCAGCGATTTCTATACGTACCATCTCCCCGCGATTTTGGCGTTCCGGCATGGCGCTTTCAGCGCGGTGCTGCGGGATTACTCCTCCGCGACCACGCCGCTGTTCCACATCCTGGCTTCGTACAACCCTCTCCTCGGCTCGGATACAGCATTCCGGGCATCGAGTCTGTGCTTTTCGCTGGTGGTTTGCGGTCTGTTTATGCTCTTCTTCCTCTTCATAGACCGGCGACTGGTACAGCCGTTTGTCTCAATGAGGACAGGCTGGGCGATGTTCGTCTTCGCGCTGGCACTGCTGGGCGGCGCGAGCCTGTACCACGGGAAGGACAGTGGAAGCTACCCGATTTACAGCAAGCACCGCCCGTGGGAAGGATTGCCGCCGAGAGCCGCGTTCGCGGACGGGCTGGTGCTTGGGCAGCCCATCCCGTAGGCTGGGTTTGCGCGGCGTCCGCGCGCACAAAGGCAGCCATGCGTCTGAACCGGCGAAAACGCGCCATTGCGCTGGCCATCCTGCTGGGGGTGTGCCTGACCGGGCTTGCGGTCACCCTCAACGTCGGGTGGATCGTGCTGAACTGGCGGCACCTCCTGCCCTTGGTTCTGGGCATTCCACTCACCGTCCTGCTGGTCGCAGGCGTGGTGCTGAACACGATCTTCCTGGTACGGGAGATGCGGCGCAACGAGCGGCAGGACTCGTTCCTGAACGCGGTTACCCACGAGCTGAAGACCCCGGTCGCTTCCCTGCGGCTGTACCTCGAAACGCTGCAACGGCGGCCGCTCCCGGACGAAAAACGGCAGCAGTTTTACCGCATCATGCTCCAGGACACCGACCGCCTCCTGGGGACGGTCGAGCAGGTTCTGAAAGCCGGAGAGATCGTGCAGAGAGAGCGCACGCTGGTCTTCGAGGCTCTGGACCTGCGGGCGCTGGCGGAGGAGGCGGTGGCGAGGGCGCGGGAGCGCAACCACATGGGGCCCGAAGCGCTCTCACTGCATGCGCCCGGCGAGCCGTTGCCGATAAACGGCAGCCGGGACGAGTTGCAGACCGCGCTCGGCAATCTCTTGAGCAACGCGGTCAAGTACTCGCCGGCCGGAGCCCTGACGACGGTGCGGGTGTTCACGGACGAGGCCGGGCTGGCCTGCTTCGAGGTCAAGGACGCGGGCATCGGCATCCCCACCGACCAGCTCAAGCGGATCTTCAAGCGGTTTCACCGGGTGCCGGTAGCGGACGTGCTCAGGCGGCAAGGCACGGGCCTGGGACTTTTTTTGGTCCGGTCCATCGCGAAGGAGCATGGCGGGAGCGTTTCGGCGGCGAGCAAGGGCGAGGGGTTCGGCTCCACGTTTACCCTGCGTTTGCCTCAGTTGGCGGAGCCGCTGCCCGCGAAGGCGAAAAGGCTGCATCCCACGGCACAGAGATGAGCACAGCGGCCCGAATCCTGATCGTGGAAGACGAGCCTCACCTGGCCGAGGGATTGCTGTTCAACCTACAGGCCGAGGGGTACGAGGCGGAGCTGGCCTACGACGGCGAAACCGCCCTGGCGCTGCTGGCCAAGCCCGATGCCTGGGATGCGGTGCTGCTGGACGTGATGCTGCCCGGCAAGGACGGCTTCCAGGTCGCGGCGGAGCTGCGGGAAGCGGGCAATTACGTGCCCGTGCTGATGCTGACCGCGCGGGGCCGGCCCGAAGACGTGCTGAGCGGCCTCGAAGCCGGCGCGGACGACTACCTGCCCAAGCCGTTCGAGCTCTCCATGCTGCTGGCGCGGCTGCACGTGCTGCTGCGCAGGATGGACTGGCAGCGGGCGTCAGCCGCTCCATCAACCGCGGCCGACATCGTCCCGGAGCGCTACGCCTTCGCCGGGGGCACGCTCGACTTCACCGAGCTCGAGCTTGAAGCTAAGGGCGAGCGCATCCGGCTCACGCTGATGGAAGCGGAATTCCTGCGCTACCTGGCGGACCACCCGTTCCGCATCATCCCGCGCTCGGAGCTGCTGGAGCAGGTGTGGCGGGTGCGTGAGGACACGGACACGCGCGCGATCGACAACTTCGTGGTGCGGCTCAGGCGGTACATCGAAGCGGAGCCGGCAAACCCGGTGTATCTGCGGACGGTGCGGGGGGTGGGGTACCGCTTCTTGCCGACCGGCGAGGACGCGCGCGCGGCCGGGTAGACTTTAGCCAATGCGCATCCTGACCCGCTACATCCTGCGCGAGATCCTGGCCTACGCGGCGCTGGGCGGGCTGCTGTTCACCTTCGTGCTGTTCACGCGGGACCTGGGACGCCTGCTGGAGCTGGTCATCCGCAACACCGGTTCGCTGCGGGCGGTTTTCGAGATCGTGGTGTTTTCGCTGCCGAACATGCTGGTCTTCACCGTGCCCATGGCGGTGCTGGTGGGGGTTCTGCTGGGGCTGAGCCGTTTGGCGTCGGACAGCGAAGTGACCGCGATGCGCGCTTCGGGGATCGGCGTGTGGGGGTTCGTGCGGATCGCGGGCATCGTCGCGCTGGCCGGGCTGCTGGTGTGCCTGGTCAACTCGCTGTACCTGGCCCCGGCGGCTTGGCGCGCGACCCTGAACCTGCAGGAGAACCTCCGCAACGCGCAGGCCTCGTTCGAGGTGCAGCCGCGGGTGTTCTACGAGGACTTCCGGAATATCGTGCTGTACGTGGACGACGTGCGGGCCTCCTCCGGAGCGTCCGAGTGGCACAAGGTGTTCATCGCGGACCTCGGGAACCCGGCCGTGCCGCGGGTGACCACGGCGGCCACCGCGACCGTGGTGAACGACGCGAGCGATTCGGTCCTGATGCGGTTGCGGGACGGGACCGAGCAGCAGCCGGACGCGGCGAACCCGAACCAGTTCGACGTTTCCACCTTTTCGCAGACCGACCTGCCGCTGATCTCGGAGGCGGGTGAGGCGGAGCGGGCGGCTCGGCCGCCCTCGCCGGTGCTGGCGCTCTCGAACGCGGAACTGCGGCAGCGCTCGGCCGGGGCGAACGGGCGCTATTACGCGATCGAATTAGGCAAGCGCTATTCCTACCCATTTGCCTGCCTGGTGCTGATGCTGGTCGCGGTGCCGCTCGGCATCAGCTCGCGGCGCGGCGGCAAGAGCGCCGGGTTCGTGCTGGTGATCGGGCTGGTGTTTCTGTACTACTTCCTGTCCTCGACCGGGGTGGCCCTGGCGCGGCAGGGCAAGGTGCCGGTGGCGGCCGGGGTGTGGGGGGCCAACGCGCTTTTCGGCCTGGCGGGGCTGGCGCTGGTGCAAAGAATGGCGCGCACGGGCGCGGCCCTGCCCGCGCTGCCCGACGTGTCCGGATGGTTCAGGCGCGCGCGCGCGCCCAACACGGTCCGCAGCGCGCGGCCCGCGCCCGTGCGCCTGCGCGCCGAGCGCGGCCGCTTCCCTCTACTGCTCGACTCCTACGTGGTCGTCGAGTTCCTCAAGGTGTTCGCGCTCGTGCTGGCCAGCTTCGTGCTGCTGATGCTCCTGTTCACTTTTTTCGAGCTTCTGGGCGACATCATCCGGAACCGCTCGCCCTTCGTGGTGGTGGGCGAGTACCTCCTGAACCTGACTCCGAGCATGATCTACCTGATCGCGCCGCTGTCCGTGCTGATCGCCGTGCTGGTGGTCTTCGGCGGCCTTAACCGGTCCAACGAGCTGACCGCGATGAAGGCCACCGGCATCAGCGTGTACCGGGTGGTGCTGCCCATCCTCGCGATCGCCTCGGTGTTGGCGGCGGGACTGTTTGCCTTCGACGAAACCTACGTCCCCGGCGCGAACCGCCGCCAGGAGGCCCTGCGGGCGGCGATCAAGGGGCGTCCGCCGCAGACCTTCCAGCGGCCGGACGAGAAGTGGATGTTCGGCATCGAGCGGCCGGATGTGCCGAGCCACATCTTCTACTACCAGTTCTTCGACCCCGACGGAAACCGCTTCGCGAATATCAGCGTGTTCACTTTTCAGCCGGGGACTTTCGCGCTGGAGCGCAGGCTGTACGCGGCGAGCGCGGAGTGGGACGCCGGGCGCAAGGCCTGGGTGTTCCGCAACGGGTGGGAGCGGGCCTTCGCGGGCGAGGAGGTGCGGAGCTACCGGACCTTCGGCGCGACTACCCTGCCGGGGCTCGCGGAAGGACCACAGTACTTCAAGCGCGACCCGCGTTTGAGCTCCGAGATGAGCTTCGGGGAGCTCGCCCGGTATATCCGCGACCTGCAGCGGAGCGGGTTCGATACCATGCGTCTGCGGGTGCAGCTCAACCACAAGCTTGCCTACCCCCTGGTCACGCTGGTCATGGCGGTGCTCGCGGTGCCGTTCGCGCTCTCGATGGGGCGGTCCGGGTCGCTGGCCGGCATCGGCGTCGCGATCGGGGTGGCGGTGGCGTACTGGGTGCTGTCGAGTACGCTGGAGGCGATGGGGTACGTCAACATCCTGCCGGCGGTCTTGGCGGCCTGGTCGCCGGATTTGCTGTTTGCGTTGGCCGGGGGATACCTGCTGCTGCGGACGCCCACGTAAGATAGAGCAGGATGTTTCCTGAACTGAAGCCGCTGTTTCCCTACATGCGCCGCTACCGCCGCGAGTACGCGTGGGGCGGGCTCGTCACCGTGCTCTCGAACGCGGTGTGGGTTTTCTTCCCCCTGGTGATCCGGGAGGCGGTCACCGACCTGTCGCACGGGGTGACCCGGGCCAAGCTGCTTCGCTACGCGCTGGCGCTGGTGGCGCTCGCGGCGGTGAAGGGCTTCTTTCTATTCTGGACGCGCTGGATCATCATCGGCATCTCGCGCGACATCGAGTTCAACCTGCGCAACGACCTGTTCGCGACGCTGGAACGGCAGCCGGCGGGATACTTCCAGCGCAACCGCACCGGCGACATCATGGCCCGGATGACCAACGACCTGAACGCGGTGCGCATGCTGCTCGGCCCGGCCATCATGTACTCGGCCAATACGATCCTGTTCACGCTCGGGGCGCTCTATTTCCTGCTGAAGATTTCTCCCTTCCTGACCCTGGTCGCGCTCGCGCCCCTGCCGCTGGCGAGCGTGCTGGTGCAGGCGTTGGGGCGCAGGATCCACGACCGGTTCGAGCGCATCCAGGCCATGTTCTCGGACATCTCGGCGCAGGCGCAGGAGAACTTCTCGGGCGCGCGGCTGGTGCGGGCGTTCGCGCAGGAGGAGGCGCAGATCGGGGCCTTCGAGCAGTCCAACCGCGAGTACATTCGGCGCGGGCTGCGTCTGGTCCAGCTGATGGGCATGCTGTGGCCGACGCTCGAGTTCCTGCTGGGCCTGGCCATGGTGATGGTGCTGCTGGTCGGGGGGCGGGAGGTACTGTCGCACCGCATCTCGGTCGGGGATTTCGTGGCGTTCTCGACCTACACGGTCATGCTCACCTGGCCGATCATCGCGCTGGGCTGGGTGGTGAACCTCCTGCAGCGCGGCAAGGCCTCGGTGGTGCGCATACAGGAGGTTCTGGAGGAAAAGCCGGCGATCGACGACCGCGATGCCTCCCCCGCGCTCGGCGGCGTCGCGGCCGGCGCGATCGAGTTCAGGGATCTGTGGTTCCGTTACGACGGGGCCGCGTCCGAGGTGCTGCGCGGGATCTCGCTCAGCGTGCCGGCGGGCGGCTCGCTGGCCCTGGTGGGGCCGACCGGTGCCGGCAAGAGCACGCTCGCGAGCCTTTTGGTCCGCATGCACGACGCGCCCGCGGGGTCCGTGCTGATCGACGGGCATCCGGTGCGCGAGTACCCGCTGAACACGCTGCGGGCCGCGATCGGCTACGTGCCGCAGGAGACATTCCTGTTCTCGACCACGATCCGCGACAACATTACGCTGGGGCGGCCTGAAGCGTCGGAGCCGGAACTGCTGGCGGCCGCCGAGGCCGCGCACATCCGACGCGAGTTCGAGGAGTTTCCGCTCGGGTTCGAGACGGTGATCGGCGAGCGCGGGCTCACGCTTTCGGGCGGGCAAAAGCAGCGCTCGGCGCTGGCCCGGGCCATCCTCCGCGACCCGAAAATCCTGATCCTCGACGACGCGCTGGCCTCCGTGGACACCCACACGGAGGAGCAAATCCTGACCAGCCTGGCCGGCACCATGGCCGGGCGGACGACGATTCTGATCGCGCACCGGGTTTCGACGATTCGCAACGCGGACCAGATCGCGGTGCTGCTGGAAGGCTGCGTGGCCGAGCTGGGCACGCATGAGGAACTGGTGGCGCGCGGCGGGTACTACGCGAGCTTGTACGAAAAGCAGATGCTGGAGGAGGAGATCGCGGTGGCGGGGTGAGGGGGTTGCGGCGGCCGATCCGGCGCAAAGAGCGACTTCACAGCAGCTGTGCTCAAAATGAGCACAGAGGTGGGAGATCATGGCTTCTCAGACATTTGAGGTCGTTCTACCGATCGAGCTTGTTCATGAAATTGATGCTGAAGTCGGGCCGGAAGCTCGAAGCGAATTTCTTGCCGAGTCTGCCGCTCAGGCGTTGCAGCGCAATCGGCTGCGTGCGTTCCTCGCAAGTGAGGAACCGGTCTGGAAAGATGAGAATCACCCGGAGCTTGCGGCCATGGGAACCGAGGCTTGGGTGCAAGCAATGCGACTTGAAGGTGAGGCCCGGCCGGCCGATCTGCACCGCGAAGAACGAGGATACTGCTCGACACGACAGTTCTGATCGATCCGTTACGAAAAAGGAAGGGCCGCCGTAAGCTTCTCGCGAGCCTCGAAGATGGAGGTTACGGCTTTGCCGTGTCGGCAGTTTCGGTCGCCGCGGTTTACGCCGTCCAGCGCCCTGACGAGGAGACAGCGACCCTGTTCCTCTTCAGTACGCTGGACTGCCTTGTGGTGAAACAAAGAATCGGGCAGGTGTTCTTAAGACTCCTACGCTCGCAAGGGTGTAACCCTCGCCATTGCTGACGCATTGATAGCGGCGACAGCTATCGATCACCAGCTTGCGATATTGACAGACAATCGCAGGCACTGCGAGCTGCCGGAACTGACACTCTTTCCTTTGCCGCCGAGCTAAATGCCGAGTATTTTCACGATCACCCGCTTCCTCCTCTGCCCATCGAACTCCGCATAGAACACACGCTGCCACGTGCCAAGGTCGAGCTTGCCTTCGGTAATGGGCAGGGTGGTTTCATGGTGGAGCAGAAGCGCCTTCAGGTGGGCG
>CAXUEU010000057.1:0-11322 GCA_964250195.1 uncultured Acidobacteriaceae bacterium
CTCCCTCCACCCTCCACCCTCTACCCTCGCTTTTCCCCCAGTGCTATCCTGAACCGGCGTCCGTCTGACACATTGAGCCCCGCATCCGCGACCCCCCGCATGCCGCGACGGAAGCTCGACCCTGATCCACTGGAGCTGCTCCTCTGAAACCCTCGACGTCCACTTTGATTTCCGTGCCGCGCCTGACGCTCCTCTGCCTTTTCGCCGTGGGTGCCGCCGGCTCCGCCCACGCCCAGTCCGCGGGCAAGCTCTACAAGCAGGGCCGCGCCGCGGAAACCCGTGACGACGTGGACGGGGCCTACGCCGCCTACGCCCGCGCCTTCCAGAAGAAGCCCGGCAACCTCCAGTACAAAATCAGTTACGAGCGGCTGCGCCTCGATGCCGCCGCCGCCCACGTCAAGCACGGCGAGCGGCTCCGCGACCAGGGCGACTACACCGGCGCGCTCACCGAGTTCCTCCGCGCCCTCGAGATCGACCCCTCCAACGAACTCGCCTCGCAGGACATCCGCGTCACCCGCGAAAAAGTCGACGGCGAAGGCTCCCAGCCCGTTCCCGAGTCCGCGCTTTCCCCCTCCGCGCGGAAAGAGCTGCAGTCCCTCTCCGGCGTCCCCGAGCTCAAGCCCCTCTCGAACGAGCCGCTTACCCTCCACATGATGGAGGACGCCAAGGTCGTCTACCAGACTATCGGCAAGACCGCCGGCATCAACGTCCTGTTCGACCCCGAGTACCAGTCCAAGCGCGTCTCGCTCGACCTCGCGAACACCAATCTCTTCGACGCGCTCCGCATCCTCGGCACCGTTTCCGGCACTTTCTGGCGCCCTATCACGGACAACACCATCTTCGTGGCGCAGAACACCCGCGGCAAACGCGCCGAGCTCGACGAGCAGGCCGTCCAGACCTTCTACCTCACCAACGTCGCCCAGCAAAACGACCTCAACGACATCCAGACCGGCCTGCGCAATGTCTTCACCACCGCCAAGCTCTACGGCATCCCGTCGCAGAGCGCCATCATCATGCGCGGCACCCCGGACGAGCTGTTGCTCGCCGGCAAGCTCATCAGCGACCTCGACAAGGCCCGTCCGGAGGTGGTCGTCGACATCTCCATTCTCGAGGTCAGCCGCGCGCTCGCCCGCAACATCGGCATCCAGCTGCCGCAGACCGCCAGCATCAACTTCCAACAGAGCAACGCGCTCACCGGCACGACGACAACGACGACTTCGAGTTCCACGACCACCAACACTACCGGCGGCACCTCCACCGGCAGCGCCCTCCAGCTCAACCAGCTCGCCCACCTCAACTCCACCAATTTCGCCGTCACCATCGGGCAGGCTTCGGTCAACCTCCTGCTTAGCGACGCGACGACCAAGCTCATCCAGAACCCCCGCCTCCGCGCCACCGACGGCCAGGAAGCGATCGTCCGCATCGGCCAGCGCATCCCGGTGGCCACCGGCTCTTTCCAGGCAGGCGTCGGCGCGGGCGTCACTAACTCGCTCGTCAACACGCAATTCCAGTACCTCGACGTCGGCGTCAACGTCGACATGAAGCCCACCGTCCATTACGACCGCGACGTCACCATGAAGCTCAAGATCGAGGTCTCCTCCGAGGGCCCGCAGCAAAACCTGGGCGGGGTCAACAACCCGATCATCAACCAGCGCGTCTCCGAGCAGACTATCCGGCTCCGCGAAGGCGAGGCCACCATCCTCTCCGGCATCCTCCAGCACCAGACCAGCCGGTCGGTCTCCGGCTACCCCGGCCTGGCCGAGCTGCCGCTGCTCCGCTACGTCTTCGGCTCCACCAGCGACAACAAGACCGACGACGAGGTGGTCTTCCTGCTCACCCCGCACATCGTCCGCGCCGCCTTTATTTCACCGCTCAACCTGCGGCAGGTCGACACCGGCACCACCAACGACATCCAGCTGCGCCACGTAAACGCGGCGGCCGACGACAATCAATCGACAGGCGACCCGAACATCGGGGCGCCCCGCCCGCAGATTCCGCCGGGGTCGAACCCGACCCAGCTGCCGCCTGGCACCATTCCCGGCCAAGTCGTTCCCCCGGGCGCGCTCAACCTGCCGCCTCCGCCGCCCGATGCGAACGGCCCGGCAGCCGCTGGCAGTGCGCCCGTCCAGCTCCAGCTCCAGTCCTCGAACCCCACGCAAGCGGTCGGCAACACCTTCCAGGAGAAGGTCATGCTCACCGGCGGCACGGACGTCTACTCGGTCCCGCTGCAGCTCACCTATGACCAATCGAAGCTCCAGCTCGTCAATGTAGACACGGGCGACCTGCTCGGCAAGGACGGCCAGGCAGTAGCGCTGGCGCACCGCGACGACAACGGCAATGTCGCCATCTCCACCTCGCGCCCGCCGGGGGTGGCGGGGGTCAGCGGCTCCGGACTGCTCTGCACCCTGACCTTCCAGGCCAAGGCACCAGGCGACGCTAAGGTCGAGATCACCCGGCCCGTCGTCCGCAACTCCAAACAGCAGGCCGTGCAAGCCACGGGCTCGCAGGCTTCGATTCATATCCAGTAATGGTTAATTCAACCAAAACCCGGGTCATTCTGAGCGAAGCGAAGAACCTGCTTTTCCCTCGCTCGACCACGAAGGCCCGTAGTCAAGCCGATGTTCGCACCTCACGTAGGGTGCCCGGCACCGGCATCTCGCGCAGCGAGGCCGGCGTAACACTCGTCGAGCTCATCATCACCGTCGCCATCCTCTCGATCCTCGCCTCGGCCGCCGTCCCCATCACTCGCTTCGAGCACAAGCGCGAAAAGGAACGCGAGCTGCGCTACGACCTTTGGACCCTTCGCGCCGCTATCGACAAGTACAAGGACGCCGCCGACCGCCAAGCCTTCCAGACCAAGGTCGACTCCTACAACTACCCGCCCGACCTCGCCACCCTCGTCAAGGGAGTCGACGTGCAGGGCAAGAAGGTCAAGTTCCTGCGCCGCATTCCCATCGACCCCATGACCGGCAAGGACGAGTGGGGCATGCGCTCCATGCAGGACGACGCGGACGCAACCTCGTTCGGCGGGCAGAACCTGTTCGACGTCTACTCCAAATCGGAGGGCACCGCCCTCGACGGCACCAAATACTCCACATGGTAGCCATGCCGAAAAAGGTTTTTACGAGTACCCCCCACGAAGTGGGCGCCTCCCGCGTAGGGGGTCTTAGGTTTTGCGACTCCGGCTTCACCCTGGTCGAGCTGATGATCGTCATGCTCATCATCGGCGTGCTCGCCGCCATCGCCATCCCGAGCTACACGGCGTCCCTGCGCTCCGCCCGCGAAGCCACCCTCAAACTCGACCTCCAGATCATGCGCCAGGCCATCGACTCCTACACCCTCGACAAGGAGAAGGCCCCGCAGTCGCTCGACGACCTGGTCCAGTCCGGCTACCTCAAGGAGATCCCCAAGGATCCGGTCACCCAAGCGAACACCACCTGGAACCCCGACTCCGACGACTCCCTCAACTCGGTCGACCAGACCCAGCCCGGCATCACCAACGTCCACTCCGGCTCCAGCCAGGCCGGCACCGACGGACGGCCCTACAGCGAGTGGTAGGATTCGAGTTCTAGACTGGGAAAGGAGGCGCACGATGGGATCCATTGCAATGTCGCTCGAAGACTATCGCAGAACCAGTTTCGAACCCGATGCCGAACTGATCGACGGCGTGCTGGAGGAGCGGCCCATGGGAGAGCACCCGCATTCGCGGTGGCAGACCGCCATCATCCTCTATTTCGGCAATCGTGCACGTGATTGGAATCTTCGTGTACGCCCGGAACTCCGCACCCAAACAGGCGAGCGCCGTTACCGCGTTCCCGACATCGCCCTGATCGACGCGGATGTGGAAGAAGAGTCTTACGCGACGCATCCACCGCTCACCATCTTCGAGATACTGAGTCCGGAAGACCGCATTCCGCGACTCCTGGTTCGGCTTGCCGACTTCGAGCAAATGGGGGTGCGCGCCATTTACTTAGTCGATCCCGTGGACGGCAGCTTCATTCGCTTTCAAAACGGCCGCCTTACCAATGAGCAGCATGTCGCGGTCGCTGGACGGTCCGTTCCAATCAAGAAGCTCGCCAAGCTTCTCTGGTAATTCCGCAAACAAGAACGCCGCCCTTTCGAGGCGGCGTTTTTACGTGCTGAAACTCCCTACTGCCGCTTCCAGTTCATCAGGTCGCCCAGGGTGGTCGTCGAACTCGACACGGGAGGCTTGTACGCCTCCACGTCCGCCCGTGAACCTTCCTCGCCGATCGCCCGCAGGCTCAGCCCGACCTTCTTCTCGTCCGGACTCATCTTGATGATCTTGAACTCGTGCTCCTGCCCGGCTTCGAGGTTCACCGGCGTACCTGTTCCATCGGTCGCCTCGGAGACGTGGCACAAGCCCTCCACACCGTCGGTGATCTCGATGAACGCGCCGAACTGCGCCGTGCGCAGCACCTTGCCGTGCACCACGTCGCCCACCCGGTGGGTCGCGAAGAAGCTCTCCCACACGTCCGGCTCCAGCTGCTTGATGCCCAGCGACAGACGCCGGTTCTCGGGCTCGACGCCGAGCACCACCGCCCGGAGCTTGTCGCCCTTCTTCAGGACCTCGGAGGGGTGCTTGATGCGCTTGGTCCAGCTCATGTTCGAGACATGCACCAGCCCATCGATCCCGTCCTCGATCTCGATAAATGCGCCGAAGTCGGTGAGATTGCGCACGCGCCCCTCGACCACCGCGCCCGCCGGGTAGCGGTCCGACAGGTTTTCCCAGGGGTTCTCCTGCAGCTGCTTCATCCCGAGCGAGATGCGCCGGTCGTTCGGGTTGACGCTCAGGACCAGCGTGTCCACCTCGTCGCCGGGCTTGATCATCTTCGAAGGGTGCTTCATGCGCTTGGACCAGGTCATCTCGGAGACATGGACCAGGCCCTCGATGCCCTGCTCCAGCTCGACGAACGCGCCGTAATCCGTGACCGAGAGAACCCGCCCGCGCACGCGCGCGCCGATCGGGTAGCGCTCGACCGCGTCCAGCCACGGGTCGGGCGTGAGCTGCTTAAAGCCCAGGGACACGCGCTGCTTGTCCTTGTCGAACTTGAGCACCTTGACCTGAATTTCATCGGCGACGTTGACCAGGTCGCGCGGGTGGGTCAGGCGCCCCCAGCTCATGTCCGTGATGTGCAGGAGGCCGTCCAGCCCGCCCAGGTCGACGAACGCGCCGTAGTCGGTCAGGTTCTTGACCACGCCGGTCAGGATCGTACCCTCTTCCAGGTGCTCGAGCGTGGTGCCGCGCTTGGCCGCCTGCTCTTCCTCGAGCAATTCCTTGCGGGAGACCACGACGTTGCCGCGCTTCTTATTGAGCTTGATGATGCGGACTTCGATCTGCGTGCCGATGTAGGCGTCCAGATTGCGAACCGGGCGGATCTCCAGCTGCGAACCCGGCAGGAAAGCCTTGATGCCGACATCGACCGTGACGCCGCCCTTGACGCGGCCCAGAACGGTGCCGGTGACCGGCGTCTTGTCGTTCGCGGCCTTCTCGATCGTGTCCCAAACCTTGTGGCGCAGCGCTTTGTCGTAGCTGAGCAGATAGCCGCCCTCGGCCTCCTCACGCTCGACGACCACGTCGACCGAGTCGCCCGGCTGCAGCTTGGACGCGCCCGTGTGGTCGAGCACCTGCTCGAGCGGGATGCGCCCCTCGCTTTTGAGGCCCACATCGACAACGACTTCCTTGTCGGTGAGCTTGACCACGCGCCCGGTGACGATGTTTTCGTCGAATTGCTGGCCGGCTGCCTCGGCTGCCTGCTCGCGGTCGAAGCTCTCGAGCGCGGAGGCGAAGTCGGTAAAGTCGTCCAGGTCGTCCGACTTGGGGTCTTCAGTTTGCGCGGCGGGGGCGGGCGAAGCGTGGAGGTTGGCGGTGGCCGGTGCCTGAGGCTCGGTCGCGGTGGCTTCGGCGCTTGCGTCGCCGATTGTGTCTAAGGTTTCGAGTTCGGTGTTCAGAGGAAGGCTCTCGGGGTAAGTGGGATTGGGGGCGTCAGACATGATTCTCGGTATCCGGGGGTCGTACAAGATGGAACGCTCGAAGCATCCACGCCGCGTACATTCCCGGGCCGCACTGGATTGGATACAGTCCGGCCCCGCGCGGATGCTGCCAAACCCTGCCCGCTCTCGAGTGCCGGTGACGCGGAAAGCGCTGCCCGGAAGCGGCGCGCAAAAGCGGTCTTACCGGGGATGAGAAGGAGATGGATTCGCAGCGGGCGGGGATGCAGAGGCAGTGGTGCCCACACCCAAACTATATGGGCGCGGCCGGGGGGTGTCAACGTAACTCGCGTTACGGGACGCAACTTCACGCGGCCCGGTTCCTGCACTCTAGCCATGCTCCGCGCACACACGAAGAACGGCCGCGCCGAACTTGCCGAGCTTGGCCTGCCCAAAGCCGGAAACGGCCAGCAAATCCTCCTCCGAGGACGGCCGGTCCTCGGCCAGCAAACGCAGCGTGCGATCCGGGAAAACGCAGTACGCGGGCTGCCCCAGCTTCCCTGCCTCCTCCTTGCGCCAGTCGCGCAGACGCCGCTCCAGCGACGCCGCCTCGCCCGTGAGCGGGCGCTCGTCCTCCCGCCCGCGCGCGGTCTTCTTCCGTGCCGGCGCGTCCGGTGCCGCTCCGGCGGCCCGCTCCCGCAGCACCACCATCTCCGCATCCCGCTCGGAGAAGCTCGCGCCCTCGTGCGTCAGGCTCGCCTTCCGGTACGGGATTGTCCGGCCGTCCTTCTCGAAAGCGGCCTCATCGAGCCGCACATACCCCGCCCCGGCGAGCGCGGCCAGCAGCTCCTCAAAGGCATCCCGGCTCATGCCGTTCTTCGCGCACAGCTCGCCGTGCAGCTTGCCGGTCGACTTCGAGCCGCCTCCATATCCGGAGCCGCCGAGCGCCGCCACGATCCCGTGGCACAGCCGCCGTTCCGCATCGTCGAGCGCCCGCGAAGTCTGCGTCCGGGCCGCCTCCGGCGCGCAGCTGTCGCACACCCCGCACTCGGCCCGTGTGTCCTCGGTGTCGCCGAAGTGCCGGACCAACTGCGCCATCCGGCACTCCACGCTCTCCGCATACCGGATCACCTTCTGGATCTGCCCGCCGCGGTGCTCGCTCTGCGCCAGGTAGGTCTTGCGCCAGCCCTCGCCGCCGCGCGTCACCGAGCCGTCATAGCCGAGCACCGCCCCCCCGTGCACCACCAGCTTCTCGAGCGCTTTTTCGAGCTCCTCCGGCTCCAGCTTGAATTTCTCCCGCCGTTTCAGCAGGTCCGGCAGCTCTTCCCAGTGCACCGCCTCCGCGCCCAGGCAGCGGTAGATCGCATCCAGACGAGCCACCGGCGGGTAATCGCGCTCGAAGAAAAAGTCGTGCTGCTTGCGATCGGCGAAGGAGTGCATCAGTATCGTCCTGGACGGCAGCCCATCGCGTCCGGCCCGGCCGATTTCCTGGTAATAGCCTTCGAGCGTCGCCGGCAGCGCCGTATGCAGCACCGTGCGTACATCCGCCTTATCGATGCCCATGCCGAATGCGATCGTCGCGACGACCACCTCCAGCTGCCCGGCGAGGAAAGCCCTCTGTACCCGGTCTCGCGCCCCGGCTTCGAGCCCGGCGTGGTACGGCGCGGCTTTGAATTTGCGCCCCAGTTCCCCGGACAGCAGTTCGGCCTCCTTGCGGGTCGGCGCGTACACGATCGCCGGGCGCGCGCCGGGGTCGGCCAGCAGCTCCGCCGCGAAGCCGGCCCGCTTGGGCTTGGGTACCTCGACCACCTCGATAGCCAGGTTCTCCCGCCGGAAGCCGTGGATGAAGATCGCGGGCTCCTCGCCCCGGCCCAGGCCCAGCTGCGCGACAATGTCGCGCTGGACCTGGCCGGTCGCGGTCGCGGTCAAGGCGATGACCGGAGCAGGACGCAGCCGCTCAAGATGCTGACCCAGCAGCCGGTAGTCGGGCCGAAAATCGTGTCCCCACTGCGAGATGCAGTGCGCCTCGTCGATCGCGATCAGGCCCGGCTTGCGCTTGGCCAGCATCTCCGGGAAGCCCGGCACCTGCAGGCGCTCCGGCGCGATGAACAGGAACTCGAGTGAGCCGTCGAGGTAGGCCCGGCACGCCTCCCGGGCGGCCTCGCGCGGCAGCCCGGAGTGGATGCGCGCCACGCGGCAGCCGAGCGCTTCGAGCTTCGCCGCCTGGTCGTCCATCAGCGCGATCAGCGGCGAAACCACCAGCGCCGTGCCTCCGCGCGCGAGCGCCGGCAGCTGGTAGCACAGGGACTTGCCCGCGCCGGTCGGCATGACCAGCAGCACGTCCAGGCCCTCGACCGCCGCGCGGCAAACCTGCTCCTGGTTGGCGCGGAACGCGTGGAAGCCGAAGCGCTCCAACAGCAATTGGGGCAAGCGCGCGCGCAAGGCGGAAGGCGAAGGCATGGTGAAAGTATAAAGCGGACGCGCAAGTGCCGAAAGTCACCTCCCGGCGGAAAATCGGTCTCCTATACTGGCCGCATGGAACACCTCTGGTCTCCCTGGCGCTACGGCTACATCACCGGGCAAAACGACAGCGCCGAGCCCCGCGAAGCCCTCGACACCCGCAAGGGCGTGCCCGCCGAGCTGCGCGCCTGGCCGGGCGACCATGACTGTGTCTTCTGCAACCTCGTGGCCTCCACCGACCACGCCATCGCGAACGGAATGCCGGCCGAGGATGCCGAGCGGGCCGCCCTGCTCGTCGCGCGGGGCAAGGATGTGTACGTGTGCCTGAACCGCTTCCCCTACAACTCCGGCCATGTGATGGTGGTGCCCTACGCACACGGGGCGTCGCTCGCCGGCTTGGCCCCGGAGACCGCGTCCGAGTTGATCGACTGGGGCCGGCGGGCGGAGCGCGCGCTGGGCTCGGTCTACTCGCCGGACGGCTACAATCTCGGCCTCAACCTGGGCGCGGCCGCGGGTGCCGGGGTGGCCGGGCACCTGCACCTCCACGCGGTGCCCCGGTGGGTGGGGGACACCAGCTTTTTCACCACCCTGGGCGAGACGCGCACCCTGCCCGAGGCTCTGCCGGTTACCTGGCAGCGGCTCAGAAAAGCGTTCGCGGAGCAGGGGTAAGCGGCTTAGGATGAATCAGGAGACGATCATGGCTGCCATTGTCCCACTCCCGGTCACGATTTCCATCGAGGATTATCTGAACGGACCCATTCCGGAATTTGATGTGGAATATGTCGACGGCCTGTTGAAGGAGAACGCTTTGGTTCAGTCCATTCACTCCCGTTTGCAAGCCATCCTTTCGGCATGGTTTGAAAATCATGCCGAGGAGTGGGGCGTAGTTCCGGCTCCGGAACTGCGAACGCGCGTCTCCGCAAGCCGTGTTCGTCTTCCGGACATGGTGATTGATGTTGCCGGACCTTGGCCTGAAACGCTGGTCGATCCACCCCTTATCGTGATTGAAACTCTCTCCCCGGGCGATTCCCTCATCGACCTCTCCGAAAAGCTGCTCGATTATGAAGCCATGGGAATCCCGAACATTTGGGTCATCGATCCTCGGCATCGCCGAGGCTGGATCAGCAAGGCCGGGGATTTGCTCGCCGCGGGACGCTTCACGGTCGAGAACAGCGCTATCTTCCTCGACCTGAAGGAAACCTTCGCCCGCTACGACCGGTTCCGCTGAGCCGGGGCGCATCTTACCTTTCATGGCTGAAATGCACGAGCAACCCGCTTCCTCCCACTCGCTCGACCTCCACGACGGGCACGAGAACCACCAGTCCAGCGCGCAAGCCCCGCCCACCAGCGTCGAGCCCGTCGCACCGCAGGATGCGCAGGCGGCCGGTGCCTCGACAGAAGAGCAGCACGCGCTGCTCCAGGACAACGTCAGCGGCTCCGAGCAGGAGGGCGCACACGAAAAGGCCAACCGGCTCGCGAACGAAAACGCGGGCGGCAACCCCGGCTACCACTCCACCGGGAGCTTCACCGGGGCGAGCGGCGGGCAAAAGTAGCTAGCTCGGGCGCGGGAGCCGCACCTCCTCCGCCCCGCCGAGCTGATCCAGAAAATCCTCCTGGGCCGTATCCAGCAGCTCCTTCGGCATCTGCTTGCCCGGCTTCACTCCGAGCGCCCGCAGCATTTCCGCCTGCCGGATGGCGTTGCCCTTGCCGCGCGCGAGCTTCGAGTACGCGCCGTCATAGGCCTTCTGCGCGTCCCCGAGCTTCGCCCCCACGCTCGTCAGGTCCTGCGCGAACGCAGCCAGCTTGTCGTAGAGCTCCCCGCCCCGCTTCACGATCTCCTGCACGTTCTTGTTCTGCTGCTCCTGCCGCCACAGGTGCGCGACCGTGCGCACCACGAATAAGAGCGTGCTCGGGCTCACCAGCAGCACGTCGCGGTCCCAGGCCTCCTGCCACAACGCGCCGTCGCGCGCGATCGCCAACAGGAAAGCCGGCTCGATCGGCACGAACATCACCACGAAATCCATGCTCTGCAGCTGATACAGCGCCGGGTAGTTGCGCGCCGAAAGCTCCTTGATATGCCCCCGGATGGACCCTACGTGCCGGCCCAGCGAGGCCGCCCGGCCCGCCTCATCCTCGCAGTCGCAATAACCGCTGTAGTCCACGAGCGAGACTTTCGCGTCGACAACCAGGTGCCGGCCGCCGGGCAGGTTCAAAATCACGTCCGGCCTGGCGCGCCCGGACTCCGCCCCGGCAAAGCTCGTCTGCACCCGGTATTCGTGGTCTTTCCGCAGGCCGGCGTTTTCCAGCATCTGCTCCAGAACGAACTCGCCCCAGTCGCCCTGCGTCTTCGAGGAGCCCTTGAGCGCCCGCACCAGGTTGCTCGCCTCGGATGACAGCTGCTGGTTCAAGTTCTTCAGATCGCCGATCTGCTGCCGCAGCTCTTCCCTGCCCTTGATGCCGTCGTCCCGCAAAGCCTCCACCCTTTGCTGGAACTCGCCCATCCGCTCTTTCAGCGGCGAGAGCAGCCCGCCCAGGCTGGCCTCGCTTTCCTCCTTGAACCGCTGCGACTTTTCTCTGAAAATCTCCCCGGCCAGCACCTTGAACTGGTTGCCGAGCTTTTCCTCCGCATCGGCCAGCAGCTGCAACTTCTTCCCGGCCTCCCGCGCTTCGATCTCCATCTGCGTGTGCGCGCTCTCGAGCGCGACCGACTTTTCCCGCAGCTGCTCCCCGAGCCGCGCCGCCAGGTCCTCGGCCGCGAGCAGACGCGCGTCTTTCTCGTCGAGCGCCTCGGCCCGCGCCCGCTCGCCCGCCTCGGCCCCGGCAATGGCCTCGCGCGCGCCGGCGAGCAGCCTCGCGATCTCGGCGAGCTCCCCTTTCGCGCCGCCCAACTCACCCAGTGCCCGGTCGCGGTCC
>CAXUEU010000057.1:11332-13632 GCA_964250195.1 uncultured Acidobacteriaceae bacterium
CGGCGGTGCGCTGGCCGAGATTGACAATCCACTCGCGCTCGATCGCCTCGGCGAGCTCGCGCCGCAGTGTCACCTTGTCGATCGAGCGCGGCTCGCGCGTGGTGTCCCGGAGCACCCGCCGCCCCTCCAGCCGCGCCTGCGCCAGCGCCTGCGCGTTTTCCGCTCCCTTCAAGTTCGCTTCGAGCCGTTCGTCCTTCCTGCCCATGGATCGCCCGGCGAAAAAGCCGGCGAGCAGGGCCCCGAAAACGCACAGCAAGCAGAGAAGAAGCAGGGGGAGGTTCATACGGAGAAGTCTCCCACGGGGGCGAAGAAAAAGCGAGTGCCCGGGGTAATGACCCGAAAGACGCAGCCCGCCTCCGACTTCGCTTTACACCCTCCAGCGCGCTCGGTAGACTTGGAGTTTCGGGGCGAACGGCGGTCGTGTGCCGCGGAGCCGCTCTCGATAATTTCGAGGACACATTAGTTTCGAAGACACAAGGGAGACGGGCATGGCGGCGGTTGAAGAGAAAGTCAAACAGATCATTGTCGAGCAGTTGCAGGTGGACGAGGCGGAAGTGACGCCCAGCGCGTCGTTCCAGGAAGACCTCGGTGCCGATTCGCTCGACGTGGTCGAGCTCGTCATGCAGTTCGAGGAAGCCTTCGACCTCGAGATTCCGGACGAAGATGCCGAGAAGATCAAGACCGTCAAGGACGCCAACGAGTACATCGAAGCGCACGCGAAAGGCGGCAAATAAGCTTGCCCCATCCGCAAAGAAGGGTCGTGGTCACGGGCGTCGGCCTGGTTTGCGCGGTCGGCAACTCCGCCCCGGAGGTCTGGTCCGGCCTCGTCGCCGGCCGCGGCGGCATCGCGCCCATCACCTCGTTCGATACGACCGGCTTCCCTGTCACCTTCGCCGCCGAGGTCAAGGGCCTCGACCCGCTGGCCTACGTCGACAAGAAGGAGTCGCGCAAGATGTCGCGCTTCATCCTGCTCGGCATTGCCGCGGCGGACGAAGCGATGAAGAGCTCCGGCCTCCAAGTCACTGAAGACTTCTCCGAGCGCGTCGGCGTCCACATCGGCTCCGGCATCGGCGGCTTCGACATCATCGAGCGCGAGCACCAGAACTTCCTCAACGGCGGCCCCCGCAAGATTTCGCCTTTCTTCATCCCGGCGACCATCGTCAACCTGGCCGCAGGCCACGTGTCCATCCGGCACAAAGCGAAAGGTCCCAACCAGAGCGCCGCGACCGCCTGCACCTCCGGAGCGCACTCGGTCGGCGACTCCTTCCGCATCATCGAACGCGGTGATGCCGACGTGATGATCGCGGGCGGTGCCGAGGCTGCCATCACCCCCATGTCCGTCGGCGGTTTCGCCGCCATGCGCGCCCTGTCGACGCGCAACGACGACCCTGCCACCGCCTGCCGGCCCTGGGACAAAGACCGTGACGGTTTCGTGGTCGGCGAGGGTGCGGGCATGCTGGTGCTCGAAGAACTCGAGCACGCCCGGACGCGCGGCGCGAGAATCCTCGCCGAGGTCGTCGGCTACGGCATGAGCGGCGATGCCTATCACATCACCGGGATGGCCCCCAACGGCGACGGCTGCTTCCGGGCCATGCGTGCGTCCCTGCGCAGCGCCGACCTGAAGCCCGAGCAGATCGGCTACCTGAACGCCCACGCCACCAGCACCCCGCTCGGCGACGTGAACGAGAGCACCGCGATCGGCAACCTGTTCGGCCAACACGCGCTCAGCCACACCCTGCGCGTCAGCTCCACCAAGTCCATGACCGGCCACCTGCTGGGCGGCGCGGGCGGGCTCGAGGCCGGCATCTCGGTGTACGCGCTGCTGCACCAGACCGCCCCGCCGACGATCAACCTCCAAACCCGCCGACGAAGGCTGCGTGCTGAACTACGTACCCAACAAGGCCGAGTCGTTCGCGTTCGAGTACGCGCTTTCAAACTCCTTCGGCTTCGGCGGGACCAACGCCTCGCTGATCTTCAAACGCTGGGACGAGTAGCCCTAGCCGAGCAGGGTGAGCCCCGCCCCGATCAAGGCGAAGAGCACGGTCCACCCCACCGCGACCCCGAGGCAAACATTTCGCCGGACGCCGCTCACCGCCGCCGTTCCGATTCCCAGCAGCGCTACCTGCCACACCACGAAAACATCCACCCAGCTCAACAGCGATAAAAGCGCCCGTGAAACGCCCGAGCCTTCGAGGTAGTACGCCGGGTTGCTTCCGAGCGGGTTGCTGATCCGGAACGCATCCCCGCTCACCCCGGCGAACAGCGTCGCGATCACCAGCAGCAGCTTCAATGCCCCCGGC
>CAXUEU010000057.1:13642-20228 GCA_964250195.1 uncultured Acidobacteriaceae bacterium
CCGCGTACTGGTACGCCGCGAAGAAGGCTCCGAACGTACCCTTGCCGCCGAAACCGACCCGCAGCATCGCCATCAAGATCCCCGCCACAATGGACCCGAAGACGAGCGGACCGGCGAACGAAATCGCGTAAGCGCTGGTACGGGTAATGCGTGCAATCATCGCGAGCGAAGCCGCCTGCTGGGCGGCGGGTGCCTTCTCCATCTGGGCCTGCTGTTTGGGCGAGGAAGCCAGGTTGGTACGGGCCACCGTCTCCCAGCCCACCCGCGCGCCGATCGCCGACGAGTACCCGAGGCTCGCCAGCACGACCAGCAGAAACGGCAGCCACCAGGCACCTGCACCCAGGCGAGAGAACGCCCGCGCCGGCGAGGTGAACACGAGAAAGATACGCGCGAGCGGCGAAGGAGCCGCCGCTTCATGAGGAGCACCCGCACTCGCTAGACTCGCCACGGCAGTCTCCGCTTTCGCTGAACGCGGCCAGTCTAGCCCTGCTTTCTTCCCGAAGCCAGAAAAAAGAGGCCGCGTTCCCGCGACGCTTACCTCCGTAACGTCGATCCATACTTTTCACTTACCTTGCCGGAATCGCGAATGCTACTTTTTGCCTGAACACTTCGATCTGAAAGGTACGCATTGCGTCCACGCACCGGTTTCACCCCGCTTCTGGTTCTCGCTTCACTCGTATGCACCCCCTCCCTCGGCAACACTCAGGGCTCCTCGGCGTCCATTCAGGCCCCGCAGGCGCGCACGCCGAGTGAAACTTTGTTGGACGGTACGCCGGTCAAATTGCGCCTGGCCGAGACCGTCTCGTCGGCAACGGCCAAAACCGGCCAGCAGGTGCCTTTCGAGGTGATCGAGAACGTTCAGATTGAAGGAGTTACCGTCATCCAGAAAGGCGCGGTGGCGCTTGCCAGCGTAACGGATGCCGAGCACAAGAAAAGCATGGGACGCGGCGGCAAGCTGGACATCAACATCGACAGCGTCCGCCTGGTCGACAACGAAAAAGCGCAACTCCGAGCCACGGCGGGCGGCAAGGCCGGGGGCCATACAGCTGCCATGACCGGTGCCATGGTAGCCACAGGAGTGCTTTTCTTTCCGGCGGCTCCGCTCTTCCTGTTCATTCACGGAAAGGATCTGACGCTGCCCAAAGGCCTCGAGACTACGGCTTTTGTCGCGGGAGACATGAAGCTCAATCTTCAGGAGATCGCCGGCGGCAGCGCCAAGACGGCCTCCGGCGATGGAGTCAGTGCAGCCGTGTCTCACGTCTCAGTCGATGCAAGCGTGCAGGACTGCGATATCCTCGTGGACGGGGCTTTTGTCGGCGATACACCCTCTCAGCTTTCTCTACCAACCGGAAAACACGAAATCAAAGTGCAGAAGCGAGGGTATGTAGATTGGACAAGGAACCTGACAATTTCCGGTTCAGACGTGCGGCTCAACGCGGAGATGCAGTCCCAATCAGCTTCAAACTAGGAGAAGCCGAGGGGTGCCGCAAAAACACCCGTCGGCTTCCCTGGACCTACTTATCGGCAGGCTCCAGCATGCTCTTGTGCATTGCCGCCTGCACCCCTTCCGGCACGATGCCCATCACCGCGCCTTCGAGCTTGGTCTTGAGCGAGGCCGCATAGACATGCTCCTCACCCGCGAACATGGCCTTCAGACCGGTACGCGCCACATCCTCAGGCTGATTCTCGTTCTTGCCTTCGGTGCCGACCTTGGTGTCGCCCGCGCCCGCATTCTCGAAGAAGTTCGTATTCACCGGTCCCGGCTGCAGCGCCGTCACGGTGACGCCTTTGTCCTTCAACTCATACCGCAGATTTTTGGCGAACTGCAGTGTGAACGCCTTGCTCGCGCCGTATACGCTCTCGCCCGGCCCCAGCATCTCGCTCACGATCGAGGCGGTGATCAGGATGCGCCCCTTGCCGCGCGGCACCATCTGCTGTACGACGTGCTTGGCCATGTGCACCGTGGACGCGCAGTTGACGCCCACGATCTCCAACTCCTGATCGAGCGGCGTGCTCACGAAGTCTCCGCCGACGCCCAACCCCGCGTTCAGGCAGGCCACGTCGAGCGGTTGCCCTGCTGCTTCGACCGTATGCCAGAGCTCCATGCACGCGTCGAATTTGCTGAGGTCGCCCGTGTACGCATGGACCTGAACGCCGAGAGCCTTGAAGTCAGACTCGGCCTTCGCGGTCAGATCCTGCTCCTTGCCTGAGATGACGAGGTCGTATCCGTCCTGCGCCAGCTGCTGCGCCATGTGATAGCCGATGCCGTTCGAAGCGCCGGTAACGAGCGCCAAGCCTTTGCCTGCCATATCGCGTCTCCTGATCAGTGCCGTTTCTTCTTAGAAGGATGCGGAGCCGGCAGACCTGCCTGCTCCGCCCGTATTCATGAAAGATGCTCTAGTTTGGATGCTTCCGCTTGAAGGAGGTGAAGGTAAAGCCGGCCTTCGCGTTGTAGTTGCTCGTCCAGGTACCGTTTGGCTGCAAGGTCGCTACATATTCGCCGGGGACTACCTGAAAAGCGACCGCTTGGGTCAGTTTGTACTCAAACCCGAGGCCGCCCAGGGCAGCCGGGGCCCAGTTCACCGCGCCTTGCTTCGAATCGCGCACCGCCCCGCCCTCGGCGAAGACAAACGGCGTGATCTTGCCAAGAGCCTTCAAGGAGTAGGCCGGCCCGCCGGTAAACCCATGGATGTTTTCGCGCCCGCCGGCGTGAAAGTTCCAGAAGTTCGTGAAGTCGGCGATGACGCTGACGTGCTTACTGAGATGGTATTGCGGGATGCCATACCAGCCCAGTACGTAGCTTGCCGGTCCGCCGGACACATTGGTCAGGTCGGTCTGAAGGTACGTGAAGCCGATGGAGGTGGAGTACAGCGGTACTTTCTCCTCCGCGACGTGGGTGACAGGAGCAGCAGGCAGCGCCGCGCCCGGGTCCTGAAGCGGAGAGGGGGTTGCAGCGAAAAGCAGGCCCGGGATGAGCCCAAGGATCCCCAGCGTAAGAGCCCGGCCCGAAAAGCTTTGTTTCTTAGTCAACAGTGTCCTACCGAAAGTATGAGGATTTAGTAACCGGTTCGGTAGAGTGCCCGGCGATGGGAAAGGTTGGCGAAAAAAGGGCGCGGACTCCCTCCGCGCCCTTTTCTTTCGACCTGCGGCTTACTGCAGCAGGGTGGGTGCGTCGTCCTTCAGCTCCTCCGGAGGGATCACCACGGCCGCCGCGACCTTGTCCTCCGGGTCCAGATTGAGCAGCTTGACGCCTTGCGTGGACCGGCCGGCCGCGCGGATCGTCTTCGTATCGATCCGGATGATCTTGCCGTACTGCGAGATCACCATCAGCTCCGAGGTCTCGTCCACCAGCTGGATCGCGTTGACCATCCCGTTCTTCTTGCTCGTCTTCAGATTGATCACGCCCTTGCCGCCGCGGGTTTGAAGCCGGTACTCATCCACGTCGGTCCGCTTGCCGTAGCCATTCGAGGTCACCGTCAGGATCAGCGAAGGCATCTGCCCGCCGCCGTCCTGTTCCGTTCGCTCGGTCCGCTCGGCCGGCGTCACCGCCAGCCCGACGACGTAGTCCTCTCGCTGAAGGTCGATCCCGCGCACCCCGTAGGCCGGACGGCCCATGGAGCGCACGTTCTCCTCCCCGAACCGGATCGCGAGCCCCTCGTGCGTCGCCAGGAAGACCCTCTGCTTGCCGTCCGTGATGGTCACGCCGATCAGCTCGTCTTCCTTGTCGATGCCGATCGCGATGATCCCGCGCGTCTGCACGTTGCAGAAGTCCTTGAGCGGCGTCTTCTTGACCGTCCCGTTGCGGGTCGCGAAGAAGATGTACTTGCCTTCCTCCTCCAGGTTGCGCACGGCGAGGATGTTCCTCACCTGCTCGCCCGGCTGCAGATTCAGGAGGCTGGCCATGGACTTACCCTTGCCCGCCGCGCCCACGTCCGGAATCTCGTAAACCTTCAACCAATACATGCGGCCCGTGTTGGTAAAACACAGTAAATAGGCGTGCGTCGAATTGACGATGAGCTGCTGGACGAAGTCTTCCTCGCGCGTCTTCATGCCGATCCGCCCCACCCCGCCCCGCCGCTGCTGCCGGTAGGTCGAGATGGGCGTGCGCTTCAGGTACTGCGAGTGCGACACCGTGACCGCGACCTGCTCGTCCGCGATCAGGTCCTCCATCTGGAGCTCCGCCGTCTCGTCCAGGATCGAAGTCCGCCGCGCGTCGCCGTACTGATCGCGCACCGCTTCGAGCTCCTTGACGATGACCGCGCGCAGCTTCGGCTCGCTTGCCAGGATCGCCTCGAACTCCGCGATGTTCGCCCGCACCTGATTGAGCTCGTTGATCAGCTCGTCGATCGAAATCTGCGTCAGCCTGTAGAGCTGCAACTCAAGAATGGCGTCAATCTGCCGGTAGCTCAGGATCAGCGTAGCGGGGAGAATGGTGATTCCATCGGTCAGGTACTTCGCCGGGTCCAGCGTCACGCCTTCGAGCGCGCTGCCCCGCACCGTGATCGTCCGGCCCGAGAAGAACTCGAAGAGGTTCCCGCGCGCATCCGCCCTGGACGAAGATCCGCGAATGATCCGGATCACACTGTCCAGGTGGTCGAGCGCGATCTGGTACCCGAGCAGGATGTGCTCGCGCTCCCGCGCCTTCCGCAGCTGGAACGCCGTCCGCCGCCGGACTACATCGACTCGATGCTCGATGAAATGACCGATGGCCTCGTCGAGCGGCAGCTCCCGCGGCTGGTTGTTCACCACCGCCAGGAAGATCATTGAGAAGCTTTCCTGCATCTGCGTGTGCTTATAGAGCTGGTTCAGCACGATCTGCGACTCGGCCCCGCGCTTCAGCTCGATGACCATCCGCATTCCGTCGCGGTCGCTTTCGTCGCGCACATCGCTGATGTCGTCGATGACCTTTTCATTCACCAGCTCGGCCATCCGCTCGATCAACTTGGACTTGTTCACCTGGTAGGGGATCTCGGTAACGATGATTGCCTGGCGGCCGCCGGAGATGTTCTCCATGCTCACGCGCGCCCGCATCAGGAAGCGCCCGCGCCCGGTCCGGTACGCGTTCGCGATGCCGCTCTTACCGTAGAGAAAGCCGCCCGTCGGGAAGTCCGGCCCCTGCACGTGCTCGAGTACCGCCGCGAGCCCGCCCTCGGGATCCTTCACCAGCGCGATCGTCGCGTTCAGCACTTCGGTCAGGTTGTGCGGCGGAATGTTGGTCGCCATGCCGACCGCGATCCCGTTCGAGCCGTTCACGATCAGGTTCGGGATGCGCGCCGGCAGCACGGCCGGCTCAAACGTGGACTCGTCGTAGTTGGGCACGAAGTCCACGGTTTCCATGTCGATGTCGGCCAGCAATTCAGCCGTGATCTTCGCCATCTTGGACTCGGTGTACCGCATCGCCGCCGGGGGGTCGCCGTCGACGGAGCCGAAGTTGCCCTGTCCATCCACCAGCGGGTAGCGCAGCGAGAAAGGCTGCGCCATGCGCACCATGGTGTCGTAGATCGATGCGTCCCCGTGCGGGTGGTAGTTGCCCATCACATGGCCCACTACCTTGGCGCACTTGGTGTACTTCTTGTTGGGCTGCAGGCCCATGTCGTGCATGCCATAGAGCACGCGCCGATGCACCGGCTTGAGCCCGTCGCGCACCTCGGGCAGCGCGCGCCCGATGATCACCGACATGGAATAGTCGAGATACGAGCGCCGCATCTCTTCTTCCAGGTTGATCGAGATCAGGTTCAGGGCACCCGGCGCTCCCGGCGCGTTGATGCCGGAGGTAGACTCGCCCGGCGGGATGCCGCCCGCGCCATTGGTGCCGTCACTGCCGTTGGAAAGGGGAAGTTGGGGGATTTCCGGATTGTCTTGGTCTGCCATAGGTAGGGGTCGCGCGCCGGGAGCAAGGGGGTGTGCTGAATCGCTCCAGCATCGCTCCAGCCCAGGCAGGCGCTTCTCCCATTCTAGCCGACTTGGCGCGCTGCCGAAGGCTCGTAAGTGGCTGGCGGCACCTGGTTTGGGGGATACTGCGGGCGTTCCTTCCAAAGCTGCCCGGAGCTCCGCCATGCGCGGTCTCGCCCTCGCCCTGCTCCCGCTTCTCGCGCCTCCGCTCCTCGCGCAAAACGGCCCCGCGGCCCGGCCGGCTCCGCGCGCCGAGGTTCTGCAGCAGGTCCCGCGGCAGGCCCCACCCGACGGCGGCACCTCCGAAGTTCTCCAGAGCATCTTCGTCCCATCGCTGCCCGACGCCCCCTTCACCCTGACCTTGGAC
This sequence comes from uncultured Acidobacteriaceae bacterium, assembly GCA_964250195.1. Lineage (GTDB taxonomy): Bacteria > Acidobacteriota > Terriglobia > Terriglobales > Acidobacteriaceae > EB88. The sequence goes on from CAXUEU010000057.1 coordinate 19,902, forward strand.
ACCGAATGGGTCCGCCCCCTCGGCGCGGACGGTAATACGGTTACCCTGGTCAACGAGCGCAAAATCGCCCGCGACCGCCAGGGCCGCATCTACGAGGAGCGCGTCCTGCTCGCCCCGCCCGGCACGGAGGCGCAAAATCGAACCAACTGGCTCCAGATCGCCGACCCCGCCCGGCACAGCTACCTCAATTGCTCCGTGCCCACCCGCGTGTGCCACACCCTGCCCTACGGCCCGCCGACCGACCCGCCCGATCTCACCCCAGGCACCGAGAAGTTCCAGGGCGCGACCCGGCAGCGGATGAACCTGGGCAAGGACATCGTCTTGGGG
>CAXUEU010000058.1:0-19911 GCA_964250195.1 uncultured Acidobacteriaceae bacterium
CACCTCATGCGTCAGCGGCGCCACATCCCCCTCCCCAAGGAACAGGAACTTCACCACATTCACCACCGGGTTCCCTTCCTTCCACTTGAAGTAGCCATGCGGCACCTTCCCCGTCCGCTTTTCGAGCTCGATCAGCAGCGCCGCCACTGAATTCGCGATCACCGGGCTCTTCGCGTACAGGATCTTGTGTTTCCCCAGGCAGCGGCCCTCCACGCACAGCGTGCTCGTAAACTCCGACGCGTCCGTGTGCGTGATCTCGAAGAAGTACACGCACTCGGTCGGCGTCATCGCGTACCGCTCCCGCACGAACGTATCCAGCCGGTCCAGTTCCTCCGGCGTTTCCGAATCCCAGTTCGCCCGCGGCGAGCGCGCGATCAACCGGATCACCTGGTCCTCATCCTCGTTCAGCAGCCGCACCGCCTCGGCCGACAGCTCCACCCCCGTGATCCGCAGCTCCGTCGAGCGAATCGCCCGCGAAAGCAGCGAGAGAAACAGAATCGCCGCGATAAACACGGAAGCAATCCGCAGCCCCTCCGGCCTTTCCCAGACGTTCAGCACAGTCGTGTAGAGAAAAATCCCCGCTACCAGGAGAAAAAACCACCGCAAAGCCTGCCGCCACAGCGAGATCGTCACCGCCGCCGATGCCGACAGAAACAGCACCAGCACCCCGGTCGCATACGCCCCGCCCTGCGCGTCCACATTTGCCTTGAACAACACCGTCACCAGGAACGCAACGCCCATGAACACCAGCACCAGCGGCCGCGAAGCCAGCATCCACTCCGGCGCCATTCCGAACCGCGGCAGGTAACGCGGGATCAGGTTCAAGAGCCCCGCCATCGCCGAAGCGCCCGCGAATGCCAGAATCAAAATCGTCGAAACGTCATAGATGGTCCCGAACACGTTCCCGAGATAGAGGTGCGCCAGGTAGGCCATCGCCCGCCCGTTCGCGGGCCCGCCCTCCGCGAACGCCTTCGCCGGGATCAGCAGCGTCGATGTGAAGCTCGTCAACATCAGGAAGACGCTCATGATCACCGCTGCCGTCGTCAGCAACTTCCGCGTGTTCTTGATTCGTTCCTTCAGCTCATCCGGGGCGATCAGCGGCATCACCGCCACTCCGGTCTCGAACCCCGACAGACCCAGCGCCAGCTTCGGAAACAGGATCAGCGAAACCCCCACCATCCCCAGCACCGACGGGTGCGCCGCGAACAACGCAGCCTTCCATTGCCCCAGCAGCTCCGGATGCCGCAGCGTCTCCCGGATCGCCACCGCCGTGACCACCGCGTTCAACCCCAGATACGCCGCAACCAGCACCACCGCGACCGTAATTGCCTCTTTGAAGCCCTTGAGAAAAACCGCGCTCAGCCCCACCAGTAGCAGCAAAGTCACCAGCATCTGCGAGTGCAGCCACCCCGGCGCGTACGGGTTTGCTACAAAGTGCGCCGCCGCGTCCGCCGCCGAGAGCGTCATTGTAATGATGAAGTCCGTCGACGCGAATCCCAGCAGAATCAGCACAAACAGCTTGCCCTTCCACTGCGGGAACAGCTTCTCGAGCATCGCGATCGAACCCTGCCCATAGGGGCTCGCCTCCGCCACCCGGCTGTACAGCGGCAGCGCCGCGAACAGCGTCACCAGCACCAGCACCAGCGTCGCGATGGGCGAGAGCAGCCCCGCCGCCAGGAACGCGATGCCCGGCTGGTAGCCCAGCGTCGAAAAGTAATCCACCCCGGTCAGGCACATTACACGCCACCAGGCATGCTCCGGTTCCGGTGCGGAGTGCACGCCCTTGGGCAGGCGAATATCGGCAAGCAGCCAGTCTGTGATTTTCATGATCTCTGCGCCATTCTAGGCGACAGTCTCATGGAATCCCGTGATTCGCCTTCGACGGCAGTTGCGCCGTGCTCCATCCGCCGCCCAGCGCGGCCACCAGCTGCACGCTCGCCACGAACCGCCGCGTCGTCACGTCCTCTTCCGTGCGCCGGTCGAACAGCTGCGCCTGCTGCGCCGTCAGCACCTCCAGGTAGGTTGTCACGCCGCCTTTGTAGCGGTTGGTGCTCAGGGTCAGCGAGTTGGTCGCCGACCGCACCGCGTTGGCCGCCGACTGCTGCTCGTCCGCCAGTATCCCCAGGGCCGCGAGATTATCCTCCACCTGCTGGAAGGCGTTCAGCACCGTCAGGCGATAGTTGCCCACCGTCGCCCGGTAGTTCGCCCGCGCCTCATCCGTGATCGCGCGCCGCCGGCCCGCGTCGAACACCGTTTCCAGCGCCGAGGCTCCGATCGACCACAGCTCGCTCGGCCCCTGGATCCAGTTGCCCGGCTGCCCGCTTTCGAAGCCGCCGCCCCCGTTCAATGACACGTTGGGGTAGTAGGCCGACTTCGCCACCCCGATCTGCGCGTTGGCCGCATCGGCCAGCCGCTCCTGGTAAGCCACGTCCGGCCGCCGCTCCAGCAGCTCCGACGGCACCCCTGCCGGAATATCAGGCACTCGGTTGTTCTGGGGCGTCGGCTGCATGTCGAAGGCCGACGCCGATACCCCCAGCAGCGTCGCGATCGCGTGCATGTACTGTGTCCGCGCGATCGCCACGTCCGTGTCCTGGGTGATGGTCGTGTCCAGCTGCGTTTGCGCCAGCGCCACATCCGCCTCGGTCGCCACGCCGCCGTGGAACCGCGTCACCGTCAGCTGTAGGAACGCCTTGTAGTTCGCGACCGTGTCATCGAGCACCTGCTGCTGCGCGTCCAGCCCGCGCAGCTCGAAGTAGTCGGCCGCCAGAGCCGTCCGCACCGCCAGCTCCACGTTGGCCCCTTCGGCCGCGACGGCCTGGGCGTTGGCCCGCGCCCCTTCCACCTCGCGCCGTACACGCCCCCACAGGTCCGGCTGCCAGCTGGCCTGCCCGCTCAGGACGAAGTCGTTGTACTGGTTCACCGAAATCTGCGACAACGTCGAGCTCAGCGTCGGACGGTGCAGCGAAAGCCGGTTCCGCGTGATCGAGGGCCCGATCGCGAGCGTCGGATAGAAGTCCGCGTGGAGCTGCCGCACCACCGCGCTTGCCTGGTTGAAGTTCGCCAGCGCCACCTGGATTTGGAGGTTTCCCGAGGTCAAACGGTCCTGGAGCGCATCGAGCGCCGGGTCGCCGAACACCCGCCACCACTCCCCGCGCGCCGCCGCATCCGCCGGCACGGCCGGCTTCCAATCGCCCGGCGGCGGCAGGGAAGCGTAGGACGAGGTCGGCGGCGCGGACGTGGGCAGGCGGTAGTTCGGACCTACCGTACAGCCCGCCAGCAGGCTCAGCGAGCCGAGCGCGCCCATGACTCCGCGCCTCACTGCTGCCCTCCGCCCTGCGGCGCACCCTTTGCAGGCTGCAGGATGTGCACCGCCTCCCCATCCAGGATCGAATCCGGCGGGTTCTGGATGACCTCCGCGTCCGGGGTCAACCCTGTCACTACCTGCACGACCGTACCATCGTCTTGGCCTACGGTGATCGGCAGCAGCTTCGCCTTTCCGTCCACCACGGTGGCTACCTGTAATCCCTGTGCGCGAAAGACCATTGCCGGCACGGGAATGATCAGACTGTGCACGGCCCCCCCTAAATGCAGGACCACCTCGCCATACGATCCCGGCTTCAGCTCTCCCTTGCGGTTATCGACGTCGATTTCCACCAGCAGCGTGCGCGTCGTCGGGTCGAGCGAGCTTGCCGTACGCACGATGCGTCCCGGAAAGGTCCGACCCGGGTGCTCGACCAGTCTGATTCCGGCCGCCACTCCCGGCTTCGCGCCCAGCGTGTTTACCTGGGGAATAGCCACATACACACGCAAGGTCCGGTCCTGGGCAACCTGAAACAGCTGCGCGCCTGCGCCGGCACCGGCGTTGATCAGCTGACCGGTATCGACATAGCGCGCCGTGATGACGCCGTCGAACGGCGCATAGATCCGCTCGAAGCCGACCATCGCTTCCAGCCGCTGCACATTCGCGCGCGCGCTCTGCACCTGCGTATTTGTAGCGTTCTGCGCGGTCACGTACGTGTCCCGGTCCTGCGCGGAAACCGCGTTCTGGGCGAGCAGATCTTGGTAGCGCTTCGCCTGCACCACGGCATTGCCGGCATTGGCCTCGTAGGTCGCCAGGTCCGCGCGCGCCTGCCGCAACTGCTCGTCTACCTCCGGGCTCTCGATCACCGCCAGCAGCTGCCCCTTCTTCACCCTTTGGCCGATGTCCGCGTACCAGTGCTGAAGGTAGCCCGAAGTACGGGCGTACACCGGCGAGTCTACATAGGCCTGGAGCGCGCCAGGCAGCATCAGCGTATCGTCCGGGGCTCCTATGGTGGGCTTGGCCACCAGCACGTCCGGCGGCGCGTTCGCGGTGGTCTCGTCGTTCAGCCTCTTGTCGGCCCGCAATCTCGGTACGATGCCCAGCACCGCCAGCATCGCCGCGACGATCAACCCCACTACGATCAGCACCAGCGCCTTGCCCGCCGCCATCGGCTTGCGCCGCTCGACCGAGTTCTCCCCGCCGTGTTGCTCGTGCTGCTTTTCCTCAGGCATGCGCTTCCTTCCCCGTCCCGGTCGCGTACTCCCGCTTCACGCGCCTGCGCTCCAGAAAGCTGTGAATCACGCTGAAAAACGTCGGGATAAAAAATAAAGTCGACACCGTGGCGAACAGCAAGCCGCCGATCACCGCGCGGCCCAGCGGCGCGTTCTGCTCCCCGCCGTCGCCCAGGCCCAGCGACATCGGCAGCATGCCCAGGATCATCGCGAGCGCCGTCATGATCACCGGGCGGAACCGGGTGAAGCCCGCGGCGATCGCCGACTCGGTCGCCTCGCCCGGATGCTCTTCCAGGTAATCGCGCGCGAAGGTCACCACCAGGATTGAATTCGAGGTCGCCACCCCCATGCACATGATGGCCCCGGTCAGCGCGGGCACGCTCACGTGCGTCCCGGTCAGGAACAGAAACCATACGATCCCGGAGATCGCCGCCGGCAGCCCCGCGATGATGATGAACGGGTCGAGCCAGCTCTGAAAATTCACCACGATCAACAGATAGATCAGCACGATCGAGCCCAGCAAACCGAGATAGAGCCCCTGGAACGAGGAGTGCATCGTTTGCACCTGGCCCCGGACCACCAGCTTGGACCCGCGCGGCAGCTGCTCCTTCAACCCCGCGATCACCTTTTCAACCCGCGCGTTCACCCCCGCCAAATCACTGCGAGAGATGTTGCCGTATAAGTCGATCGCAGGCGCGATATTGTAGTGCGTCACCGTCGCCATCTCCGAGCCCTGCGTGAACGTGGCCAGATTGCCCAAAATCTGCGTCGGCCTGGGTCCGGTCACCGAGCTCGTCGGCATGATCGCCGCCAGCGAGGACGGTGCCGCCGAGCTCACCGGCGGGGCCGCCCCCGGCGCGCCGCCTCCGTTACCCGCGCCCGTCAGCGCCGCGCCGCTCGGGTTGATCGGCACGTTCGCCAGGTCGTTGAAGGTGTCCAGGTTGTACTGCGGCGACTGCACCGCGAGGTTGTAGCTCACGTTGTTTTTCGGGTCCAGAAAAAACGTCGGCGAGGTCTGGAACGACCCGCTCAGCGCCGACAGCACGCTCTGCGTCACGTCGGCCTGCCGCAGCCCCAGCTGCGTGCTCTTGGTCCGGTCCACGTCCACGAACACCCTCGGCAGGTTGAAAGGCTGCTGGATGCGTAGGTCCGCCGTCCCCGGCACGTAGCGCAGCTTGGCCAGCAGTTGCGTCGCGAAGGCGCGGTTGCCGTCCAGGTTCGGGCCGGAAATCTGAATGTCGATCGGCGCGGGCAGCCCGAAGTTCAGGATCTGCGTGGTCTCGTCCGAGGGCAGCTCGTAAAAGGTCGTGCCCGGGAACCGCCGCGCCAGCTCCCCGCGCAGCTTCTCCACGTACAGCTCCGACGGGTGGTGCTTCTCGGCGAGCGACACCTGGATGTCCGCGTCCGAGGTACCGACCGGGGCGGAGTTCGAGTACGTCAGGTTGATGCCCGAGTACGGCAGGCCGATGTTGTCAATGATCGTCCGCAGCTCGCCGGCCGGGATCAGCTCGCGGATCGTGTGGTCCACCTGGTCGCATAGCCGCGCCGTCTCCTCGATGCGCGTGCCGGTGCGCGCCCGCACATGAATGGTGAACAGCCCCGCGTCCACGCGTGGAAAGAAGTCCTGCCCCAGAAAGGGAAACAGGAGCACGGCTGAGGTCAGCGTGAACGTGAAGAACACCGCCATGAACCACGCCGGCCGCGCCACGCACAGCTCCAGGATGGTCTGGTAGCCGATGCGCACCCGCTCGAACCCGCGCTCGAAACCCCTCTGGAACCGCACGAACGGGTTCCGGCTCTTCGTCCGGGCTTCCGCCTCCGCCTCGTCCGCTTCCTTGAGCAGATAGATCGCCATCGTCGGCACGATCGTCCGGGACAGGAGATACGACGCGATCATGGCGAATACCACCGCCTCCGCCAGAGGGATGAACAGGTACTTGGCTACGCCTGAAAGGAAGAACATCGGCACGAACACGATGCAGATCGACAGCGTGGCCACCAGCGCCGGCAGCGCGATCTGCGCCGCGCCATCGAGGATCGCCTGCTCTACCGGCTTGCCTTCCTCGATGTTGCGGTTGATGTTCTCGATCTCCACCGTCGCATCGTCGACCAGGATGCCGACGGCCAGCGCGAGCCCGCCCAGCGTCATGATGTTGATCGTCTCACCCAGCGCCGCCAGCACCAGCAGCGACGAGATAATCGCGAGCGGGATCGACACCGCGATGATCACCGTCGAGCGCACCGAGCCCAGGAACAAGAGGATCATCACCGCCGTCAGGCAGGCCGCGATGAGCGCCTCGCGCGCCACCCCGTTGATCGACGCCCGCACGAACACCGACTGGTCCCCCAGCGGGGTGATCCTGAGCTGCGGCGGCAGCTGCGCCAGGATCCCCGGCAGCGCCCTGCGGATGCCCGCCGTGATGTCCAACGTCGAGCTCTCGCCGGTCTTGATGACCGAGAGCAGGGAAGCCCTTTGTCCGTTCACGCGCACGATGTTGGTCTGCGGCGGAAAGCCGTCGCGTACATGCGCCACGTCCCGCAGGTACACCATGCTCCCGTTCACCGAGCGGATCGGCAGGTCGTTCAGCCCGGCGATCGTCGACGGCGCCGAGTTGGTCTCGACCTGGTACTCGAAGTTCTGCACCTTGAGCGTGCCCGAAGGCAGGATCAGGTTTTGCGCGGCCACCGTCGAGACGATGTCCGACGGTGCGAGCCCCTTGGACTGAAGCGCCTGCAGGTTCAGGTCCACCTGCACCTGCCTCTGCTTGCCCCCGTACGGGTACGGGATGCCCGCGCCGGGCACCGTCACCAGCTGCGTCCGGATGAAGTTGAGCCCGAAGTCGTTCAACTGCTGCTCGCTCAAGCCCTCGCCGGAAAGTCCCAGCTGGATAATGGGCACGCTCGAGGCCGAGTACTGCAGCACCAGCGGCGGCGTCGTCCCTTGCGGAAGCTGGCGGAGCTGCGTCTGCACGATCGCGGTGATCTGCGCGTTTGCGTCGGCGATGTTGGCGTTGGGCTGGAAGAACACCTTGATTATGCCGATGCCGTACAGCGATTGCGACTCGATGTGCTCGATGTTGTTCACCGTCGTGGTCAGCGTCCGCTCGGACAGCAGCACGATGCGGCTCGACATCTGCTCGGCGGAAAGGCCCGTGTATTGCCAAAGGATCGCGACGACCGGTATGTTGATGTTCGGGAAAATATCGGTCGGCGTCAGCGCGATGACCAGCGGCCCGAGCATCAGCAGCAGCAGAGCTAGAACGGTGAAGGTGTAGGGCTGGCGCAGCGCGAGGCGAACAATCCACATAGTTTGAAAAAGCTCCGAAACGCTCCCGCCGGGCGCGCCTGCCTAGTTGTACCGCAAGCCGTACCCAGTTCGAGGTACGGGTCCGGAAACGCGGTCCTTCCGAAGCCTTCCCATTGGACGTTCGTTCCCACGCTCAGGACTCACAGGAGCCCGCCATCGCTTCCCAAGAAGCTAGGACGCGCCGTGTGCGCCGATTCAGTGCTCGCAGAGCGCATACCAGCCGGCCGGCTTACACCGCCATGCGCCCGCATCCGCGCCGAGGTCTCTCCCGAGACCCTCCTCCGGCAAGCCCTCTCCCAGCACAAAGAGGAAGTCCGCCCCGGCAAAGGCCCGTTTCCTCTCCGAAATCGAAATCCGCGACAGATCGCCGTCGTGTTGATCAATGTCCTCCCGCTCGCGCCTGTCCGAAAGAATGTTGACCAGCAGGCGCGAGTCCGGCCCCGGAGCCAGCGGCAGATAGTTCGCGTCGATCCAGGGGCTGTTCATCACCACGGCGTGCGCCCGCAGGGCCGGAGCCATGCCGCTCCACAGATACGGATCGGCGACGAGCCGCGTCCGGTCGCCCCCGGTAAACCCCGCCCGTTTCTCCACCATTAGGATGAGACCATGTCCGTTTCGGGCAGGTTGAGCCTCTCGACCGCTTCCAGCTGCCGGGCGACAGGCCGAAGCGCCGACTCCGCCGCGATGAGGGCGACCGCGGTACAACCGGCGGCGCCCAGCATCGCTGCTTGGCGCGCGCGCGTCGACAGGCCGGTCCGGCTCGCCGCGAACAAGGCAAGCACCCACACCATCGGCAGCATACGGATGAAAAAATCGAGCGCTCCGTTGATCTTGTCCGGCATCACCGGGATGACGAGAAACAACGCGAACGCCCCGGCAAGCATGAAGAACGCAAGCGGCACCGCGAACAGCGAAACCCAGGCACCGGCTTGCCCGGCGCGTACGCAGCACAAGCGCACGCCGGCCGTGAACAGGACCATACATGCGCAAAGAAAAATCCGTTCCGCCGAGCCGACATCCATCACGCGGGGAGCGGCCGCGAGCAGGTAGTCTTCCGCCGCGTAGGGCGGCACCGGCATCCGCACCCGGTAGGTCTCGCTCCAGGAAGGGTCGAACAGCTGCCCACCCAGGATGCCGGCATAGTACCTGTGCGCCGGGCCGTCTTGCGTCGGAAACACGCCGTACGACAGCACCCACGCGCAAAGCGATGCTACAAGCAGGGCGAACAGGATTCGATTTGCGCGCAGCGCCGTGCTCTCCAGAAGACCCCCGTCCGCTTACATGTTCATCTTCTTGAAAACCCGCCCCGGCACCGCCCGCACCGCGAACATGATCAGCCGCCAGAACCCCGGCAGGTACACCACGTCGCGCCGCTTCTCGACCGCCCGCAGAATCCCCCGCCCGATCGTCCGCGGCTCGGCGAACAGCGGCCCCCGCGGCAGGTGCGCCGTCATCGGCGTCGCCACGAACCCCGGCTTGATCGTCAGCACCTGCACCCCGGCCCGGTCCACCCGGTTTCGCACACCGTCGAGCAGGATCGACAACGCTCCCTTCGAAGCGCCATAGACGTAGTTGCTCTTGCGTCCGCGGTCCCCCGCCACCGAAGAGATCGCCGCCAGCGTTCCGGTCCCGCGCTCCTCGAAGTAGTTCGCCAGCAGCGTAATCAGCGATGCCGGCGAAAGAAAGTTCGTCCGGTAGACCGCTTCCGCGGCCTCCGGGCTTGCCTCGGCCGCCTTCTGGTCGCCCAACACCCCGTGCGCCAGCAGCGCCATGTCGATCGTGCCCAGAACCTCCACCGCCGCATGGAGCAGCCCCGGGTGCTCGGCCTCGTTGTCCAGGTCGAGCGCGAGCGAGTACACCGCCCTGGCCCCGCGCGTCTGGAGGTCGCTCACCACCGCGGCCAGCTTGTACGGGTCGCGCGCGACGAGGAAGAAGCTCGCCCCGCGGTCGGCCAGCAGCCGCGAGGTCGCCTGCGCGATCGCGGAGGTGGCACCGAGAATCAAGACCTTGCCGGGCGTCGCGGGTTCCTGCCTAGCCACGCCCCGTTACCCTCCGCCAAAACGCCGAGTCGAATCCCGGGTCCACGTACTGCGCGAACTGCTGCCATTGTGGGTAAAACGTCTGATAGTGCGCCGGCGTCATCGTCGCGTCCTTAGCCGGGTACAACCGTCCGCCATGCTCGAGCGTGATGTCGGCCAGCCTTTGCAGGAGGTCGAACGAAACCTCCTCGCGGATCGGAAAGTCGAGCGCAAGCGTCATCCCCGGCTTCGGAAAGCTCATGAACCCCGGCGACGGCACGTCCCCGCACACCTTCAGCACGGCCAGAAACGACGCCAGCCCGGAGGTCGTGATCGACTTCATGATTTGCGTGATCCCGCGCTGGTCCTCGTCCGGCGGCAGCACGCACTGGAACTGCAAGAGCCCCTTCTTTCCGTACATCCGGTTCCACTTCAGCACGGAGTCGAGCGGGTAGAAGAACGGCTCATAGTCCATCTTCGTCGTCACGGTCTTTGCGCGCTGCTTGTTGTAGTAGGCGAAGTTGAACAGCCCGATCGAGTACTTGTTCAGCGTCCACTCCGGCAGGTCGAGCGGAAACACCAGCTTCGGCTCCTTCGACCGCGTCAGCGGCCCCGGCTCCTCCGCGTGCGTGCCCTGCATGAAGATGCCCCGCGCGAAGTTCTTGCCGGTTGACACGCAGTCGATCCAGGCCACCGTGTACTCGACGTTCGCCGCCTGGCGCGACAGCTCGACGAACTCCTGGATACCGACGAACTTGTCTCCCCGGTAGTCGATCTTGCGCGTCACGATCGGCCGGAGACGCACTTCCGCCCAAGTGATCAGCCCGGTCAGGCCCATGCCGCCGATGGTCATCGCGAACCAGTCCCGGTTTTCCCGGTGCGAGCAGATCAGCCGCGAACCGTCGGACCGGACCAGCTCGAAGCGCAGCACGTGCGCGCCGAAGGTTCCGGCGATGTGGTGGTTCTTGCCGTGGATGTCGTTCGCGATCGCGCCTCCGACCGTGACGTACTTCGTCCCCGGCGTCACCGGCAGGAAAAAGCCCAGCGGCACGGCGAAGTCCAGAATCTCGGACAGCAGCACCCCCGCTTCGCAGCGCAGAACCCCCGTGGCCGGGTCGAACTGCAGCATGTGGTCCATGCCGCGCGCGTGCAGCAGCGTACCGTCTTCGAGCAGGCATACATCGCCGTAGGACCGGCCCGCGCCTACCGGCAGCATGGAGCCGTGCATCGCTTCGCGCGGGGGGAAATCCGTTGTCCAGGAGAGCGGGCGCAGGTCGGCGGGCAGCTTGGGATAACGACCCCAGGACTCGAACGCTGGCTGGGTGGTGGGTTTCTCCGCGGGCCTCTCGGCCAGGGTGGATGACATGGGTGAGGCTCCGTAGGCTGTGAGTGGCCTAGCTAATGATAGCGAGAAGGAGGACGCAAACGGCGGCGCATGCGAGCAAAAGGCTCATGCGGTCGGTTACCGCGAAGATTACCGGATCCTCGTCCAGCTCGCCGCGGCTCGCCAGCAGCCAAACCCGGCTGATCCACAGGATCATGATGGGGGTGATCAACCACATCCGCTGCGGATGCGCGTACAGCCCCGTCACCTCGGCGCCGCTGATGTACAACGAAAACACCACCACCGAGGCATAGGCGCTGGCCGTGCCGAAAGAGCGCAGCTGCTCCACGTCGGACAGCAGGTAGCCCCGTCCGTTCGAGGGAACCTGCCCCGCCGCCCGGATGTTCTGGAGCTCGGCGAACCGCTTGACCATGGCGAGCGAGAGAAACAGGAAAACCGAGAAGCCGGCCAGCCACGGCGAGATGGCGATCGAGGTCGCCGCCGCCCCGGCCAGCAGCCGCAGCGTGTACAGGCCGGACAGGAGCACCACATCGACCAGAACCACCCGCTTGAGATACAGCGAGTAGGACAGGGTCGAGATCAGATACAGCAGCAGGTAGCCCAGGAACGCGCCCGGCAGCGCGGCGGCGATCGCAAAGGAAAGCAGCAGCAGCGCGGCGGAGATCAGCGCCCCGGTCTTGGCCTGGAGGTCGCCCGAGGCGAACGGCCGGAAGCGCTTGCGCGGGTGGCGCCGGTCGGCCTCGATGTCGAGCAGGTCGTTGACGATGTAGGTCGACGAGGCGCACAGCGAGAAGCAGAAAAACGCGGCCAGGGCACGGCCGACGGTGGCCGCGTGCAAGGCGTGCGCCAGCAGCAGCGGCACGAAGATCAGCACGTTCTTCGCCCATTGGTGGACGCGCAGCGCGCGGCGCAGCACCTTGAGCGCCGGGGCCCGGTCGATGAACTGCCGGTCCGGCGTGAACCTGCGCTCCCGCACCGCCTTGAGCAGGCTCGCGTCCGGATTGGCCAGCATCGGCGAGCCGGCATGCACCAGCAGCGGCACATCCGGCCGCGCGTTGCCGATGTAGTCGAACCCGCCCTCGCCGAACCGCTGCCGAAACGACGCGAGCTTGTTCTCCCCCGTCAGGTTCGTCGTGCCGTCGCTCGCGAGTACGCCCGTGAAAATCCCAAGATGCGCCGCCACCCGCTCGGCCAGGACCCGGTCCGCCCCCGTCGCCAGGTACAGCTCCCGCCCCAGCCCGCGCTGCTGCTCCAGGAATGCCAGCAGCGGCTTGTTGTACGGCAGGTGCGCCACGTCGAGCGTTACCCGCTCGGTCACTTCCCGCTTCAGCGCCGCTTTGCCCCGCGCGATCCAGCCCGGCACCCGCGCCAATGCGCTGCTGTGCGTCCGCACCATTACCAGCAGCGCATCGTGCAGCGTATCCGTCTTGACCAGTGTCCCGTCTAGGTCGACACAGATCGGGCGTTCGCTCGGAGGCGCGAACAGAACGCCGCTTGCCTCCGAATCGCGGGTTTTGCTGCGCGCCTGGTCTGTCATGAGCACCGGCAGTATAGCATTCGGTCCCGCCGAATCGTGTTGCGGCGGCAGCATTCCGCGCCGCGTGTTTCCTTCCGCGCCACGGGACATCTGTAAGGAGTCGCAAGGGTGATTGAAGATGAAGCAACTCAGGCTCTCCGTTCTCGACCAGGCTCCGGTGGCCGAAGGCTCCACTGCCGGCGAGGCGCTCCGGCGCTCCATCGAGTTGGCCCAGCATGCGGAAAAGCTCGGCTATCACCGGTTCTGGATGTCCGAGCACCACGCGATGGAGCTGCTGGCCTGCTCCGCCCCGGAGGTCGTGCTCGCCGCCGTCGGGGCCGCCACGCGCACCATCCGCATCGGTTCCGGCGGCATCATGCTGCCGCACTATTCCCCGTTCAAGGTAGCTGAGGTGTTCCGTACGCTCCACGCCCTCTACCCCGGCCGCGTCGACCTGGGTATCGGGCGCGCGCCCGGCGGCGGGCCCATCGAGTCGCAAGCCCTGCGCCGGGACCGCTCCGCCATGCCCGCCGACGACTTTCCCGATCAGGTAGCCGAGCTGCACGCCTGGCTCGGCGGCGGCTTCCCGGCGGGGCACCCCTTCGGCCGCGTTCCCGTCTCGCCCCCCCCCGCGCCGGCAGGCCCGCCGGGGCCCGACATTTGGCTGCTCGGCTCGAGCCTATGGGGCGCGGCCGCCGCGGCCGAGTGGGGCCTCCCTTACGCCTACGCGCACTTCTTCAGCCCGGCCCACACTCGTGCCGCGCTCGCGCTCTACCGGCGCGGCTTCAAGCCTTCGGCCGCGCTCGCGAAGCCTTACGCCGCCATCGCGGCCGGCGTCATCGTCGCGGAGACCGACGAGGAAGCGCGCTACCTGCACGCGAGCGTGCGCCTGCTCCAGCGGCGCATTCGCGAGGGCGACCGCCGTCCCCTCGCCTCGCCCGCCGCAGCGCTGCGCGAGCTCGGCGGCGACGCGGGCGACAGCGAAGGCGAGTTCCCGAGATACTTTACCGGCAGCCCGGCGACCGTGCGCCGCGACCTAGGGGCCATGGCCGACGCCCTCGCGCCCGACGAGATTCTGGTCAACACCATCACCCATAGCCATGCCGCGCGGCTGCGCTCGTACACGCTGCTCGCTGAAGCCTTCGCGCACACGCGAGCGGCGGCGCTGGCATCGTAACGAGGGAATTGCCGGCGAAGAGGAGAAACACGTGGCGGAGCGGAAACCGGGAACGATCGTATTGGCGCACGGTGCCTGGATGGATGGCAGCGGCTGGCGGGAAGTGCTCGTCACCCTGGCCCACGAAGGCTACAAGGTGCATGCCGCGCAGTTGCCCCTCAAGTCTTTCGAGGGCGATGTCGCCGCGCTCGAGCTGCTGCTGGACCACGTGGAGGGGCCGGTGCTGCTCGTGGGCCATTCCTACGCCGGCGCGGTCATCTCCGCCGCCGGCAGCCACTCCAAGGTGCGGGCGCTCGCATTCGTGACGGCATTTGCCCCGGAGGTCGACGAGGTTTTCGGCTCCCTGATGTCCATGCACCCGCCTGCTTCCAGAGCCTCCGTCGGCCCGGACGCAAGCGGTTATATCTGGATCGATGCCGACTACGCCTCTGACGCGCTTGGCCACGACTTGCATCGCGGGATCATCAATCTCGCGGTGAGCGTGCAGAAGCCGGTCAGCTACCGCATCTTCGAGGCCAAACTGAGCGACCCGGCCTGGAAGCATAAACCGAACCACTACCTGGTCACCACGGAGGACCGCATCCTGAACCCGGACACCCAGCGGGCGCTCGCCGCCCGCATCGGTGCACGGGTCGAGGAAGTCGCCGCCAGCCACCTGGTCTTGCTGTCCCAACCGGAGGCGGTCGCCGGCTTCATCCGGAACAGTGCCAAAACATTCGCTGAATCATGATGTCGCTTTCCGGCCCGGCCCCACGAACGATACCTGCTCCGCGTGAGCCTTTCGCTCTGAGTTAAAGGAGGTCCTCGCTGAGGAGCGAAGCGACGAAGGACCTGCTTTTCCCGTGAGATTTGAGGAAGAGCGAGTCCTTGACACAAGCCCTCCGCTTGCTGAAGGTGACCCCGGCTCTTCGCAAAGCCCTTCAGTTCCCTCCCGTGATCGCGAACGAGCATTTTCGTCAGTCTGCCGCAATCGCCTCCTCGGCATCCCGTACCGGCAAAACCGTCTGTGGGAAATACGCGTTCAGCGCGTACTGCTCCACCATGCGCTGCGTATTGAAGAAAGACCCGTTCAGCGCGATCGCCGACCGCATGACGCGCCGCCACTGCTCGGGTTGCTTGTAGAAAAGGGGCAAAACGACCTTTTCGAGCTGGCTGTACATGGACTCGGCCTCTTCCGCCTCCTCCTCGCGGTCCTCGATTGCCCAACCCGTCACGCCCTCGATCCAGCCCTCGATCCACCATCCGTCGAGGATGGACAGGGAAGGGACGCCGTTCAGCGCGGCCTTCATCCCGCTCGTTCCCGAGGCTTCGTAGGGCCGCTTGGGTGTGTTCAGCCACAGGTCCACGCCGCTGGTGAGCAGAGCCCCGAGCGTCCACTCGTAGTTTTCGAGGTACACGATCTTGAGCAGCCCTTTAGACAGCTCATGTGCGAACTCGATGACGCGCTTGATCTTGGCCTTGCCGGGCTCATCCGCCGGGTGCGCCTTGCCCGCATACAGCACCTGCAGCCCGCCGAACTCCTTCGCCATCGCGACCAGGCGCTCGGGGTCGGCGAAGAGCAGGTCCATGCGCTTGTAAGTGGCGGCCCGCCTGGCGAAGCCGATCGTGAACACGTCGGGCGAGAGCGTCTCCCCGCAGCGCTTCCTTACCGCGTCGAGCAGCAGGCGCTTCGACGCCTGGTGCGCTTCGGTGATCTCCCCTTCCGGAATGTCGATCGCGTAGCGGAGCGTGACGTTGTCGCGGCGCCAGCGAGGCAGGTGCCGGTCGAAAACGCGCAGAAACGGATCGGATGCCCACGTCCCCGCGTGGACCCCGTTCGTGATCGCGTCCACCGGGTAGTCCGGGAACATCTCGCGCGACACGATGCCGTGCTGCATCGCGACTCCGTTGACGAAGCGGGAAAACCTCAGCGCGACATAGGTCATGTTCAACAGGCCGTCGTGGACGCCTCCGGCGCGCTCCAGCATGCCTACCGTCTCGCCGCCCAGGATGTGGCGGGCCTGTTCCATCGAGAAGCGGTCGTGCCCCGCGGGCACAGGTGTATGGGTGGTAAAGACACACTGCTCGCGTACCCGCCCGAACTCGGTCTCACTCGCCTGCGCCAGCGCCCGCCCCGCGAGTGCCCGGCCCACGAGCGCGACGGTCAGCAGCGCGGCATGGCCCTCGTTCATGTGATAAACGGCCGGGTCGAGCCCCAGAGCGAGCAGGATGCGCGCGCCGCCGATGCCGAGGATTGCTTCCTGTCTGAGCCGGTAATCGTTGTCCCCGCCGTAGAGCCGGTCGGTCAGCGCGCGGTCGCGCGCGTCGTTCTCCGGCAGGTCCGTGTCGAGAAGGTACACGGGAACGATATGGCCGGTAATCCCGTGAATCGGGTGGCATAGGGCCCGCACGTGCACCGGACGGCCTTCGAGCTCGACGATCACCCGCGCCGCTTCCTCGACCGTGTAGAGGTCTACCGGCCAGGGCTGCTCGGTTTCGGTCTGGACTCCCTCCGCGCTGAGCATCTGGCGGAAATACCCGCGCCGGTGCGCCAGCGTTACCGCCACCAAGGGGATGCCCAGGTCAGCCACCGCCCGGAGCGTGTCGCCGGCCAGCACGCCCAGGCCGCCCGAGTAGGTGTTCATCTCCGGCTCGATGGCGATTTCCATGGAGAAATAGGCAACCGGCGTGCGATTCGTGTTCGTGGCGAGGGGATACAAGGTCTGCGTCAGTGTTTGCATAGGGATTCCTGAACTGTTTCGGCTCTATCGGCCGGTTTGAGTCAGTCTAGCAAGCCCGGCCCGAAAAGAGATGCCCCCCGCGCCGCCCCATTCCCGTTTTGGGATTACCGAGGTAAGCCGGTTCCGATTCGGAACCGGCTTATGGGCCGGGGCGATTTTCTTCCGAGAAAGCCCAGTCTCCGGCGTAAACTTGCCCTCATCATGCCTTCGTTGCCCCGCCGTGTGCTCGCTTCTCTCGTGCTGTCTCTCGTGTGCTCGGTAAACCTTGCCGCCCAGGACTGGGCCAAGGCGCGGCTCGACAGCTCCCCGCGCCACCACGAGTACCTGTCCGCCCTCAGCGGCGGACGCGATGTCAAGGTCCTCGTCGCCTACCCGGAGTCGAAGGCCAAAGCTCCGGTCGTCCTGCTCATCCACGAAATCTTCGGGCTCACCGACTGGTCGAAGGAGATGGCCGACGAGCTTGCCGCGCAAGGCTATATCGTGGTCGAGCCCGATCTGCTGAGCGGCATGGGCCCGGGCGGCGGCGGTACCTCCAGCCTCGGCGGGCAGGACGCCGCGGTCCAGGCGGTCTCCAGCCTCAAACCCGACCAAGTCACCGCCGACCTCAACGCAGCGGCCGACCTTGGCCTCAAGCTTCCCGCCTCGAACGGCAAGCTGGCGGTCGCGGGTTTCTGCTGGGGCGGCGGGCAAAGTTTTCGCTTCGCGACGACCCGGCCCGACCTCCGGGCCGCGTTCGTTTTTTATGGTCCGACCCCTGACAAAGATGCCCTGAAAGCGATCCATGCCCCCGTCTATGGCTTCTACGCTGGCAACGACGCCCGGATCACCTCCACGGTTCCGGAGACGGAAGCCGCCATGAAAGCCGCCGGCAAGCGATTCGAGCAGAAAACCTACTCCGGCGCGGGCCACGGCTTCATGCGCGCAGGCGAAGCGCCGGACGCAACCCCCGACAACAAGAAGGCGCGCGAGGAAGGCTTCCAACGCATGCTCGCGGAGCTCAAGAAGTTGTAGGCATACCCATGCGTGCCAGCACCCCGCGCATGAACGCAAAGCTCGTTTTCGCCCCCGGCACCGGGTCGTCCGGCTTGATCTCGTACTCCAGATCCACCCAGCCCGGGTACCCGATCGCCAGCAGTGCCTCGAAAATCCCGCGCACCGGCATCTTACCCTCGCCCACCGCGACCTGGCTTTCCTTGCTGCTGAAGTCGCTCAGATGCTTCATGTGCACGTTATGCAGGCGCGGCCCGCAGGCCCGGATCGACGCGACCACATCCGTTCCGGCCCGCGCCGTGTGGCCTACGTCGATGCAGCAACCCATGCGCGGGTCCAGGCCCTTGACGGCCGCGAGCACGTCCAGCGGCGAGTGCCACAGCTTGTCCTCCGGGCCGTGATTGTGGATGGCGATGCGGATGTCGTACTCCTTCACGAAACGCTCCAGACGGGGCAGCGTCGCGGGAGCGGGGTCCCCGGCGACGATCACCGGCACCTTGGCCCGTTTGGCGTACTCGAACTTCTCCCGGATATCCGCGTCCTCATCCTTCGGGAAGTACACCGTCCCCACCGCGTGTAGGCTGATGCCTGCGGCCTTGTACGCCGCCATGGCCGCGGCCTCCCCGGCGGGGTCCGTCGGCAGGTGGTCCTTCACGTCCTTCGCGTTGAGCCCGGCGACCTGAACCTCCCGCATCGCCGCGATCAACCGCGCCCGGTCCAGCGTGCGAAAGCTGTAGCTCGCGAGGCCCAGCCTGATCCCGTCCGCCGAAGCGGGGGCAACCGCGAACGCCCCTGCCAACACCCCGAACTCCCGTCGCGTGAAGCTCATACGCGGGGAGCCCAGCCGGGCTCGTACATGCGCGCCCACAGCTTCATCGCCTCCGGGTCGCCCTGGATCTTGCCCGTTGCCGGGTCGAGCGCCAGCTCCCGCTTGTTCACCCAGGCGATGTTCGACAACTGCAGCATCGTCACAGCTACGTTCCCCACCGCCACGGGCGAGTGCAGCTTTTCGCCCCCGCGCACCCCGGCGATGAAGTTCGCAAAGTGCGCGTCCGTCATCTCGTCCGCGCCAAGCAGGTCCGTCGACGAGGTCTGCTTGCCCGGCTTGCGGAACTCGCCGGTCTTGTTCCCCTTCCAGTCGTACACCTCATAGCCGTCGCGGTCCACCAGAACCGAGCCCTTGGTGCCCTCGATCACCGAGCCCCGGTCGCGGTTGTACAGCTTCATCCCTTGGCAGCTCTTGCCTTCCCAGGCGATCATCTTGTCCGGGTAGGTAAAGCTGGTGTTCAGGGTGTCATAGAACTGCCAGTCGTCCTTATATTGGTAGCGCCCGCCAGAGGCGGTCACCCGCTCCGGGTAATCCACGCCCAGCGCCCACCGGCACACGTCCACCTCGTGCGTGCCGTTGTTCAGCGTTTCGCCCGTGCCGTACTCGCGTACCCAGTGCCAGTTGTACGGGTGGATCTGGTCGCGGTAGGCGGTGCGCGGCACCGGCCCCTGCCACAGGTCCCAGTCCAGCTGCCGCGGCGCAGCGCCGCCCGGGCCATACTTGGTCGGCTTGCGGACGTTCGCGTACCAGGACTTCGCGTAGTACGCGTCGCCGATCAGCCCGTTGTGGATCTTGTCCACGATCTCGATGGTGTGCGCCGACGACCGCTGCTGCGTTCCCATCTGCGCCAGCTTGCCGGTCTTGCGTTGCGCTTCGATCAGCATCGCGCCCTCGGCGGGGTTGTGGCTGCAAGGCTTTTCGACATACACATGCTTGCCCGCCTGCAACGCCGCAATCGCCATCGGCGCGTGCCAGTGGTCGGGCGTCGCGATCGTTACCGCGTCGATCTCCTTGAGCGCCAGTACCTTGCGGAAGTCTCCGTCCGTCGCGGGTTTCTCACCCATCGCCTTCTCGGTTTCGTCGGCGAACTTGGCCAGGATCACCGAATCCACGTCGCACACATGCGCGACGCGCGCCTGCCCCTTATTCGTCTTGAGCGCCGCCAAGTGCGCGTACGCCCGGCTGTTGAGCCCGATGACCGCGAAGTTCAGCCGGTCGTTTGAGCCCACGATCTGCCCGTAGGATTTCGCGGTCACCATCGCCGCGCCCGCTGTTCCTAGAAACTCACGCCGTGTCCACATACTTTCCCCCTTACGCCACAGTCGGCGGCGCGGTCATTCCGGCTGCGCCGATCGCTTTTTTCAATCCCGCCATGCTGCCCCGCGAGGAGTCCTCCGGCCCGTTGCCGCTCTTCCAGTGCGTCTCGAGCGAGAGCCCGTACCGGTAGCCGTCGCGCCGCAGCGCTTCCAACTGCCC
>CAXUEU010000059.1:0-4406 GCA_964250195.1 uncultured Acidobacteriaceae bacterium
GGGTGAGCGGGGCTTTCAATGGGGCAGCTTTGACGGAGGGGCGCTCGGGCGCGTCGGCCTCGTCGTCCGGCTCGGCGGTGCCGTTTTTCCTGCGCTGCTCGCTCGCGGTGGTCGGCGCTTCGGCGGCCGCCGCGCCGCGCCGTTGCAGCTGCGGGCCGGAGTCACCGCCCTGACCGGGCAAGGGTGCCGCGTCGCGGTGGGCCTGCTCGGCATTGACCACCTTGGCCTGCGGGCCCGGCGCGTTCGTCGCTCCAGACCCGATCACTGTGTACCCGGCGGGTACGTACACGTGCATCTCCGCCGTGAACCGGTCCGTGGTGTAGCCGACCAGGGGGAACCATCGTCCGGCGTAAAGCAGGTACGAGATCGGGTCGTCGACGGACGCGAGTTTCAGCCCCTCGACCGGGCCGCCGTCCGCCCCGGCGAGCGCGCCGTTGTACAGGAAGGTCCAGGTATAGGTTTGCCCGGCGACCAACGGCTGCGCGGGCGTCACCCGCACCGTCGCGTTCGCGCCGCGCTCGCCGTTGAGCGAGGCCCCGCCGGCGTCGCGCACCTCGGTCACCCGCAGCGCGCCGTGCAGCTCGAAGTTCGCGGCGTCGGCAGCCTGGTTCGCGATGAAGGTGATCCTGGCCTGGGCGACAAGCGTGTGGGTCGACGGGTTCACCTGTGCGTCGAGCACGTAGCCGGACACCTCGATGGGCGGCTTGGCTTCGGCGGCGAACAGGGGAGCGGCGAGGGCGAAGCAAAGGGCGGGGGAAAGTCTCATAGGGCGAGGCTCATCGGTCGTATGCTCATCGGTTTAGACCCGGGCAGCAGGGAAAGGACGTGCGCGGCCACGGTCTCGATCGCGCCGGTTTCCGTTTGCAGAGCCACGCGAATTTGATGCAGCGAATCGACCATGGCCCGGCGCTGCTCGGAATCGGCGAGCAAGGGGCGCAGCGCGGCGGCGGCGGCCTCCGGGGTAAAGCCGTCCTGGATCAGCTCCGGGACGACGCGCCGGCCGGCGATGAGGTTGGCCATGGCGACGTGCGGGACCTTGACGACGCGCCTGGCGACCGCGTGGGAAAGGCGCGAAAGCCGGTAGACCACCACGAACGGATTGCCGATCAGCGCGGCCTCGACCGTCGCGGTCCCGCTCGCGACGAGGCTCGCCTGGGCATGGTGGAGCGTGGCGCGGGCATCGCGGGTGAGCCGGACGGGGAGGCCGCCCAGCATTTTTCGAAGCCTCGCGATCTGCGGCGGCGTCAGCGTCGGCGCGAGCGGCAGCACGTACTCATACCCCGGCCCGAGCAGCCGCGCCGCGCCCAGAATGGCGGGCAGGTTCAGCGCGATCTCACCCGGCCGCGAGCCGGGCAGCAGGCCCACCCAGGGCTTCGCCGCATCCAGCCCGTGCGCCGCCGCGAACGCCTCGCGGCTGACCGTCGGCGGCGGCAGCTCCGCCAGGGGGTGCCCGACGAACGTCGCGTCGACGCCCCGTGAGCGGTACCAGGGCTCCTCGAACGGGAAGATCACCAGCATGCGGTCCACGTCGCGCCGGATGCGCCCGAGCCGGTGCCCCTTCCAGGCCCAAACCTGCGGGCTCACGAAAAACACCACGGGAATCCCGAGCTGCCTGGCCCGTTTCGCCAGCCCTAGATTCACGTCCGGGAAGTCGATCAGCACGCAAACATCCGGTTTTTCGGTGAGCAAAGCCCGGCGCAGCTTCCGGTATTCGCGGTAAATCCGGGGGATGTGCCGGACGATCTCGGTGATGCCCATCACGGCGACATCCTCGGCGCGCGCGATGCGGCGCAGCCCGGCCGCCTCCATGCGCGCGCCGCCGAGGCCGAGAAACTCGGCCCCCGACGGCCGCAGCGCCTCCATCAGCGCGACCCCGTACCGCTCCCCGCTCGCCTCGCCCGCGGAGAGAAAAATCCGCGCCATCAATCCGTTCCGAGCGCGAGCGCCGGCGCGAACTTTTCATGCGAAACTCCGGCCTCTTGGTCGCGGTACTGCAGCTGGTACAGCTTGTAATACAGCCCGCGCTCGGCCAGTAACTGCTGGTGCGCCCCCTGCTCGCGCAGGCGGCCCTTGTGCATCACCAGGATGGTGTCGGCCCGCTGCACGGTGGAGAGCCGGTGCGCGATCAGGACGGAGGTCCGGCCGGCGACCATGCGCTCCAGCGCGCTTCTTACACGCAATTCGGTATCCGTGTCGACCGACGAGGTCGCCTCATCCAAAATCAGCACCGCCGGGTCGTGCGCGAGCGCGCGGGCGAAGTTGATCAGCTGCTTCTGGCCGGTCGAAAGCCCGGCACCGCGCTCGCGCAGCAGTTCCTGGAAGCCCGCCGGCTGCGCGTCGATGTAGTCGAGCAGGTTGACCTCCTCGGCCGCCCGGCGCACCCGCTCCGGGCTGATCGGCGAGCCCATGCGAATGTTCGATTCGATGGTCCCCGAGAACAGGAACGGGTCTTGCAGGACGACGCCGAAGCGCGACCTGAGGCTGTGCAGGTCCTGCGCGCGCACGTCCACGCCGTCGATCAGCACGGCCCCTTGCTGGACGTCGTAGAAGCGCATCATCAGGCTGATGATGGTGGTCTTGCCCGCGCCGGTGTGGCCTACGATGGCCGCGGTTTCGCCCTTCGCGATCGAAAACGAGACCCCGCGCAGCACCCACTCCACGCCCTTCACCGCCGCCGGGTCTTGCGTCTCCTGCTCCGGCGTCAACTTTTGGTAGCTGAACCAGACGTTCCGGAACTCGACCTGGCCGGTTTTCTCAGCCGTGACGGCGAGCGCGGGCGAGCCGATCTCCGGCTCCGTGTCGAGCAGCTTGAAGACCCGCTCGCTGGCCGCCATGGCCGCCTGCAGGATGTTGTACTTCTCGCTCAGGTCTTGAATGGGCCGGAAAAACCGCTGCGAGTACTGAATGAAGGCGACCAGCACGCCGATCGAAACCGCCCCGCGCAAGACACCTTCGCCGCCGAGCCAGATCACCAGCGCGATCGCGATCGTGCTCAACAGCTCGACTCCGGGGTAGTAGAGCGCGTAGGCAAGGATCGAATCCTTGAACGCCTCCTTGTGGAGGTCGTTGATGGCGGAAAAATCGTCGAAGGCCCGCTGCTGCCGGTTGAACAGCTGCACCAGCGGCATGCCGCTCACGTGCTCCTGCGTGTAGGCATTGATCTTGGCGACCGCCGCCCGGATGCGCCGGTACGACTCGCGGACGTATTTACGGAAGATGCGCGTGATGAGCAGGATCAGCGGCAGCACGGCAAAGGTGATCAGCGCGAGCCACCAGCTCATCGAGAGCATCACCGCGACGATGCCGATGAGTACGAACACATCCTCGAAGATCGCGAAGATGCCTGAGGTGAACATCTCGTTCAGCGCGTCCACGTCGCTGGTGAGCCGGGTCACCAGACGGCCGACCGGGTTGCGGTCGAAGAAGCCGATGTGCATGCGCTGCATGTGCGTGAAGATCTCGCGGCGCATGTCGAACATGACCTTCTGGCCCATCCACTGCAGCACGTAGGTCTGCATGAACTCGAGCGCGTAGCCGAGCGCGAGCGAACCGACGTAGACCCCGGCCAGCTCCGTGATGCCCGCGGCGGCGCGAGGGCTGAGGTGGCGGGAGAAATACGTGTGCTTCGCGCCCGATGTCTGGGGCGTCAAGTAGAAGTCGAGCGCGACTTTAAAGAGGTACGGCCCCAGCACGTCGATAGCTGCCTTGAGCAGGATCGCGACCAGCGAAACGGCCGCGATGAGCTTGTACGGGCGCAGGTAGGTGAGCAGCCGGCGCATCAGGCGCCCGTCGTACGCCTTGCCGACTACGTCGTCTTCTTTTTGCTCCTGCTGCTGGGCGGCTTCGGCCATCTCGTTTGATTCTACCGGGCTGCGAGAATAGAGCCATGGACTCACTCGGCATTTACGTCTCCGTCCCGTTTTGCCGGGCCAAGTGTACGTTTTGCAACTTCGCCTCGGGGGTGTACCCGGTCGCGGCGATGCCGGGCTACGTCGCGGCCGTGACAAGGCAGCTGCGCGGGGCGCGGGGCTGGGCGCAGGCGCGGGGGCTGATGCTGCCGCGCGCGGTGGACACCGTCTACTTGGGTGGAGGGACCCCCGAGCTGCTGCGGGCGCTGTTCACTGCCATTCGGGAGCAGTTCGACGTGGCCCCGGATGCGGAGATCACGCTCGAAGCGGCACCGTTGCAGCTCGCGCCGGAAACCCTGGACGCGTCCATGGCCTGCGGGATCAACCGGATCTCCTTCGGCGTGCAGTCGTTCGTGGACGGCGAGGCGCGGGCGACGGCCCGGACCCACACCGGGACCGAGGCTTTTTCTGAGATCGAAAGAATGCGCGCGGCCGGCATCCGGCATGTCTCCGCCGACCTGATCGAGTTAAGTAGTACGCCGATGCTCGTTGCATGCG
>CAXUEU010000059.1:4416-5759 GCA_964250195.1 uncultured Acidobacteriaceae bacterium
CAGACCGGGGCCAGCTGGGACTACTCGGTCGCGCGGCTCGCGGAAGCCCCGCTCGATCACGCGTCCATATATATGTTCGAGTGTGACGAGGACTCGCGGCTCGGCGCGGAGGCGCTGCGGGGCGGGGCGCGGTTCGGGGCCGGGCTGCTGCCGCGCGAGGACGCGGTGGCGGACTGGTACGAGGAGGCGTGCGCGGTGCTGGACCGCGCGGGACTGGCCCAGTATGAGATCTCCAACTTCGCGCGGCCGGGTGGGCGTTCGCGCCACAACGAACGGTACTGGCTGCGCGCGCCCTACCTCGGGGTCGGCGTGGACGCGCACTCCATGTTGCGCGATTCGGGGCTGCGCGATTCGGGCGGCAGGGCGGCCCGTTTCGCGGTGGGCGAGGGCTTGCAGGCGTTCCTGGACGCGCCTGTCTTTGAGGAGCCCGACCGGCTCACGCGCGAGGCGGAGCTGGAGGAGGCCTGGTTCCTGGGCCTGCGCCGCAACGCCGGGATAGCGCTGGCGGCGCTTGAGGGGGAGTTCGGCGCGGGGCCGGTCGCCGCGTACAGGGCTCCGCTGGAGGAGCTCCGAACCGACGGCCTGCTCACGTTCGACGGTGCCACAGCCGCGCTGACCGCGCGCGGACGCCTGCTCTCGAACGAGGTTTTCGCCGCGTTGCTCGCCTCCGCCGCCGTGTGTGGATAATGGAGGTATCCATGGCCACCGAGACCCTTGTCGCGCCCGTTGCCCCTGTCCAGAAGCAAGCCCCCGCCGCCACGATCGACCTTCGGTCGGATACCGTGACGCGCCCGACCGAGCGCATGCGCGCCGCCATGGCCGCGGCCGAGGTCGGCGACGACGTGTACGGCGAGGACCCGACAGTCAACGCGCTCGAGGCCCGCTCCGCCGCATTGTTCGGGCGCGAGGCCGCTCTATTTGTCCCCACCGGTACCATGGGCAACCAGATCGCCATCAAGCTCCACACCCGGCACGGGCAGGAGGTACTGTGCGAGGCGCGCGCCCACCTGGTCGACTGGGAGATGGCCATGACCTCGGCGTTTTCCGGCTGCCAGCTGCGCACCGCTCACGCGGCGGACGGCGTGTTCCGCTGGGAGCACGTCAGGTCGCTCATCGGGCCGAAGGTTTACTACCGTCAGCAGCCGGGGCTCATCTCGCTCGAGAACACCCACAACATGGCCGGCGGCATCGTGTCGCCGCTCGCGGTCTTCGAGGAGATCTGGGCCGGGGCGCGGGAAGCCGGGCTGCCGGTGCACCTGGACGGCGCGCGCATCTTTCACGCGGCGGAGCACCTGGGCATCTCCGTCCGGGAGCTGACGAGCGGCGTCGACTCGGTCATGTTC
>CAXUEU010000059.1:5769-10201 GCA_964250195.1 uncultured Acidobacteriaceae bacterium
GTCATGTTCTGCCTGTCGAAAGGCTTGTGCGCTCCCGTCGGATCCATGCTGCTGGGCTCGGCGGCGTTCATCGAGCGGGCTCGCTCGGTGCGCAAGGCGCTCGGCGGCGGCATGCGGCAGGCCGGCATCCTGGCCGCGGCGGGGTTGATCGCGCTCGACGAGATGCCCGCGCGCCTCCACGAGGATCACGCGAACGCGGGTCTGCTGGCCGAGCGATTGGCCGCGCTGCCGGGGGTCGACCTGGACCTGAGCCTGGTGCAGACCAACATCGTGATCTTCAAGCTGCGGCGCGGCGGCGATGCGGGCGCGACGGTCGGTGCGCTCAAGAGCCGAGGGGTGCTGGCCGGCGCGGTCGGTCCGCACGCGGTGCGGTTCGTGACGCACAAGGACGTGGACCGGGACGGGTGCGTAGCCGCGGCCGAGATTGCCGCTCAGGTGTTGTCGAACAACTGAAACCGCCTGCGCGGCTTGCGGTCACTTCGTGACGGGTACTTTGCGCTGCGCGCATCCTAGCTGCTGAAGAGGAGAACTCATGGCACTGCGCAACTTCGAGATCAAGAAACAGGGCGAGGGCTACCTCATCTCCGAGCAGGAAGGCTCCAACTACCATCGCGAGGTGGCCGTTCACGAGGCGCCGAACCGGCAGGAGGCCTCCGAATGGCTCCGCGGCGAGGGCGGCGCGCCCGATCTGGTCGAGCAGGCGCTCGACGACGCGCAGACCACCGAGCGCGTTTTCGTGCAGATGGTCGGCAATTATTCTGAAGCGGACGACTTCCCCAAGTATCGGTAACTTGTCCGTTAAACTGGAAACCATGCCCAAATACTCCGTTGTCGTCCCTTTCCATAACGAGGAAGAGAACGTCACCGCTTTATACGACCGTCTCAAGGACGTCATGGAAAGCGTCAGCGACTCGTTCGAGCTGGTGCTGGTCGACGACGGGTCGGGCGACAAAACCTACAAGCTGCTCGAGGAGATCGCGGCGGTCGACTCGCGGGTGCTGGTCATCAAGCTGCGGCGCAACTTCGGGCAAACCTCCGCGCTCGCGGCCGGCTTCGACCATGCACAGGGCGAGTACGTGCTCGCCATGGACGGCGACCTCCAGCACGACCCCAACGAAATTCCTCAGTTCCTCGAGAAGCTGGACGAGGGCTACGATGTGGTCTCCGGCTGGCGGCGCGAGCGCATCGACAACTTCATCCTGCGCCGTATCCCTTCGCGCGCGGCCAACTGGCTCATGGCGAAGCTGTCGGGCGTCGACATCCACGACTTCGGCACCACCTTCAAGGCCTACCGCCGCGAGGTCATTCAGTCCGTCCCGCTTTACGGGGAGATGCACCGGTTCATCCCGGCGCTGGCCTCTTGGTACGGCGCGTCGATCTGCGAGATCCCCATCCGCAACGTCAACCGCGAGCGCGGCAAGAGCCACTACGGCATCGGCCGGACGTTCCGGGTGTTCTTCGACCTGCTGACGATCCGGTTCCTGCTCAAGTACATGACGCGGCCGCTGCACTTCTTCGGCTCTTTCGGCGCGCTTTCGATGCTCGGCGGCTCCGGTATCGCGATGCTGCTGCTCGCGCTCAAGCTGTTCACCCATCAGCACGTCATGGACCGGCACGGCCCGCTGTTCGTCATTGCCGGCATCTTGCTGCTGGCCGGCATCCAGATGCTCGCCATTGGCTTGCTGGGCGAGCTGCAGGTGCGCCACTACCACCACTCCGGCCAGCGCTCGCCCTACGCGGTCGACCGGCTGGTGCGCCTGCGCGCGCCCGAAGAGCCCCGGCTCCTGCGCGAAAGCTGACCTTCAAAGCAGCTGAGTCTAAAATCACGACTTGAAGGACCGCCGCGTGTCCTGGCGGGAGATCGCCGCGACGCTGCGCTAGACTGCGCGTGCCTCTTGATCGGGTGCGATCTTTTTTGTATAAGTAGCGATGGAACTCACCCGTTGCCACGCGGATGAGTTCCGGTTGAGGCTCGACTCCCCTTAGCTGTTCAGCCAGGCGAGAAGAGCGGCGATCCAGCGAAACCGAAGCTGGAACCCAAGGTCGAGGCGCATGCGTACCAGCATCCTCTTTCCTCCTTGTCCGTAAAGTACGGCCCCGGTTTGGTCCCGGGGCCGGTTGCTTTTCAGGGCAACATCGGTACCAGGCTTCAGTCCCCGTCGGCAGTCCTTGCGGCAAAACAGACAAGCGCTCCAGCGACGATAGCAGGGGTTTTCCCGCCGTCAAGGCACTTCGGTAACGCCCGCCCCTCCCGAAAGGCCAGCGCGCATCCCAAAGTGGGTATGACTCTTGCAGCCTTCGCTTCCTCTGTCCTCGGGATCGGTTTCTTGAACGGCCTCCGCACCCTCATGCCCGTGGCCGTTCTGTGCTGGGGCGCGCGCCTGGGCTGGCTCCCGCTGGGGCAAACGCCCTT
Organism: uncultured Acidobacteriaceae bacterium; assembly: GCA_964250195.1. Taxonomy (GTDB): domain Bacteria; phylum Acidobacteriota; class Terriglobia; order Terriglobales; family Acidobacteriaceae; genus EB88. Next base: position 8,183 of record CAXUEU010000059.1, read on the forward strand.
CCGGTTCCTCACGCATCCGATCTCGCTGGGCGTGTTCACGGCGCTCGCGGCCGGCGAGCTCATCGGCGACAAGCTGCCGAAGACCCCGCCCCGCACCGATCTGGTTCCCGTTCTGGGCAGGTTCGCCTTCGGAACCGGCGTGGGTGCCGCGCTGGCTTCGGTCGCGGGCAAGCCTCTGTGGTGGGGGCTGCTGGGCGGCGCGGCCGCGATCGCCGGGGCTTTCGCGGGCTTCCATGCGCGGCGCGCGTTGACCAAACAAGCCGGGCTGCCTGACCTGCCTGTCGCGCTCGCGGAGGACGCGCTCGCGATCGGCGGCTCGTTTCTGCTCGCTTCCCGCTTTTAGATACAAAGGACAAGCATGGTCGAACAAGTAGACGCGCTGATCTTGGGCTCCGGGCAGGGCGGCAACCCGCTCGCCACGGCGCTGGCCGGGGCCGGCCGCACAACGATCATGGTCGAAAGCAAGCTGGTGGGCGGCACCTGTGTGAACTATGGCTGCACCCCCACCAAGACGATGATCGGCAGCGCCCAGGTCGCGGCCAAGGCGAAGGAAGCGGCGCGGTTCGGCATCCGCGTCCCCGGCCCCGTAACCACGGACATGGCGGCCGTACGGGAGCGCAAGCGCGAGATCGTCGCGAAGTCCCACGAGGGCAGCGAGAAGCGCTACGCCGGCAAGGAGAACCTCGAGCTGGTCCGGGGCTTCGGGCGGTTCACCGGCGAGCGCACGATCGAGGTCGCGCTGAACGAGGGAGGCGGGACGCGAACGTTCGAAGCCAAACAGGTCTTTCTCAACATCGGCATGCGCGCCGCCGTGCCGCCCGGCATGGAGGCCGCCCCTTACCTGACCAACGAGACCGTGATGGAGCTCGACCGGGTTCCCGAGCACCTCGTCATCCTCGGCGGCAGCTACATCGCGGTCGAGTTCGCGCAGATGTTTCGGCGCTTCGGCGCGCGGGTCACCATCGCGACGCACGCGAAGCAGCTGCTGCCGCGCGAGGACCCGGACATCGCCGGCTGCCTCGAAACGATCTTTCGCGAGGACGGCATCGAGCTCGCGCTCGGGGAAAAAGCCTCGGAGGCCCGTGCCGTGGACGGCGGCGTCGAGCTCGCGCTGGAGGGCGGCCGCACGCTCACCGGCTCGCACCTGCTGCTGGCCGCCGGGCGCACGCCGAATACCGAAGAGCTGCGGCTCGACAAAGCCGGGCTGCAGGCCGACGAGCACGGCTTCATCCCGGTCAACGAGCGGCTGGAAACCGCCGTCCCCGGCATCTACGCGCTCGGCGACGTGAAGGGCGGCCCGGCTTTTACCCACGTTTCCTACGACGACTACCGCATCCTGGCCGCGAATCTGCTCGAGGGCGGCAGCAGGACCACAGCCGACCGTCCCGTGACCTACACCGTCTTCACCGCCCCCGAGCTGGGCCGCATCGGCATGACGGAGAGCGAAGCGCGCGCGGCCAAACGCGACATCCGCGTGGCCAGGATGCCCGCCGTCACCATCGCCCGGGCCTACGAGGTGGGCGACGACCGTGGCATGCTCAAGGTCGTCGTCGAGCGGGGTACGGACGAGATCCTGGGCGCGGCGATGCTGGCGAGCGAGGGCGGGGAACTGGCGGCGATGCTTCAGATCGCGATCATGGGCCGGCTGCCGTATACCGCGCTGCGCGATGCTTGCTTCGCGCACCCCACCTGGGCCGAATCGCTCAACAGCGTGCTGTCGAAGTTCGCCGACTGAGCCGGGCTGACAACCGCCCGGCGCTCGCGGTCATCTCCCTTGCTTGCGTCCGCAGCCCGGGCGCGTTCGCCCGCGATCCGGGCGCAAGAGGACCGCGAATGCCGCAGGGAAAACGAGCGCTGCCCAAACCGGACGAGGGCCGGAAGCGGGTCGTCATCGAGCACGTCAAGCCGGAGATCGACGCGGGACGCTTTCCCGCCAAGCGCGTCGAGGGCGACGTGGTGTCGGTCGAGGCCGATGTTTTTGGCGACGGCCACGACCACGTGGAAGCCCGTCTGCTGCAC
>CAXUEU010000059.1:10211-19065 GCA_964250195.1 uncultured Acidobacteriaceae bacterium
CCGCGGCGGGCCCGCGGCAACGACGCCAGGGAGCTGCGCAAGGCCGCGCGGCGGCTGCGCAAGAACGGCGATACGCTCGCGGCGCTCGAACAGCCCGGCCGGGCCGAGGCCGAGCGCGCCGCCCTGGCCTCGCCCGCCCTTGCGCCGGAGCTGGCGGAGCAGGCGCGGCGCGCGCCAGACGCGGAGCTCGAAACGCGCTACGAGCGGGTGCTCGGGGTCGAGGTGGACCGGCAAAAGGCCCGGTTCTCCACCTGGTACGAGCTGTTCCCGCGCTCGCAGGGGCCCGACACTGAGACTCATGGCACCTTCCGCGACGTGGAGGCGAAGCTGCCCTACCTCCAGGCGCTCGGCTTCGACGTGCTGTATTTCCCGCCGATCCACCCCATCGGCCGCGAGTACCGCAAGGGCAAGAACAACGCCGTGAGCGCCGGGCCGGGGGACTGGGGCTCCTGCTGGGCCGTCGGCGCGAAGGAGGGCGGGCACACCGCGATCCTGCGCGAGCTGGGAACGTTCGAGGATTTTGAGCATCTGCGTCGGGCCGCCGAGGAGCACGGCCTGGAGATCGCGCTCGACATCGCGTTCCAGTGCGCGCCCGACCACCCCTGGATCCAAGAGCACCCGAGCTGGTTCAAGCACCGGGCCGACGGCTCCATCCAGTACGCGGAAAACCCTCCGAAGAAGTATCAGGACATCTACCCGCTCGACTTCGAGACCGAGGACTGGGAAAAGCTGTGGGACGCGCTGGCCGGGGTCTTCCTTTTCTGGGCCGCGCGCGGGGTGCGCATCTTCCGCGTCGACAACCCGCACACCAAGGCATTCGGGTTTTGGGAGTGGTGCATCGCCGAGGTCAAACGCCAGTATCCGGACGCGCTGTTCCTGGCCGAGGCGTTCACCCGACCGCGCGTGATGGAGCAGCTGGCCAAGCTGGGCTTCTCGCAGTCCTACACCTACTTCTGCTGGCGGACGATCCGGCCCGAGCTGGAAGAGTACCTGGCGGAGCTGACCCAAACCGAGCAGTGGCAGTATTTCCGCCCCAACTTCTGGCCGAACACGCCGGACATCAACCCCTTCAACCTCCAAACCGGCGGCCGGGCCTCGTTCGCGCTGCGCTTTCTGCTCGCCGCCGCCCTGAACCCCTCCTACGGCATCTACGGCGGCGTGTACGAGAACCTGGTGGATTCGCCTTTCCGGGCCGGCGGCGAGGAGTACCTGGACTCCGAGAAGTACGAGATCAAGCACTGGCCGCTTTCGCTCGACAACCCGATTGCCCGGCTCATCGCAACGGTCAACCGGGCCCGGCGCGAGCACCCGGCGCTCCAGACCTTCGACCAGTCGCTCCGCTTCCACCAGGTGGACAACCCGCAGCTGATCGCCTGGTCCAAGCGCACGCGCGACAATGCGAGCGTGGTGCTCACCGTCGTCAACCTCGACCCATTCAACCGTCAGACCGGCTGGCTCTACCTCGACACCCGGCAGCTCGGCCTCACCGACGATTCCGTATACACTTGCGAAGACCTGCTGACCGGCGCGCGCTACACCTGGCGCGGCCCCAGCAACTACGTCGCGCTCGACCCGGCGACGCAGCCGGGGCATCTGTTTGTAATCAGAAAAGCGGAGTAGGGGTGCCTTCCATCCAAAGGCACCCCTCCTAGTCAGCTCCGGATGATCCAGGCGGTTCGGAACTCGGCCGGCCTGACCCCCACCAGCGTCAAAACCCCGCCGTTGCTGAGGCGGATGAGCGTGAAGGCCCCGCTTCCCGGCTGCACGGTGAACGTCAGCGAAGGGTCGATCACCAGCCGATCGCCCTGCTGCCCGTTGAAGTCCAGGATGAAATCGCTGCCTTCCTTCGGACCGACGACGAAGCGGTCCGCGCCCGCTCCCCCGCTCAGCACATTATTGCCGCTCACGCCGATCAGCGTGTCATCCCCGCCGCCTCCGAAAATCGCCTTGCCTTTCCCGTCTCCCGCCAGGATGTCATTGCCCGGACCGCCCTCGACGAGATCTCCTCCGATACCGCCGAAGGCGACGATGCGCTGGATCCAGCTGAGGATACGGTCGTCGGTGTAAGCGGCATTTGAGGCCAACTGGACGCTGTGTCCCGCATCCGGAACCACAACGGCCTGAAACGAAGCGGTACTGCCGTAGAACAGGTATTCCGTAGCCGCGCCCGACCCGCCCGGAACAGAAAAAATCCGGTCCTGTGCGCCGAACAAGGCGAGCATTGGCGCGGTCACGGTACCGGAAATCGCGGTGCCGGACAGCAAGGCACCCAAGGTATTGTTTTCCGACGCGGTCTGCGTTGAGCGTAAGGCGTCATCTTGCGCAATCACTTCTGGATCCGCGTCGGACGGGTTGTAAAACAGCGATCGAAAGCCGGTCTCGCTGGTGCTGTAGCCGGCCGGCGGATTCTCCAAAGCGAGCCGCGGAACCGTGGAGGCCGCCACCTGGTGGGCGAGCAACTGCGGAAGGTCCGGCCCCGCCGAGTGGGTAAAGCCGGTCAGCACTATGCCGTCAACGTCCTGGTAGACTCCGGCCTCCTCCAAGGCAACGGCGGAACCGAAGGAGTGGCCGACGAGGATAACCCTCCCGAAGCCGAAGGGGGCGATGCTCCCGTTGCGGAGCTCGGCGATGATCTGGTGCGTTGTCGCGGCTTCGCTCTCCGCTGTGAGTGTACCGGCCGGCGGTTTCGAACTGCTGCCCAGTCCCGGGCGGTCGAGGTTCAGCACGGCAAAACCGGCCCGGTTGGCCGCATCGACAAAGGAGTACGTCGCTGCCGCGCCGGGCAGACTCCAGTAGCTGTGGTCATAGGTTCCCCCGCTGAGCAGGATGAGCAGCGGGCGGCCTTTCGTGGTACCGGGCGAGCTGAGCTGCCCCCACTCTGTGAGCAGCGCCGGACCCGCCGCCGGAATCGAAACAGGGAACTGAATGTCGCGCTGTACGAATTCTTCACCTGTTCTCTGGCCGAACCCGGGAAGGGCGAACAGGAGAGCGATGCCGGCCAGCGAAATCGATCCGTGAATGCAGCTTCCACGGGATGTTTTGAAAATCTCGAACTTGCCGCGAAAGGAATGCATCCATACCTCTGGCCTGGCCGGAGATCAGGCAGTGTGAAGTCGTCGTTCGAGTATGCATCCGGGTTGATGGGCGTCGTCAAGAGCCGGGCTCGGCGTACATAGAATTGCTCCCGTGACCGGCCCCGCCCGAAACGGTATCGTTAGCTGAACAGGAAACCGCAGGAGACTCAGTTGAAGAAGCAGGGCAGCGTATCCGACCCACTCTGGTACAAGGACGCCATCATCTACGAGCTGCACGTCCGTGCCTTCGCCGACTCGAACAACGACGGCATCGGCGACTTTCCCGGCCTGCTCACCAAGCTCGACTACCTCCAGGACCTGGGGGTGACATGTCTCTGGCTGCTCCCCTTTTTCCCCTCGCCCCTGCGCGACGACGGCTACGACATCTCCGATTACAAGTCGGTGAACCCGAGCTACGGGACGGTGGATGATTTTAAGCGGTTCCTCCATGCGGCGCACGACCGCGACATGCAGGTGATGGTCGAGCTGGTCATCAACCACACCTCCGACCAGCACCCCTGGTTCCAGGCCGCGCGCCTGGCTCCGCCGGGCTCGCCGGAGCGCGAGCGCTACGTCTGGTCCGACTCGGACAAGAAGTATGCCGACGCCCGCATCATCTTTACCGACACCGAGAAGTCCAATTGGACTTGGGACCCGGTCGCGAACGCCTACTACTGGCACCGCTTCTTCTCGCACCAGCCGGACCTGAACTTCGACAACCCCGCCGTGATCCAGGACGTGATCGACATCATGCGGTTCTGGCTCGACATGGGCGTGGACGGTCTGCGCATGGATGCGATCCCCTATCTGATCGAGCGCGACGGCACCAGCTGCGAAAACCTGCCCGAGACGCACGTCGCCATCAAGCAGATCCGCGCCGCCATCGATGAGGGCTATGACAGCCGCCTGATCCTGGCCGAGGCCAACCAGTGGCCCGAGGACGTGCGTCCGTATTTCGGCGAGGGCGACGAGTGCCACATGGCTTTCCACTTCCCGCTGATGCCGCGCATCTACATGGCGCTGCGGCAGGAGGACCGGCTGCCCATCACGGACATCATGGCGCAGACCCCGGACATCCCGGAGTCGTGCCAGTGGGGCATCTTCCTCCGCAACCACGACGAGCTGACGCTCGAAATGGTATCCGACGAAGAGCGCGACTACATGTACCTGGCCTACTCGGCCGACCCGCGCATGCGGATCAATATCGGCATCCGCCGGCGGCTCGCGCCCCTGCTCGACAACAACCGCCGCCGCATGGAGCTGCTCAACTCGCTCCTGTTCTCCTTCCCCGGCACGCCGATCCTCTACTACGGCGACGAAATCGGGATGGGCGACAACATCTACCTGGGCGACCGCAACGGCGTCCGCACGCCCATGCAGTGGTCCGGCGACCGCAATGCCGGCTTCTCCCGCGCCAGCCCCGCCAAGCTGTTCTCGCCCGTCATCATGGACCCCGTCTGGGGCTACGAAGCGATCAACGTCGAGGGCCAGCAGTCCGACCCATCCAGCCTGCTGAACTGGATGCGCAACATGATCTCCCTGCGCAAGCTCTTCCCGGTTTTCGGGCGGGGCACGCAGCGCTTTCTGCACCCCGACAACCGCAAGGTCCTGGCTTATGTCCGCGAGGATGAAAACACGACGATCCTGTGCGTGGCCAACCTGAGCCGATTCGCGCAGCCGGTCACGCTCGACCTGAGCGAGTTTGAGGGCATGACGCCGGTCGAGATGCTGGGCTATGTCGAGTTCCCGCCCATCACCAAGGCGGCGTACAACATCACGCTCGGCTCCTACGGCTTTTTCTGGCTGGAGCTGCAGCCCTCGCCCGACCGCGCCGCGCTCGACGAAGCGCGGGAGGACACGGTGGCCGCGCAGATTTCGCTGCGCAACGCGCATGACTGGGACAGCGTGTTCGCCTCCGCGGGGCGCTTGTTCGAGGAGCGCCTGCTGCCGGACTACCTGCCGCGCCAGCGCTGGTTCGGCGCGAAGAGCCGCACGATCGCGTCAGTCTCCGTCACCGACTGGGGCCCGCTCGCCGCGAGCGCGGAGGCCACGGTAGCGCTCGCGCTCATCGAGGTCGCGTACACCGAAGGCGACCCGGAAGGCTACCTGCTCCCGCTCACGCTGCTCTTCGGCGAGGAAGCCGAGGCGGTGCGGGCTGCCTCGCCGGCCGTGATCGTCTCGAACGTGCTCGCGCCGGGGCAAGCCAACGGGAACCCCGGCGAGCCTGCTCGCGGGGGTGTTTCGGGCGTGCTGGCGGACGCTATGTACACCGACGAGGCCGCGAACGCGCTGCTGGACCTGCTGGCCCACGCCGACGAGCTGGCGATGCGCAACGGCATCCTGCGCGGCGCGCCGTCCAGCATTTTCGCCGAGCTGCGCGGCGAGGCGGCCAACCTCGCCCCGCGCCGGTCCTCCGCCGAGCAGTCCAACACCAGCGTCTTTTTCGGCGACCGGCTGATCATGAAGCTGTTCCGGCGGGTGCTCCATGGGCCCAACCCGGACGTGGAGATCGGCCGCTATTTGACGGAGAACTCCGCCTTCGGCGCGATCGCTCCGTTCGGCGGCTCGCTCGAATACGACACCGCCGGCAAGGAGCCGGCGACGGTGGCCATGCTGCAAGGGCTGGTCGAAAACGTCGGCGACGGCTGGCAGTGGACGCTCGACGAGCTGGGACGTTTCTACGAGGGACGGTTGGCCGCGCAGTTTCCGGCCGACCAGCTGCCCCGGGCCGGAGCCGCGATCGACGCGAAGAGCCCGGCCATGGAGCAGACCCGCGACGCGGCCGGCTTCTACCTGGAGGCGGCCTGCACCCTGGGCCGGCGCACCGCGGAGATGCACCTGGCGCTCGCCCAGCCGACCGGCGACCCGGCGTTCGCGCCCGAGCCGATGACGCTGGACGACCTGCGCGCACTCGAAGAGGATCTCCACGCGCACGGCAGCCGCGCTTTCGACACCCTGCGGGCCAGCCTGGGGCGGCTCGAGACCGCTTCCGAAAGCACGGTAGAGCAGGCCGGCCTAGTGCTGAGCCGCCGCCGCGCGATCCTGGGCGCGTACGGCTCGCTGACCCGGCTGGGCGCGGGTGCCATGCGCACGCGCGTCCACGGCGACTACCACCTGGGCCAGACCCTGCGCTCCAAGGGCGACTTCGTCCTGCTCGACTTCGAGGGCGAGCCCGCGCGCCCGCTTGCCGAGCGCCGCGCCAAGCAGTCGCCGCTGAAGGACGTCGCCGGGATGCTTCGTTCCTTCTCCTACGCGGCCGGAGCCTCGCTGACCGCCTTTACCCAGCGCCGCCCGCAGGACTACGACCGCCTGGAGCCCTGGGCGCGCTTGTGGGAGGCCGCGGTGTCCGCGGAGTTCCTCGAATCGTACCGCAAGACCACCGCCGGCAGCCCGGTCGTGCCGCAGGCGGAGGCGAGCTTCCGGCAGCTGCTCGATGTGTACCTGCTCGACAAGGCGCTGTACGAGCTGGTGTACGAGCTCAACAATCGCCCCACCTGGGTCCGCATTCCGTTGGGGGGGATCCTGCAGCTCTCGCACGGTGCCGTCTGACTCGTGGAAAGACGACTGCTTTCTCGCCGAAAAAGGCCGAAAGTTCATGGGGACAGGAAAACGGCGATAGCATGAGGCTGGGAGTGGAGAAGCATGGCTGATACGCAAACAGTGCCCGACCTGACCGGGGCCGCCGTCGCGGCGGCGCAACCGCAAAGCCGGGGTGCCGCCTTGTTCCTCGGCGTCAGCGGCTCGGCCGACCCCGACCGCCTGCGCGAGGCCGCGGCCGCGCTCCATGCCTCCGGGGCGCTCGGCGGCGTGCACCTTACCCTGGCCTACCCGGGCGCGGAGAATGCACGCACGCCGGTCGACGAGAGCACCGATCTGCTCACCTACCCTCTGCCCTCGGCGGAGGGGACGAACTCGGCATCGCCATGGGCGCAGACCGCCGCCGCCGAGTCGGCCCTCCTGTCGCTGGCCGGGGAGAGCGGCGCGCAGGCCGCCATCCTGCTTCACCCGGACTTGCAGGCCCTCACCCCGGAAGCGGTGGAAGCCCTGGCCCGGCCGGTGCTGGGGCGCGAGCGCGATCTCGTGATGGGGTCCTACACGCTGCCTCCCTTCGACGGTTTGTTCAACCACGGCCTGCTGGCCCCGCTCACCCGCGCGCTCTACGGCAAGCGCGTCCGCTACCCGCTCGCGCCGGACTTCGCCGTGTCCGCCCGGCTCATGGCCCGGCTCGCGGTGGCCGCGCACAGCCGGGCTTCTACCGCCACGCCCATTCTGTGGCCGGCGACAGTGGCCGCCGGGATCGACGGAGCGGTCTCCGAGGTGGTGCTGCCCATCCGGCACGCCCGCGCCGTCGCCGACATGGACCTCGCCTCGGTGATCGCGCAGTTGGCCGGCTCGGTGTACGCGGAAATGGAGGCGCACGCGCCGCTGTGGCAGAGGGTCAGGCCCGCCGCGCAAAACGGCGCGGCCGCTGCGTCCGCCCGGCCCGGCGAGGCGCAAACCGCCGCCGCCGAAGTCGACACCGCGCCCATGATCAAATCGTTCCTGCTCGGCTCACGCAGCCTCGGGGACGTGTGGGGTCTGCTCCTGCCGCCCGTTACCCTGCTGGACCTGAAGCGGCTCTCGCTGCTCACCGGCGAGTCCTTCCGCATGCCCGACGAGCTGTGGGTCCGCATCGTGTACGACTTCGCCCTGGGCCACCGGCTCCGGACCATCAACCGCAAGCAGCTCCTGGGCGCGCTCACCCCACTGTACCTCGGTTGGGTCGCGTCCTTCGTCAACGAGGCCGCGGCGGACCCTTCCTTCGACCCCGCCGCGCGGCAGGAAAAGCTGGCCCGCGCCTTCGAGGACGGCAAGCCCTACCTGGTCCGGCGCTGGCGCTGGCCGGACCGCTTCAACCCTTAGCGCGACTTTGCTGACGAGGTGGGGAGGGGCGAAGCGACGTTAACGTGGCTTTTCCGGCGGGAAAAGCCGACCGATGTACGCTTCGCGCTTCACCGGATCAGGAAAATCGCGTAGAGCCCCGAGCAGGCCGAACGCAACCGACAGGAGAGCCCCGCATGGGTCAGCAAATCGCACAATCGCTTGAAGACTCCATCAGCCGCGTCATCACCAAGATCGTGACGCTGCTGCCCGGCATCGTGGCCTTCGTCCTGGTGCTCGTTCTTTTCGCGGCGATCGGGACGGGGTTGGCCTGGCTCACCCAGCGCGCCGCCGCGGCCCTGCGCTTCGACGCGCGCTTCGAGCAGAACGAGCGCCTGGCGGAGTGGACCCACTCGCCCTCGCGCCTCCTCGCCCGCATCGTCTTCTGGACCGTGTTCCTGCTCGGCGTGCTGGTCGGCATCTCCGCGTTCGAGGCCGGGTCCTCCGACACCGGGGTCTCGGCCTACGTGTTCTCCTACGTGCCGAGGCTGGTGGGCGCGCTGATCCTGCTCTTCGCCGGAACCCTGATCGCCCGCGTCCTGGGCCGGTCCGTGCTGATCTCCGGAGTCAATATGGGCCTCCAGTACGCGCGTCTGCTCGGCACCGGAGTCAAGTGGCTGGTGCTGGTGCTCACCGCCGCGATGGTGCTGGACCACCTGCAGATCGGCGGACACATCGTCGACCTGGCGTTCGGCATCCTGTTCGGCGGCATCGTGCTGGCGCTGGCGCTTTCGGTCGGCCTGGGCTCGCGCGACCTGGTGACCCGCTCGCTGGAGCGCGAGGTCGCCTCGCGACCGCTGGTGCCGGACGCGATGAAGGAAGAGCAGATCCATCACTTTTGAGGGTGCAGGGGTTGGGGA
>CAXUEU010000060.1:0-18212 GCA_964250195.1 uncultured Acidobacteriaceae bacterium
GCTCCCAGAAGTTGTCGACGCTTTCGCGCGTGCGCCGGGACATGGCCCGTTCGCGCGCCGGGCCGCCGACCAGCAGCCCGGCCGCCACGGCCTCGAGCGGGGCGGACAGGTCGAGCGCATCGGCCAGCGCGTAGCCTCCCATGGCAAGCGCGAGCGTCAGCGCGACCTCGGTATGGTACGAATCGAGCGAGCGCAGCAGTTTGTAGGTAAAATAGCCGAGGACGCAGCCCAGCGCGACGGCGCCGCCGGCCTTGAGCAGCAGCAGCACGAGGAAGCTGCCCACGCCGGGTATCGCCCCGCCGCGCGAGGCCTGGAGCAGCGAAACGAAGATTACCGCGCCCACCCCGTCGTTGAACAGCGACTCTCCGGCGAGCTGCGCCTCGAGCGCCTTGGGCGCGCCCACCCGGCGCAGCATGTCCAGCACCGCGATGGGGTCGGTGGGCGAGATGAGCGCGCCGAACAAAAGAGCCCCGAACCAGCCGAGCGGAATGCCCGCCGCCATCACGCCCAGCTTGAACAGCCCCGCCGCCAGCACGGTCGAAAGCGCGGTCGCGACGATGGAGAGCACGAACACCGGCAGCTTTTCGATCCGCAGCTGCTCCATGTCGAGCTGCAGCGCCCCCGCGAACAGCAGAAAAGCAAGCATGCCGTGCAGCACGACCTGGTTGAAGTCGATGCCGCCGACGATGTGCTCCGCCGCGTCCCGCAGGGAAGGCGCGAACTGCCCCGCCGCCAGCAGGGCCCCCGCGCCGGCGAGCGACAGGATCGTCGTCCCGATCGACGAGGGCAGGCGCAAGAGCTTGTGGCTCAGGAGGCTGAAGAGCGCTGCGAGCGTGACCAGGCAGCTCAGTAGGGCAAAGGTGGACATTCCCCGGCTTGGATGACGCCCGCGCCCCGGCGTATACAGGCCGGAGCACGATTCGCGCCAAGCCGGTCGGGGAGGCGACGAGCCCGGCGCGAGTTTTCAGGAAGCGGCCAGGGCCGAGGCGCTCGCGCCGCGTCCTACGGACAAAAGCCCACGCTCGGAGGGAACGGACTCTGCCCGTAGCGCGCAGACGCGACCCGCGATTAGCCGGAATGGGTGGCTACAACGGCGTTTATGAGGACTTGCGCACCCAATCCGGCTAGGCATTCCAAGGCGCTCCGAGTTCAGCTAAGTAGTTCTGAAGAGAACTGTTGATGAGCGCATCTTTCTTGCCTACTTGCTGCAGAAGGTCGATCGTTGCCCGGAGCGCTGCCATCAGCCCATGTGTCTCGATGCTTGTAGCTAAGCATGCCGGTATCAACTTAACAAATTCGTTCGGAAGCTTGTCGAATCCGCGGCCATAAGCCGCCGGTAGTCCGGCAGACGTACATGCAAGCGAAAGTGCATAGTCCCGGGCAGAATGTAGCCAATACTCTGCTTAAAAAGCCGGCCGCGTTCCATGCAGATGCGAGCACGGAGCAGGTGATGAACAGCGTAACCAACGAGAACAGAAGGGGTCGCCGGGCCAGCTGACGATGTCTGCTTTGCAGTGCCAAAAAGAAGTCTGAAAGCCTGCCCTTGTTGAGCAAACGCGTCCTCAGGCGTAAACGACAAGTCGACCTGAAGCAGGCCCGGGAGAATAAAGACGCGATAAAGCGATGCGCCTGCATGCAAATCGAAGAGGACCAAACCTCCCTCCTCTGATATAAGTTTTCCCGTCCAAGCGTCTACCATGTCGTTTAGTGAAACGCCTGGCGCGACAGCAAAGGTCAAATCAAGATCAGACCAACGATCTCCTTGGCTGTGTGCCAGAGACCCGACGATCGCCGCAGCGGTGAGACGGGAATCGCTCTCGGCCCACAATGCTAACTTCAACGAGAGTTGATCGCGGTATTCCGGAGAGAACGGGGTCACGGCACTTGATTGCATCCCTTCCTCAAACGTGCTTTATGAATTCTACTTTTAAGATGAATCCCGGCAAGTCGCATTGTGAGAAGCTATAGTCAGGCGCCGAAGCGCGACTGTTTCAGGTGCAGGCTCACGACGCGTACTCACGCCTCCCCCTGCGACAGGGCCGGGGTGAGCGGGAGCCCGGCGTGCCGGTAGAGCTCGGGCCGGTGCTCGTCGAAGTGCCGCCGCCGTACCAGGTCGCCGGGCTCGTCGTAGTAGTCCCAAGGGATGTGTTTGGAGTTGAGCCCGACGAAGTGCGCGCCGCAGGAGCCGAGCCCGGGCTGCCGGGGCCAAAAGGGCGAGCAGATCGTGACCTCTTCGGTGCGGACGCGCAGGCAGGGCCCCGCCCGGTACAGCGCGGCTGCCTGCAGGCCCTGCTCGTCGAGCTCCGACCGGAGCACCAGCGGACGACCCGCGAGGACGGCTTGCATGGGAGGCAGGAGCGAAAACCCCGGCGGCAGCCCCCGGATGCCTGAGTTGACCGCGCCCGAAACCGGGGCATCGTCGAACTGCCCGAGGCAGCGCTCGACATCCTCAGCCAACAGGGTCGCGTCCGTGCGCCCCAGAAACTCGCCGAGCGCGGCGGGCATGCCCCAGAGCAGGCAGTCGTTGTCGAGCGAAAGCTCGTGCAACTCCGGGAAGAGCCGCGGTGGCACGAGCTTCCAGCCGACGCCCTCGGCCATCTCCGGGTCGAGATGAGGAGCCAGCTCGGCAGGGACATCCTCCCGTGTGACCGGCACCCACTCGACGGGCAGCGGTCCGGTTTGAGATTCGGTTTGCGCCCGCGCTTCCGCGAGCGGAACCGTGTTGACGCAGACAGCCAGCCGCGCCCGCCCGCCGAACAGTCGTGCGGCGCAATGAACGGAAAGCCGCAGCGCCTCCCATCCGCGCGAGGAGACGTCGCCCACGGTCCAGCGAACGCCGAGCTTCGCCGTCATCGCGCGCCCACCTCCGCCGTCATGCGTTCGTAGAGCTCTAGGTAGCCGTCCACCATGCGCGTAAGCGGGAACCGCTCGGCAGCAGCCCGCCGGCACAGTTCCGTGTCGATCGCGTCAACCCTGCCGATCGCCGCCGCCATTGCCTCGACCGAATCGACCAGGAACCCGGTGCGCCCGCGCTCGACGACCTCCGGCAGCGCGCCGGACGGGTACGCGATGACCGGCGTACCCGCCGCGAGGGCTTCCATGGCGGCGAGTGAGCTGGTCTCCGGGGCGAGCGTGGGCAGCAGCAGGCAGCGCGCGCCGGCAAGCAAACGGGCTTTGTCCGCGCCGGTGACCGGCCCCACCCAGCGCGCGTTGTCGCTCAGACGCGGACGGATCTCCCGGTCCATGTAGGCGGTGTGCTCGGGATATGGGAAGACCTCCCCCGCGAGCACCGCGGGCACCCCGGCCAGGGCCGCCGCGTCAAGCCCCGCATGGAGGTTCTTCTCCGGGCAGATGCGCGCGAGCAGCAGGGCATAGTCTCCCTTCACCCCGCGCTCGCTTGCGGGTACGCCGTTCGGGACCACCGCGAGGCGGCTCCGTGCCTGAGCCGTTCAGTATGATCTCTGCGACTCGTAAACGATCTTCAGCTTTTAGTTCGCCGGCAGCGTCCAAATCGACTCCGGGTACCAGGACGGCGGCAGGTGCAGGGTCACGAGCACGGGCAGCCCGCGCGGTAGGCGGTACCGGTGGAAGTCGATGCCGTGCAGGTGGACGAGGTCGACCTGGGCGGACCCCAGCGCCCGGTCGATGGAGGCCTGGTGCGCCGCGGTGACCCGCTCCCGCGCCTCCGGGGTGAGCGGGCCTGCCTCCAGCGGCGTCGCGAACAGCCGCCCCGCGCAGGTCGAGCCCTCGCAGGCGGCGACCAGGGAGCGAACGCCGCGCCCTGCGAGGGCGGCCTCGACGGAGGTGAGCACCTGCTCCGCACCGCCCACGGCGCGCGCGCCCACCGGCGCGAAGGGGTAGGCCACGTTCAGGACCGTCAGGGTCATGCGAGGCCCAGTTCGCGCATGGCTTGGGCGGCGAGCTCTCTAAAATGATCACCGGCAAGCCACCCTCTGCATTCGTAATGAAGCCGACCCGCATGGGGCGCTTTGGTGAAAAGGTATCTCGGCGCAATCCGGAACCGTTCTCGGGCGGTCGAGAAGTCTTTCAGGATCTGAGCCTGAGACCCGTAGCACGCGAAACGCGCTTGCTTTCTTTGTTCCTCCGCAGGGCTGAGAGCGCATGTAGTCACCGACCCCGGCTCTTCCTCTAGGAAAGTTCCAAACCGCATACTACAATTCACGGCATAGTAGAATGGAGCCTCTACGATCGTGGGCTGGCTTGAGCGAACAAGCAGGCGCAGCGCCGTATGCACCGCGAAAGCGCAGCTGTCGTGGTCGGGATGGCCGCCCTCATAGGGGTGCGTAATAACGGCCTCGGGCCTTAGCTTTTCAATAGCAGCCGCGAGTTCGCGAGTTAGCTGTACAAGGTAGTTGCAAGCTTGCTGGTCCACGATGCGCCCGTCCAGCGCTTCCAGGCCGGCCGGATGCGCTTGCGGCGAATCCAGACCGGCTAGACGAAACGCGGCAAGCCGCTCTTTCCTACGATTACGCCGCCAATCGTCATCGCTCGCTAACCCGCGAGCAGGGCCGATTCCAGGCAAGGTTCCGTCAGTGACGCACACAAACGATGAGTCGCGATAACGCTCCATCCTCCCACCGACCGCAATCACCTCGTCATCGGAGTGCGCAAACACCAACAGCGCGCGAGGCGGCGGCAGCTCCGACCCGGCGGGTGCGGCGACACGTGCCAGCAAACTCTCTTCCCGCTCATCCATGCTTGCCAGAATACCCGGCCGGTTTGCTTCCGCTCGAACCGAATCGGCCGTGCACTGCTGCTCCGCATCGGGTACGGCATCGGATGGATATGCCCGTTCTTGAAGAACTCGCCCCGGCTCTGCCCGCCACGGAGGAAAAGCTCTGGCGCCCGCGCCGCGTGCTCATCACGCCGGACGCTTACGCGCTCCCGCACGGCCGCCTGATGCTGGACCGGGCCGCCGCGCTCGGGGCCGAGGCCATCCGGCTCAAAAGCAACCGGCTCACCAACTTGGGCGCGGACACCCCGGGCAAGACCTACGCGCTCGCGAAAACCACTTTCGCCATTGTCGTCTCGCCGGCTGGCCGGCGCAAGCTGCAGCCCATTCCGCCCTCGGCCGACTGGCAGTTCCACATCGCCCAGGGCTGCCCCGCGCATTGCCAGTACTGCTACCTGGCCGGGTCGCTCCAGGGCCCGCCGGTGACGCGCGCCTATGCCAATTTGCCGGAGATCCTGGAGGGCTTGCGCGCGTACGAGGGCACCGGCAAGATCACCTCACGTTCGGTTGCCCGCGCGCACGAGGGCACGACCTTCGAGGCCTCCTGCTACACCGATCCGCTCGGCATCGAGCACCTGACCGGCGCGCTCGCCGAGTCGATCCGCTTTTTCGGCGAATGGGAAGCGCCCGTGCAGCTCAGATTCACGACCAAGTTTTCCGCCGTATCCGGCCTGACCGGGCTCGCGCACCGCGGACGCACGCGGGTCCGTTTTTCGCTCAACGCCCGGACGGTCTCCCGCGACTACGAGGGCGGCACTTCGAATATTTCTCAGCGGCTGGCCGCCTTGCGCGCAATGGCGCTCGCCGGCTACCCGGTCGGGCTCACGATCGCGCCCATCATGGAGTTCGCGGGCTGGCGCGAGGAGTACGCGGAGTTGTTCGCGGCGGTTGCCGCCGCGGTCGAGGGCGCGCCGTCGCTCGACTTGACGGCGGAGCTGATCACGCATCGCTTCACACCGGGCTCGAAGGAGGTCCTGCTGGGGTGGTATCCGAAAACCAAGCTGGATCTCGAGGAGGCCAACCGTACAGAAAAGCGGAACAAGTTCGGCGGCTTCAAGTACGTCTACCCGAAGGACACGATGAGCGAGATGCGCGGCTGCTTGCAAAACGAACTCACGCGTCTTTTGCCGTCCATCCGCATCCTCTACTGGACTTGATCGAGGAAGGTAGCTGCTTGCGGAAGCTGAACGCGACGGCTGACGTGGGGGCATGCCCGAGCAGACAGCGGAAGCCGGAATCGACGCGCGTGCGCTGTACAGCAAGATCAGCTGGCGGCTGATCCCGTATATCTTCGTCCTTTATATCCTTGCTTATCTCGATCGGGTGAACGTGGGCTTCGCCGCCCTCGAGATGAAGCAGGACCTGCACCTTTCGGACACTGTTTACGGCGTGGGCGCGGGGATTTTTTTTCTCGGTCAAGGCCTGTTCGATTTGCCGAGCAATCTGCTCCTGGGCAGGGTCGGGCCGAGGCTTTGGATCGCCCGCATCATGATCAGCTGGGGTATCATCGCCACCTGCATGAGCCTGGTGACGGGCCCGCACAGCTTCTACGCGCTGCGTTTCCTGCTCGGCGTGAGCGAGGCCGGGTTCTTTCCAGGCATGATTCTCTACCTGACGTACTGGTTCCCATCCGAGCAGCGCGCGCGGGCCGTGGCTAAGTTCATGACGGCCACCTCGCTCGCCGGCGTCGTCGGCGCGCCGCTGTCGAGCGGCCTGCTGCGCCTGGACGGCTTCGCCCACCTGCACGGCTGGCAGTGGCTTTTCATCGTCGAGGGAATCCCGACCATCCTCGGCGGTGTTTCGGTTCTCTTTCTGCTCCGCGACCACCCGAAAGACGCCGCCTGGCTCAGCGAGGACGAGAAGCAATGGCTCGAGAACGAGCTGGAACGCGACCGGAAGGAAGGGGGCGCTTCCGAAAAGCACCACCTCCGCGACGCATTCAAGCTGCCGATGGTTTGGCTGCTTGCCGGCATCTTCATGCTCGACCAGATCGGCGTGTACACGGTCAATCTCTGGATGCCCCTGGTCCTGAACGGCATCGTGCACCCCGCGCTGGCGGCAGCCAAACATCTGAATGCCGAGGTTTCGAGCGGCACGGCGGGCCGTATCGCCGCGTATGCGACGCTGCCGTATCTGGCGGCGGCGTTGACCACGGTCGCGGTCGGCTGGTCGAGCGACCGTACCCGCGACCGGCGGTGGCATTTGGCTGCATGCATGGCGCTCGCCGCCGCCGGTATTTTGTGGGCCGCGATGGCGCACACGCTGTTCTCGGGCCTGGCTGCGTTTACCCTGGCGGCGATGGGCCTGTGGAGCTTGATGGGGCCGTTCTGGGCTCTGCCGACCCGGGTACTGGGCGGGCAGGCCGCGGCAGGAGGGGTCGCGATCATCACGATGATCGGCAGCCTCGGCGGCCTGCTCGGCCCGTCGGTCACGGGCAGGCTGCGCGACCTGACCCATGATTTCTCGACCGGGTTCTTTACGCTCGCCGGGACCACCGCCCTTGCGGCTGTGCTGTGCCTTCTGCTGCCCGCACGCAAGCGCGGAAAAGAGAGCTCTCCCGCGCCGACTCCTCACTGAACCTGCACCTGCACCGGAGTATTCACCACCAGGTTGCCGCTGGTTCCCATGATCGTGGCGGTGAAGTTGCCCGTGATGCGTGTGTGGCGGTTGGCGTGGACCCCGCACCCGATTGCGCCGAGAGACAAGAGAACCAGGAGAACCGCCGCCATGGAACCGAGCGCGCGGCGCCGCGTTCCGGGCAGCAGCAGCAGCAGCGAAGCCAGCGCCAGGCCGCCGCCCGCTTTCGGAAGCAGGTTTGCCGGGCCGCCGCCGAGGGAAGCGAAGGACAGGGGTGCACTGATCGTCACCGTGGCGGTCGCCGTGCCGTCGGCCGCGAGCGTCACCGGCGAAGTGACCGCGCACTCCGGAGCGGACGGGGTCGAAGGCGCTCCGAAGCTGCAGGCAAGCTGGACATCGCCCGCGAAGCCGTTTTTCGACTGAAGCGTCATGACACCGGTGGCCGAGGTCGCATCCGTGGCAAGGGTAATTCCGCTGGGCGGGGCGGTCAGCGTAAAGGTCGGGGGCACTCCCGTGACCGTCAGCGTAACCGTCGCGGTCGAGGAAGCGTAATTGGTGTCGCCCGGATAGGTTGCGGTGAAGGTGTTGACGCCGGAAACGAGGGCCGACCCGGCAATCTGGAAGACCGCGATCTCCTGGTCGGAGTTGATGACCGTGCGTACCTGCCGGATCGTACCCGGAAACTTGTTCCCATTTGCGGCCAGGGTGATCCCGCCGCTGGGGAATGCGCCTGTGCTGTCCGTATCGAGCGTGACCGTAATGGTAGCGGTCACGGCGACATCGATGGACGGCGCGGAAACCGCCGCGCTCAGCTTGGTTGCGGCCTGCGTTACCGTCAGCGCGACCGGCGAGGGTGCCGGGCTCGCGTTGTAGCTGACATCGCCGCCATAGGAGGCACCGAGCTTGTAGGCGCCGGGCGGGAACAGATCGAGCGGATATGCCGCCCGGCCTACGCTGTTCAGCGTCTGTGCCGAAGGAGCGTCCGCGGTGGAGAAGGCCGTACCGCCGTTCAGCAGGTTGACCGTGCCGGTCGCCGGCCCGTCCGCATCCGAAGCCGCCCCGACCGGCTGCACGTAGAGAAAGCCGTAGGTGCCGTAGGAGATGGAAGCGACGTTCGCCATCGTGCTGCGGTCGTGCAGGTTCTGGATCTCGTTCGACAGCCGGAGCGTGCTGTCCTCCTTCGCGACGGTCAGCTGGACGTCCGAGGACACGCTCGGGCCGTGGCTCACGTCGCCGGAGTACCGCCCGTGAATCGCGTAGTTTCCACCCGGCAGCCTGCGCGTGAACGTCGAACCCGTGCCGCCCGCCAGGGCGATCCCCTCGTTCACGCTCGCGCCCGCCTGGTTCGCGGCGCTCGTCACGGACACAGTTCCGACGGCGTCCGCCGGGGTCACCGTCGCCCCGAGCGTCACGCCCGCGCCATGGGTGATCGTCAGCGAGGTCGCGCCGTTGGCGGTCAGGGTTGTGGTGGTCGGAGTGAAGGCCACGTTCGGCCAGGCCGCGATCAACGCGGAGACGTCCACGCTGCCGAGCCCCGTCGCGAAATCGTAGCCGGAGCCCGCGTCGTACCCGTTCAGAAAGCCGCCGGCTCCGCAGTCCAGCGACCCGCTCACGCATGGGACCGAGTTGTTTCCGGCCGTCACGTCATGGAAGACCTTCAGCGTCGGGTCGTTGGCCATCCGGTAGAGCACGTTGTCGACCAAACCCAGCCGCTGGCCGCCCAACGACTCGGAAACCAACGCCAGGATGCCCGCGAACGCCGGTCCGGCGGTCTCCGTGCCGCCCGCGCCTTCAATGGAGAACGATCCGTCCGCACCCGGCTGGCAGTTCACGAAAGTGTAGTTGGCTTGCGCGATCTGGTTGTCGGAGCAGACCGCCCAGGTCGCCTGATACTGCCGGTGGGTGCCGGCGAACAGTGCTACATCCGGCACGGCGCGCGCGGTTTGCCCCGCGGCACTCTGGAAAGCAGGGGCCGCGTACCCGGTAAGCCCGACCGAGCAGTCGCCATAGCCGGGGTAAGCCGGGTCCGGACAAAAAGCTTGGTTGCTGAGCCCGCCGCCGCCGCCGGCCACCAGCGTGGACGGACCGGAGCCATAGTCGTATTCCGCGGCGGTATTCGCCGCGAACGGACCCGCGGGATTGTTGGCGATCGAGTCGTTCCAAGGGCTTTCCGGCACATACCCCGCGAGCGCGGCCGCAACGGGCGAGGTCGCGCTCGCGCCGGGGCTCAGAAATTGGGCGAAATCCGTGCCCGAATAGTCGAAATCCGTACCGCCGACCGCGAGATTCCAAGGCGTTGAAGCGAAGCCGTTCACCGCGAGCCCGTTTTGCGCGCTCGCTCCCGCGTCACATCCGCCTGAACCCGAGTCCCCGGTGCCGACCACGACGGAGATCCCCTGCGCCGCCGCCTGCTTCCACAGTTCGTCAACTTGATAGTTGCCACCCGCACCCAGGTAATACTCGCAGGTGCTGTAGCTCAGGCTCAGGATCGAGACCTGGTTGTCCTCGACCGCGCGGATGATCGCGTTGACCAGGCCGTCCTCCATCAGGTCGCTCTGGCTCGAATAGACGGAGATGGTTGCCTTGGGAGCGAGCGCCGCGGCAAGCTCGGCCGCGACCAGGGTGACTTGCCCGTCGTGCTGAGCGAGCACGCCGGGGTCGATTCCGTCGATGATCTGATTCGGCGCGGTGGGGGAAGCTTCGTTCAGGAAGATCTTCCGGTAGTTCAAGTAATCCTGGATGGGCAAGTCCGAGTAGCCGACGATGCCGATATTCACACCCGAACCCAGCCGCTGGACCCCGGCCGGGGCGTTGCGGTTGAAGCTGTTCGGCGCATTGTAAACCGTAGCCGCTTCCGCCGGAGTGAAGTAGAACTGTCCGTTGCCCGGATCGCTGAGAAAGCGCTTCGGCTGTCCGGGCATCGCGGAAAGACGTCCCGCGCTTGCCGCATGAACGCCGCTTCGGTTCGCGGCGGGGAGATCGCTGAGCGGCGAAACTGCCCGAACGAGGCCCTTCAGCGCTGACGGAACCTTGGGCTCCTGCGTGGCGGCGTGGTGCTCGGTTGCACCCACGCTGAAGCTGTGGACGGCCGCGCCGAAAGCCCGGTTCAGCTGCCCAACGGTGCCCGAAAACGCAAGAAAAGTCCTGCCGGCAGGCGCGGCCTCGACCCGGAAGCCCTGCCCGGCGAGCCAGGCGCTCGCCGCGCGAATCTGTTCGTCCGACGCCCCAAAGCGCGCCCCGTACTGCTCGGGCGTCAGCCAGCGGCGGTACTGCGGAGAGCGCGGGTCTTTTTGACTCGCGAGAAGCTCCGCCAATGCCGCTTCCTGGTCCGGGGTGCGCCCGAACAGCAGGCGCAGCTTGCCCGTCGCCGCGCTCCCGGAGGTCGGACCCAGATCGCGCGCGCCAACGGCTTTCACCGGCGACTGCGGCAGCGCCATGCGGAACAGGCCGCGGGGCACCGCGCTCCTGAGCGGATGCGCTTGAGCCGGAAGAAAGCAGGAAGCGCACACCACAGCCGTGAGTACGCGCGCGAACGAGAGGGTTTGCCGGAGGGAAGCCATTGGACTTCCACTTGTGTACCTGAAACTCGAACCGCCGTAACACGATGTCGAAAAAAGATTCACCGAAGTAACGTGACCTGTAGACCATTTCGGGAACACGGTTTTCGATTCGCCTGAACGACGATAAAGCCATCCCAGGATCAGTTTCTCTGCAATCAAGAGAGCACGAACTATGGCGGAGAGTGAGGGATTCGAACCCCCGGTAGCCTTTCGACTACGTCTGATTTCGAGTCAGGTGCATTCAACCGGGCTCTGCCAACTCTCCGCTCCGCGAGGGGCGCGATAGCGGAAGTTTAACATGGCCCTACCGTGAAATCCGGAACGCCTTGACCGCGAGCGCCGCCGGGGCGGGGCCGGAGGGCAGCAGCGTGAATAGGGTTCCGAGTACCGGCTCACGCCGCAAATTGCGGTCGAAGGTGCGCAGGACCGAGACGTCGCCCGAGCCGGCATCGGCGGCGAGCAGCAGGTGCCCGTCCGCCGAGAGCGCGACCGCCCCCGGACCTGCCCCTACGTGCACCGTATTGACCAGCTTGCCGTCGTCGATCGCGTACACGGCTACCGTGTCCGCGGCTTGGTTGGCCACCCAGAGCAGGGTGTTGTCGGCGCTTACAACCCCACCCGAGGGGCGCTTGCCGATCGAATACGCGCCGCCCACTTCGTTCGCGCCGGTCGCGATCTCGGAGACCGTATCGGAGCCGCGATTCAGCACGAAAATCTCCCCGCCGTCGGGCTTCGGCACCAGCTTCCAGGGGTTTTCACCGACATCCAGCAGGGCGAGCAGCCGGTCGGCAGAGCCGGACCGTGAGGAGGGCCCGCGCAGCCCGATCGCCATGACCTGACGGCTCCCCTCGCAGGCGACGAAAGCCTTGGACGAGTCGGGAAGCACCGCGATGCCGCCCGCGCCGGGGCAGCCGCTGAAGACGGCCCGGCGTTCAGGCAGCTTGCCACGGCGCAGTGTATAGATAGCCACACCGGCACCGGCGGCGGCCACCAGCGTGCCGCCATCGGGGGCGACGGCGAGCGTGCCCGCCTGGGAGCCCATGCCCGCCCGGCCCAGAACGCGCCTTTCCGCGAGATCGACGACTGCAATACCATCGAGGCCGGCGACGTACAGGCGCTCGCCGGTGCCGTCGAGCGCGAAGGCGGAGGGCGCGCGCCCGACCGAAATCAGGGCAGCGACACGACTCGTTTCCGCGTCGATGACCGAAACGGCTCCAGCCCGGCTCAGCACGTACACTTCGTTGCGGGTCCGGCTCGCGAGCACGTCGACCGGGTGCGGGGCCACCGGCAGCACCGCCTCCCGCCGCAAGTGCACCAGGTCCAGCACGGAGACGGTCGCGCCCCCGCTGTTCGCCACATAGGCGTACTCGCGATAGTCCGAGGGGTAATCGGGGAAGCTGCCCGTTCGGCAGGCGGCGAGGGCGAGCAGAGCGGCGCACAACAAAAAGCCGCGCGGGCGGGCGCGGCTTCCGCTTGGTCCGGGCAGGCTAAAGCAGTTTTCGAGTGATCGTGGCCTTTTCAGTTTCGTTCCGTGCGGCTTTTCTTGACGGAAAAGCCGCGTTGAGAGTGCTTCTTCGGTCTACATTCACTCGAAAACTGCTCTAGACAGCGACCGCCTCGGCGCGCGTGAAGGCATTGCGGGAGACGCTCCGGCCCACGATCGCGGCAATCTGGACGGCCTCGTCCATCAGCTGCCGGTACTGGTCCGGATACAGGCTCTGCGCGCCGTCCGACATCGCGCGGTCCGGCTGGTTGTGGACTTCGACGATGAGCCCGTCGGCACCGCAGGCCACAGCGGCCCGCGCCATCGAGAGCACTTTGTCGCGCTTGCCCGTCCCGTGGCTCGGGTCCACCACGATCGGCAGGTGTGAGAGCTGCTGCGCCGCCGGCACGACGCTCAAGTCCAGCGTGTTGCGCGTATGGTCGGCGAAGGTGCGGATGCCCCGCTCGCACAGGATCACCTCGTAGTTGCCCTCGCTCATGATGTACTCGGCGGCCATCAGCAGCTCTTCGAGCGTCGCGGACATGCCGCGCTTGAGCAGCACGGGCTTGCGCTTGCGCCCTGCGGCCCGCAGCAGGGAGTAGTTCTGCATGTTGCGCGCGCCGATCTGGATCACGTCCGCGTAGGCGTCCACCAGGTCGAGCGCTTCCGCGTCGATCGCTTCGGTGACAATGCGCATGCCGGTCCGTTCGCGGATCTCCGCCATGATGGCCAGCGCTTCCTCGCCCAGGCCCTGGAAGGCGTAGGGGGAGGTGCGCGGCTTGTACGCCCCGCCTCGGAAAAAGCGCGCCCCGGCCTCGGCGACCGCATCGGCCGTCGCGAAGGCCTGCTCGCGCGACTCGATCGAGCACGGGCCGCCGCACATCATCAGATCGCGTCCGCCGACGGTGATGTCGGTGCCGGGGAAGCGGATGATGGTGTCTTCTTCCTTGACGTCGCGGGAAACCAGCTTGTACGGCTTCGAGACGCGAATCACATCGGCGACGCCGGATAATTCAGACAAGGAGGAGTGATCGACCTCGCCGCGGTTGCCGGTGATGCCGATGGCGGTGCGCTGTGCGCCGGGCAGCGGGTGCGGGCGCAAACCAAGGCGCTCGATTTGCTCACAGACGGCGGCGATCTGTTCCTCGCTCGCGTGCGACTTCATGACGACCAGCATCTTCGGACCTCTCGCAGGCTTTTAGTGTACCCGGCCGGCGCGAGCTCGCGCCCGAACCAGCACAAACGCAAGATAGCCGAGCTGCACGGCCCAAGCAAAACCGTAGGCCAGCAGCACGTGCCGGTGCGCCATGTCACGGGTGTACGCGGCCCAGAAGCCGATCAAACGCGGTCCCCCTCGGGCAGCGAGTTCGCCGCGAAGGACGGGACCGCCAGCAGGCGCTCTGTCGCCGCAGCGTTGTCCCGCTCGCGCAGCAGCACCGAGCGGTACCGCAGCGCGGCCACGAAGCCGCCCCACAGGAGCCAGCCCGCCATGTTCCACCAGACGGCCGGCATCATGCTCGCGTCCATGCCCGTGCCCGGGCCGCCCGCGAACACCGGGGCTGGGTGCTGCGTGCGCCACCAGCGCGTGCTCATGTACACCAGCGGCACGTCCAGGTAGCCGAAGATCGCCATGACCGCGGCGAGGGTGCGCATCGAGGCTCCGTCGGCGAAGGAGCGCAGGACCAGATAGGCCAGGTAAATGAGCCACAGGATCAGCGTGGAGGTGAGCCGCTCGTCCCAGGTCCACCAGATGCCCCAAGCCGCGCGGCCCCACAGCGAACCCGTGACCAGCCCCACCGTGCAGAACACCACACCCATCTCCGCCCCGGCAACGGCGAGCGCGTCGGCCCGGAGCGCGAGCGCCGGTTTGGCGCGCCGCCAGACCAGGTACGCGGCCGAGCACAGCAGGTTGAGCGCGAAGAAGACCGAGGTGCCGATCCAGGAAGGGAAGTGGTAGTAGAAGATACGGCTCAGGTCGCCCTGCGCCGCGTCGGCCGGCACGCTGAAGGCCACGCGCAGCCCTTCGGCGAGCACCAGCAGCGCCGCCGCGATCCAGATTGTGCGCAAGTTTCGTCCGCTCCCCATCGCTTCGCTAGTGTAAATTGCGGACGGGCGCGCTCGCGCATCCCAACGGAAATCGACTTCAAAGAACGAGGCAGACGGCATGGCGACTCTTGTTTTGGTAATCGGGCTGGTGATGTTCGTGATCGGAATCGCCGGCCAGTTCAACCTGGGCCGGCGCTTCAGCAAGAACCATCAGCCGGGCGACCGCCGGGGCGTGCGGCTGGTGCTCACCCTGGCCGCGCTCATTGTCGGCGCTTGGCTGGTCATCGCATCGGCTGCCTCGCTGCTCAAGGCGCACTCGCGCGCGCCGCAGCACTCGCAGGCTTCGACCCGTCAGACTTCAGCGTTGAGCACCAGGCCGAACAGGAGCACCGCCGCCGTCGTGAAAATCAGGTCGTAGCCGGCCAGCAGCCGAACCCACAGACCGGGGTCGCTTTCGCCCGTGAACACCGCGCCCGCGCCCGAGGTCATCGCAAGCAGCGCCGGGATGAAGATGGGGAACAAGAGCAGCGGCAGCAGCAGCTCCCGCGAGCGAGCCCGGAGCGAGAGCGCGGCGAAGAACACCCCATTGCCAACCAACGCCCAGGTGCCCAGCGGCAGAATCGCGAGCAGCATCAGAGGCTCGCCCTTGATCCGCAGGTTGTAGAAGACCGCGAACAGCGGTGCCAGCACCAGCTCCACCGTCGTGACGAACAGGAAGTTCGCCAGCACCTTCCCGAGCCACAGCGCGGAGGGCGGCGCGGGGCTCATCCGCTGCGCATCCAGCACGCCGCCGGCAAGCTCCCGCGCCCAAGCCTGGTTCAGCGCGCCGGTGGCCGCGAACAGGATGGCCACGCACAGCACGCCGCCCGCGATCTCGCGCGAGGCGGCCCGCGTGGGGTCGAAGGCGAGTGAAAACAGCACCACCACCAGCAGCGCCAGGAACAGCATGGCATTCAGGGCGTCCTTCGACCGCCACTCCAGGCGCAGATCCTTCGCGAGCTGGGTTCGGACTGCGCGAATGTAGGTTTTCATGTAAGGTCGGCCGCGATTGCTTTCGTTGCGCGGAGGTAGTCCGCCGGGGCGAGCAGCAGCTGCAGCCCGCGCTGCCCGGCCGAAACGCTGATACTTTCATAGAGCTCGATGGTCCTATCGACGAAAACGGGGAAAGGCTTCTTCGCCTCGAGCACCGTGACCCCGCCCCGGATGTAGCCCGTGAGCGTCTGCACCTCACGCAGCGGCGCGAGCGCGGCCGAGCGCACCCCGGCGGCCCGGGCCAGCTTCTTCAGGTCGAGCTCGTCGGCCCCGGCCAGCACCGCGAACGCATGCGCGCCGCCGGGCCCGAGCGCGCAGACCAGCGTCTTCCAAACCTGCTCCGGCGCGAGGCCCAGCTTGCGCGCGACGGACGCCGCGGTCAAGTCGTCCGGGTCGACCTCGTAACGCAGGAGTTCATACGCGATGCCGAGCGAGTCGAGCAGGCGGGCTGCGTTGGTTTTGCTCACGGTTCCAAGCCTAAACGCTTGCTTCAAGCGACTTCTTTGCGCCTGGCAAATGGGCTCATCCTGAGCGGCGACGGAGGATATGCTTTTGCCCGGGCTCGCCCGAAAAAGCAGATCCTTCGTCGCCGCGCTCCTCAGGATGACCCTGTGTTTGTATCCGAAAGTTCATTGGGCTGCGCTGCGTCAGCAAACTTCGTTCCCAGGTCAGCGCGCAGCCAACTGCCGCAGCCCGCCGTTTTCAAGCGTCAGCAGCTCATCCGCGAGCGGCTCGGCGAGCTCGCGCTGGTGCGTGGTCAGCACGATGGCTGTCCCCCGGTCGCGCTCACGGGCCAGCAACGCGAGCATGGTTCGCGCGCTCGCCGCGTCCATGTTCGAGAACGGTTCGTCGAGCAGGAGCAGTTCCGGCCGCGGCATCAGCACCCGCGCCAGCGAAAGCCTCTGCCGCATCCCCTGCGAGTAGGCCCGGACCGGCCTTGCCAGCGACGGGTCGAGGGCCACCGCTTCCATCGCGGCCCGAGGCGTGAGGCAAGGCCGAGGCGCGTACAGGGCCGCGAAGTAGCGCAGGTTCTCAAGCCCCGAGAACTCGTCGTAGAGCATGGGCGCGTGACTCATGTAGCCGACCCGCTCGCGCGCGGCCTCCGCCTCCTGCCCCCACAGCCGGACCTGGCCGAACGAAGGCCGCAAGAGCCCGGCCAGAATGCGCAAAAGCGTCGATTTGCCCGCGCCGTTCGGCCCCAGCAGCAGCGAGCACCGGCCGGGCGCAAGACGCGCGGCGACATGGCGTAAGACGGGCACGCCGCCGTAGACGTGCGACACATCCCGCAGCTCCGCCGTATGCGCCTCCGCAGCCATTGAGGGCGAGTCTAGCAGCCGGATACGATGGGTCCCGTGTTGCTTGCCTTCCTTCTCGCCGCCGGAGCGCCCGTCGCGGGCTACCGCGTGGTCGCGACTTACCCGCACTCGACCGAGAGCTACACCGAGGGCTTCTTCTTCCGGGACGGACTTTTCTACGAAGGCACCGGTCTGGCCGGGCACTCCGCCGTGCTCGTTACCGACCCCGCGACAGGCCGGATGCTTCAGCACAGCGAGCTCGCCCCGGAGGACTTCGGCGAAGGCATCGTGGATGCGGGGCCGAACCTGCTGGAGTGGACCTGGCAGTCGCACCAAGGCTTCGTCTACGACCGGTTCTCGCTGCGCCCTGTCGGGACTTTTTCCTACACGGGCGAGGGCTGGGGCATGACCCGCAACGCCCGCGAGCTCATCACGAGCGATGGCACGGCGACCCTGCGCTTCCGCTCGCCCGCCACCTTTGCCGAGACGCGGAGCATCACCGTCCATGACGGCGCGAAGCCTATTTCCCAGCTCAACGAGCTTGAGTGGATCCACGGCGAAATCTGGGCCAACGTCTGGCACTTCGACCGGATCGCGCGCATTTCGCCGAAAACCGGCCGCGTGCTGGGCTGGGTCGACCTCGCGGGCATCCTCCCCGACGCGGAGCGCGTCGACAGCGAGTCTGTCCTGAACGGCATCGCTTACGACGCGGAGCATGACCGTATATTCGTCACAGGCAAGCAATGGCCGAAGGTGTTCGAGATCGAGGTCGTGCCCAAATAGGCCGACTTAGGTCCACTCGTCCCACCCGTGTGTGGCGTTGGGCTGCACCTCCCACTTAGCCCTGACCGGTCTGTAAGCCAGCTCGGGCGGCAACGGGATAAGTTCAAGCCGGCGCAGGCCCAATGCGTTCTGAAGCACAGGTGTGAGCCGCATAGGGAGTTGAACCTGCAAGGTGAAGTAATCCCGGCGGGCTACTTCGACCTGGAAAGTTCCGAGCAGCGCGGTAAGCGTATCCGCGACGGAGAGGAGCGCTCGTCGGTCGACGCGCAGCAGCGCTTGCGTCCACGGCTCCACGAGCACGGGGAGAGCACGGGAGAGCGCATCGTCCAGAGCCATGCGCGCCGCCATCGCGAAGGCTTCCGGGTAGGAGAAGCGCTCCAGGTAAGTTCCCGCGAGACATGCAACGCGCACGCCCCACATGGGCAGCCGCCGCAGCGGTCCATGCAGCAGGGCTTCCGCGATCGCATGCCGCGCGGCGAGAGAGCAGGGCTCGGGTATCGTGAGCGAGTGCTCCCGGTCGACGGGGCAGACGGGTCCGGGTGCCGGGCTGAGCCGAACTGCGAGGTGCGCGAAATGCCCGCGCCCGTCGAAGTAGCGGATGTACTTGCGCTCCCCGGTCGCGGCTTGGCCGATCGACTCCCGGCATTCGACGGCATCCATCGCTCACTCCCCCCGCCCCACGC
>CAXUEU010000061.1:0-18165 GCA_964250195.1 uncultured Acidobacteriaceae bacterium
CGGCAGCGCTTTGCGCCAAAGGACCTACTTTCCCTCCGCATACGCCGAAAAAGCAGGTCCTTTCTCGCTTCGCTCGTCAGGATGACCCATATTTAGCTTTGATCGGGGGCAAAGGATGCTTCGCACACACCCTCTCAGGATGACCCCGAACGGCTCCAGCTCCGGGCAGCTTCCGCTCGAAGTGAGCCGGATTACCCCACCGACAACACCGCCACCCCCACCCCCGGCAGCGTCAGCTTGCCCTCCTCGACCGTGATCCCCGGGTCGGAGGCGAGCAGCAGCTCCACGCTCTCGTCCAAGCCGGCCGAATAGCCTTGCTCGGCGAGCGTGAACACCACGACGATCCCGCCGCGCTGCATCGTGAACCACCGGTCCTCCTCATCAAAGTCCACGTCCACCTGCTCCAGCACGCCGTCGGTGAGCTCGGGGCGGGATTTGCGCAGCGCGATCAGATCCCGGTACCAGCGCAGCATGTCCGCGTGCTTCTCGCCGCCGAGTTCGTCCCACTTCAGCTTCGAGGCCTCGATGGTGCCTTCGTGCTGGGGGTCCGGGATCTCCGATGGATCCCAGCCGAACTGCGAAAACTCGCGTTTGCGCCCCTCGGAGACCAGACGCCCCAGCTCCTCGTCCTCGTGATCCGTGAAGTACTGGAACGGGGTGGAGGCGGCCCACTCCTCGCCCTGGAAGAGCATCGGCAGAAACGGCGAGAGCAGCGTGAGCGCGGCGGCGATCTTCGCGCGGGGAACGTCGGTCAGGTGCTCGAAGCGCTCGCCCTTGGCGCGGTTGCCGATCTGGTCGTGATTTTGCGAATAGCCGCAAAAGTGCCAGCCGGGCAGATTGGTCGCGGGCCGCCCGTGGATGCGGTCGCGGGAGGGCGCGAACTCGCCGTCGTAGACGAAGGCCTGCGCGAGCGCCTTGCCCAAGTCGGCGAACTCGCCGAAGTCCGCGTAGTAGCCGCTGCGATCGCCGGTGAGCACGGTCACCAGCGCGTGATGGAAGTCGTCGGACCACTGAGCGTCGAAGCCGTAGCCGTACGCCTCGCGCGAGCGCACCAGGCGCGGGTCGTTCAGGTCGGATTCGGCGATCATCAGGTACGGCCGGCCGGTTTGGGCCTGGAGCGCGTGAACCTCCGCGTTGATCTGCTCCATGAAGTGGATTGCCGAGCGGTCGATGTAAGCGTGGACCGCGTCGAGCCGTAGGCCGTCGAGGTGGTAGTCGCGCAGCCACATGAGTGCGTTGTCGCAGAAAAATCGCCGGACCTCATACGAACCGGCAGTCTCAAAGTTCACCGCGTCGCCCCAGGGCGTCTTGTGCTCCGCGGTCAGGTACGGGCCGAACTTGCTGACGTACGCCCCAGCCGGCCCGAAGTGGTTGTAAACCACGTCCATGATCACCGCCAGTCCCTTGGAATGGGCCGCGTCGACGAAGCGCTTGAGCCCGTCCGGCCCGCCGTAGGAGTTCTGCGGCGCGAACAGGTCCACCCCGTCGTAGCCCCAACCGTGCTTGCCGGGGAACTGCGCGAAGGGCAGCAGCTCGACATGCGTGATGCCGAGCTCGCACAGGTAGTCCAGCTTTTCAATGGCGGAATCGCAGGTGCCGCCCGGGGTGAAGGTCCCGAGATGCAGCTCGTAAAGAATGGCGCTTTGGTAGGCCCTGGCGTTGAATTTCGAGTCGGTCCAGCCGAACGCGGCATGGTCGACGATGCGCGAGGGGCCGTGAACGCCCTCCGGCTGAAACTCCGAGCGGGGATCCGGCAGCTTCAGCTCGTCGCCGTCCAGCTGGTAGTAGTAGTCGGAGCCCGGCCCGGCCTCCTCGACCTCGGCGTACCACCAGCCGCCCTCATCGGTGTTCAATGGGTGCATCTTGCCGCCGACCCCGACTTCGACCTTCTTCGCCCGCGGTGCCCAAACTCGAAACTCGTGCATGCTTACCTCTCGTTACTACGATGCAGGGGCGTCGGGCGCGTTCGCGGGCTGCGGGTCGAGCTCCGGGGTTGGCTGCGCGGAGGGCGGGGCCGGGCGGGTCGACCGCTGGTGGCGCCGGCGGACGTCCTGCTCGCTCGACTCGAGGTCGAAGATGGCGTTCACCATGGCAATGTGCGAGAAAGCTTGGGGAAAATTGCCCACCTGGCGCTTGCGGGCGGTGTCGTACTCCTCAGAAAGCAGGCCCAGGTCGTTGCGCAAGGCCAGCAGCGATTCCAAGAGCCTGCGCGCGTCGGCCTCGCGGCCGATCATTTTGAGGCAGCTCACCATCCAGAACGAGCAGGCCAGGAACGCGCCCTCGCCCCGCGGCAGCCCGTCGTCGGACCGACCGGTGTCATAGCGGAGCAGGAGTCCGTCACGCATCAGGGTTCGCTCGATCGCTTCGATGGTGCCCTTCACGCGAGGGTCCATGGCCGGCAGGAAGCCCACCTGAGGCATCAGCAGCAGGGCGGCGTCGAGCTCCTCGCCGTCGTACACCTGGGTAAAGCTGCCCAGCTTTCGGTTGAAGCCGCGCGCGCACACCTCCGCGTGGACCTCGTCGCGGGCGGCCCGCCACTTGGCGAGCGGCACGTCGCTGCCCGTGGTTTCGGCGATCGCGATGGCCCGGTCCAGCGCGACCCACGCCATCATCTTCGAGTAGACGAAGTGCTGCGCGCCGCTGCGGGTCTCCCAGATGCCCTGGTCCGGCTGCTGCCGGATCGTCAGCAGGTGCTCGATCAGCAGCTCCTGCAAGTGCAGGTCGACCGAACGCGGGGCCTTGACGGCGGCGAGCGCGTGGAAAAACGCATCCATGACCTCGCCGTAAATGTCGAGCTGGAGCTGCTCGGCGGCGGCGTTGCCGATGCGCACCGGCTTTGAGCCCTCGTAGCCGGCGAGCCAGGGCACCTCCCACTCCAGCAGGTGGCGCTCGCCGGCGATGCCGTACATGATCTGCACCTGCTCGGGGGAGCCGGCGATGGCCCTCAGGAGCCAGTCCTGCCAGGCTTCGGCCTCCTTGTAGAAGCCGCCGTTCATCAGCGCGAGCAGGGTAAAGGTGGAGTCGCGCAGCCAGCAGTAGCGGTAGTCCCAGTTGCGCGGGCCGCCCAGCTGCTCCGGCAGCGAGGTGGTGACTGCCGCTACGACTCCTCCTGTCGGCCGGTAGGTCATGGCCTTGAGGGTGATGAGCGAGCGTTCCACGGCCTCGGTGTAAGGGCCGGCACCGGCGCACTTTTGGGCCCACTCGGACCAGGTGCGCTTGGCCTCTTCGAGCTCCGCATCGGGGTCGATCTCCGGCGGGTCAGCCCCGGCGGAGTGGCCGTAGGAGAGCGTCATCCAGACGTGGCTGCCCTCCTTGACGGTGAAGGTGGTCTCGGTGCGCTGGTCGCGGCCGTGGGTTTCGAGGTCGGTCCGCAGCAGAGTCATGTTGGCTCCGGCGATGGCGCGGGTGGCATGGCCCTCGCGCGTGACCCAGGGGATGGACCGCCCGTAGCCGAAGCGCAGCACCAACTCCATGCGCATGGGGGCCTCACCCGCGAGGCACTCCACCTTGCGCGCGATGTGCGAGTGGCCGCCCCGCGACGGCATGAAGTCCGTGACCAGCACGACGTCCTCGCCGCGGGTCCAGCGCGTTTCGAGCACCAGAGTACGGGGAATGTAGCGCCGGGTCGCGGTCCAGCCTTCCTCGGCCGGCGCCAACAGCCAGCGGCCGTTGTTTTCGTCTCCCAGAAGGGCCGCGAAGCAGGCGTCGGAGGAAAAGTCGGGCCAGCACAGCCAGTCGATGGAGCCGTCCTTGCCGACCAGCGCCGCGGTCTCGCAGTCGCCGATCAGGCCGTAGTCTTCGATCTTTTGCGCCATGGCTTACTGCTCGTGGTAGGAGCGGCTGAGCCCACCGTCGATGGTGTAGGTCGCCCCGGTAATGTAGGCGGCTTCATCGGACGCCAGAAATGCGACCAGACCGGCAATGTCGCCGACCGTGCCCATGGAACCGAGCGGGATGTTCTTCTCGAGCAGCGCCATCTCCCGCGAGTCGTGCTCCAGGCTTCGATTGATCGGCGTGTCGACCGCGCCCGGCGCGACATTGTTGATCGTGATGCCGAGCGGGCCGAGCTCCACCGCGAGGTCGCGCATCATCATGCGCATGCCGCCCTTGCTCATGCAGTAGGTCGCGAAGCCGGGGAAGGCCATGTCCTCGTGCACGGAGCTGATGTTGATGATGCGGCCCTTCTTTTTGGCGTCGCGCAGCCTGCGTACAAAGGCCTGGGCGAGGAAAAACGGGCCTTTCAGGTTGACGCCGAGAACCTTGTCGTAGTCTTCTTCCGCGACGTCCCAGAAAGCGGCTTTCTTTTCCATCCCGGCGTTGTTGACCAGGATGTCGCAGCCGCCGTAGCTGCTGTACGCCGCGTCCACGAGCGCGTGTACCTGGTCCGGTTGCGTGACGTCTGCCGCGAAGCTCATCGCTTTCCCGCCGGCCTCGGCAATGGCCGCCACCGTCGCCTTCGCGCCCTCATCACTGCCGATATAGTCCACCACGACGCGGGCTCCGTCCCCGGCCAGACGCTTCGCGACGCCTGCTCCGATACCCGATCCGGCCCCCGACACGATCGCCACGCGCGAGTCCAGCTTACCCATAGACCTTCTCCTGTGCCGCATCCATGTGGAATCGGATGCGGCTTGGGAGTGTGGCGTCGGCACTACTCCCACTCGATGGTGCCGGGCGGCTTGGAGGTGACGTCGTAGACCACGCGGTTGATGCCGCGGACCTCGTTCACGATCCGGTTGGAGATGCGGGCCAGCACCTCATACGGCAGGTGGACCCAGTCGGCGGTCATGCCGTCTTCCGAGTGCACGGCGCGGATGGCGCAGGCGTCGGCGTAGGTGCGTTGGTCGCCCATGACGCCGACGCTGCGCACCGGCAGCAGCACCGCGAAGGCCTGCCAGATCTCGTTGTAGAGCCCGGCGGCCTTGATCTCGTCCACCACGATCTCGTCGGCCGCCTGGAGCGTCGCGACGCGTTCGGCGGTGACCTCGCCGAGGATGCGCACGGCCAGGCCGGGGCCGGGGAAAGGCTGGCGGGCCAAGATGTCCTCGGGCATTCCTAAATCGCGGCCGATGCGGCGGACTTCGTCCTTGAACAGGTCGCGCAGGGGCTCGATGAGCTTGAGCTTCATCGTTTCCGGCAGGCCGCCGACGTTATGGTGGCTCTTGATGACGTGCGACGGGCCGTGGACCGAGGCGGACTCGATCACGTCGGGGTAGAGGGTGCCCTGGACCAGCCAGTCGACTCCATCGTTCGTCTCTGCGATGCGAAGGGCCTCGTCATCGAAGACCTCGATGAATTCGCGGCCGATCGCCTTACGCTTCTGCTCTGGATCGGTGACGCCGGCCAGCTTGGCCAGGAAGCGTTCGCGCGCGTCGACCGCGACGAGATTGAGGCCCAGCTTCCCGCGCAGGTTCGCCTGCACCTTCTCGAACTCGCCCTTGCGTAAAACGCCGTTGTCGACGAAGACGCAGGTAAGCTGCTTGCCGATGGCACGGTCGACCAGCACGGCGGCGACGGACGAGTCCACGCCGCCCGAAATCGCGCAGATCGCATGGCCATCGCCGACCTTCGCGCGGATCGCCGCCGTGGTCTCCGAGATGAAGTGCTGCGGGGTCCAGTCGGCGGCGGCCCCGCAGATGCCGAAGACGAAGTTTCGCAGCAGCTCTGTTCCCTGCCGGGTGTGGTGGACCTCCGGGTGGAACTGCACGGCCCAGATCCCGCGCTCCGGGTCGGCAATGCCTGCGAGCGCGTTCGCGGTCTTCGCGGTGGCATGGAAGCCGGGCGGAAGCGCGAGCGCCTCGTCGCCGTGCGACATCCAGACCCGCAGGGTGTCCGGCAAGCCTTGGAAAAGCTGAGACGAGCGGTCGGTGATGGATACTTCGGCATCGCCGTACTCGCGCCGGACCGCCGGCTCCACCTTGCCCCCGAGCGTGTGGACGAGGTACTGGAGGCCGTAGCAGATGCCCAGCACGGGCAGACCCAGCGCGAGGATGCCGGGGTCGGCCTGCGGGGCGTGCGCGTCGTACACCGAGGAAGGGCCGCCGGAGAGGATGATGCCGCGCGGGCGCAGGGCTTCGATCTGGGCGAGCGGCGCGGTGCAGGGCAGCACGGCGGAAAACACGTTGAGCTCGCGGATGCGGCGCGCGATGAGCTGGGTGTACTGGGAACCGAAGTCGAGGATCGCGATCGAGGAAGAGGTCACGGAGCCAGTTTACGGGTTCGCTTTCTCGGCCTGGAAGGCGCGCAGGAGCGCGAAAAACGCGCCGAGACGCCAGGCGTCGGCGGCCACCAACGGCGGGAGCGAGAACAGCAGCCACCAGGCAGCCAGAGCCCATCCGAAGTGGAAGGGCGCGGGCACGAAGGCGAGCACCACGGCAGCGGCGAGCATGGAGGCGCGGATGCGCCCGACCGCCTTGCGCAAGGGAACGATGCGGGTGTGCCCATCCATGCGCCAGGCGCGAAGGAGTGCGGGACCGAGGGGCCGCGACTGGACCAGCGCCAGCGCGAGCCCGATGAACAGCACGCGGCGGAAGCGGCCCGTAAGCCTGCCCATGCCGAACGTGATGAGCCCCAGCAACGCCAGATAGAGCAGGATGTGCGCGTCCTCGCCCCGGAACGTGAGCGCGTATGCGCCCTCGGTCAGCCCGGCCCAGCCGGCGGCGGCCAGGAGGAGTCCCGCGAGGCGCACCGCCTCGAACTGGGCCAGGAGCCAGGGACGCCGAGGCAGGCGTGGGTCGAAATGGGCCAAAACCCGCGCGCGGCCCAGAGCAAAGCCGCAGACCCACAGGAACACCGCAAGCGGAGCCACGCCGGAGGCGGCGCGCGCGAGAGGCCGCCACAGCACGTCGAACGCGGCGGGCAACGTGGAGGCGAGTTGGGTGGGGTCGGCGAGCAGTGAGTCGGGCGTGACCAGAAACAGCCCCGTGGCCCGGAGCGCCGGAAGGGCGGCCGTCCACACCCGCCAGGCAGTGAATCCGGCCAGCCCGAGCAGCAGGCTGCCGCATGTCCAGCGCCAGGCGACCTCCCGCAGCAGCAGGCCGGGGCGCTGCTGGATTTCGAGAAACAGAGGGTGGCCGCCCAGCCAGCGGGCGGCTGATCGCGCACCCGCCACGGCTTGCCCTTGTGCGGTCACCCGTTCTAGGACGGGCTTACCTGACCACGAGATTCACGAGTTTGCCCGGGACCACGATCGTCTTGACGACCTGCCTGCCCGCGAGCGCGGCCTGAATCTTCTCGTCGCCGAGCGCGGCCGCGCGCAGGGCGGGCTCGCCGGCACCGGCGGCCAGGCGCACCACGGTGCGGAGCTTGCCGTTGATCTGCACGGGAAACTCCACCTCGGTCTCGCGGGCCAGCGCCTCGTCGAACGCGGGCCATGGCGTCCGGAGCAGGTTTTCCCCGCCCAGTGCGGCCCACAATTCGCATGCCAGGTAGGGCGCGAATGGGGCCAGCAGCAGGACCAGTCTGCGAAGAACATGGCGGGCGATCGCCGGCGAGGCAAGGGCTTCCTCATGTGCGGTGAGCGTGTTGAGCAGCTCCATGATCGCCGCGATCGAGGTGTTGAAGTGCCAGCGGTCGTCGAAGTCGCCGGTGATCTTGCGGATGGTCTGGTGGAGCTTGCGGAGCACCTGCTCTTCGGCGGGAGTCGCGGGAGCTGCCGGCGCGTCAGGCCCGGGCGCGGCGTGCTTGAGTACGAACCGGTACAGCTTGGCCAGGAATCGCGAGACCCCGGCGACCCCGTCCTCCTGCCAGTCCAGGTCGCGGTCCGGCGGCGCGGCGAACAGGGCGTAGGCGCGCGTGGCGTCCGCGCCGTAGCGGGCGATCATGTCGTCCGGCGAGACGACGTTGCCGCGCGACTTGGACATCTTCGCGCCGTCCTTGATGACCATGCCTTGCGTAAACAACCGCGCGGCGGGCTCCGCGTTTTCGATCATGCCGAGGTTGCGCATGACCTTGGTCCAGAACCGCGAGTAGATCAGGTGCAGGATCGCGTGCTCCACGCCGCCGATGTATTGGTCGATGGGGAACCAGTACGCGGCCTTCTCCTTCGCGAACGGCTCGCGGTCGTTGCGGGCATCCGTGTAGCGGTAGAAATACCAGCTCGAATCGACGAAGGTGTCCATGGTGTCGGTCTCGCGGCGGGCCGGACCGCCGCACTTCGGGCAAGTCGCATTCACAAACTCCGGCACCTGCGCGAGCGGCGAGCCGCCCTGCTGGGTGATCACGATGTTTTCGGGGAGCAGGACGGGCAGCTCGGCATCGGGCACCGGGACGATTCCGCAGCCGGCGCAGTAGAGCATCGGGATCGGGGTGCCCCAGTAGCGCTGGCGGCTCACGCCCCAATCCTTCAAGCGATAGGTTATGGTTGCGCGGCCAAACCCCTCATTCGCGGCAAATTGGCTTAGCTGCGCGCGCGCCTCCGCGCAATCCAACCCTGACCACTTGCCGGAGTCGACGAGCATCGCGCCGTCCTCGGAATCGGCGAGCACGGGCAGTACGTTTTCCGCGCCGGGCACCTCGACGACCCGCCGAACGGGCAGGCCGTACTTGCCGGCAAACTCCCAGTCTCGGGCGTCGTGGGCAGGCACGCTCATGATGGCGCCCGTGCCGTAGTCAGACAGGATGTAGTTGGCGATCCAGACCGGCAGAAACTCGCCGGTGAAGGGATTGCGGGCGGAGTGGCCGGTGGGCGCGCCATGCTTTTCGAGCGCCGCCATGTCGCCGGCCTCGCGGGCGGCCCGCTGCTGCTCCAGCATGGCGTCCACCTCTGCCCGCAAGGCAGGGTCCGCGGCGGCCCAGGCCGCGACCAAAGGGTGCTCCGGCGCAAGCTGCAGGCTGGTCGCGCCGTAGATCGTATCGAGCCGGGTAGTGAAAACGGTAATGCGCTCGCCGGGCTGCCCCTCGACCTCGAACGACAGCTCCGCGCCCTCGCTCCGGCCGATCCAGTTGCGCTGCATCGTCCGGACCTTCTCCGGCCAGCCGGGCAGAGCGTCCAGCCCGTCGAGCAGCTCCTGCGCGTAAGCCGTGGTACGGAAGAACCACTGCTCCAGATTCCGCAGCTCGACCGGCTGCTCCTCGTGCCGCCAGCAGCAGCCGTCCACCACCTGCTCGTTCGCGAGCACGGTCGCGCACAGCGGGCACCAGTTCACCTTGCTCTGCTTGCGGTAGGCCAGGCCGCGCTCGTACATGCGGATGAAGAACCATTGGTTCCAGCGGTAGTAGTCGGGCAGGCAGCTCGTGATCTCCCTGCTCCAATCGAAAGCGAAACCCAGGCTTTGGAACTGCCTCTTCATCGCGGCAATGTTGTTCAGCGTCCACTCGCGCGGCGGTGTGTCGTTCTTGATGGCCGCGTTCTCCGCCGGCAGGCCGAACGCGTCCCAGCCCATGGGGTGCAGCACGTTGAAGCCACGCATCCACTTGTACCGCGCAAGCGCGTCCCCAATCATGTAGTTACGCACATGGCCCACATGCAGCTGCCCGGAGGGATACGGCAGCATCTCCAGCACGTAGTACTTCGGCTTGGCGGTGTTCGGCTCGGCGCTGTACAGCTCGGGGTCGGCGGCCCAGCGCTCGGCCCAGCGCGCTTCGATCTCCGACGGGATATAGCGGATTTTCTCGTTTCTCTCAATCATGGGACCTCTAGTCTAACCGCGACGCCAGGCCCTGCAGCGCGCGCACGTTCCGGTCCAGGTCGCCCGGCTCGTCGACCGGGGTTTCCGCGATGAACGCGCAGTGCGCGAAGCGCGAATCGTTGAGCAGCCGCCGGAAAGGGCCCGGTCCGATGGTGCCCTCGCCGATGTGCTCGTGCCGGTCCAGCTTCGACCCCCGCGGAGCCTTGGCATCGTTCACGTGCCAAACGCGCACGTTCGCGGCTCCGATCGTCCGCTCGATCTCCGCGACCGTCTCCTCCCAACCTGCTTCGCTCACCAGGTCGTAGCCGGCGACGTGCGTGTGGCAGGTGTCGAGACAGACGCCCACGGGCAGGTGCGCCGCCAAAAGGTTCCGCAGCTCCGCGACCTGCTCGAACGAGCCGCCGAGCGAGAACTCCGCGCCGGCTGTGTTTTCGAGCAGCAGCGTAAAGCCGGCCGTGTCCAAATCCTCGACTGCTTGCTCGATCGCCCCGGCCGCGCGACGCAGGCCCTCGTCCCGGGTCAGCCCCTTCCACGAGCCCGGGTGCAACACCAGAAACTCCGCCCCGAGCGCCAGGCACCGCTCCACCTCGCCCCGGAAGGCGGCGGCGGAGTTCCTGACCACGTCGTCCTTGATGGAGGCCAGGTTAATGAGATAGTTGGCGTGGACCACGGCCGGGTTCACGTCGTGCTCGGCTCGCAGGGCGCGCATCTTCGCGGCCACCTCGGGCGCGACCGGTGCCGCCCGCCACGTCCGCGGGCTCGACGTGAAGATCTGGAAGGTGTTCGCGCCAAGCTCCGCGGCCCGCTCCACCGCGGTGTGCGCGCCGCCCGCGGTGCCTAAATGAATGCCGATTCGCTTCGAGCCCATAGCCCGTATTCTAGGGGCATCCATGCGTACCCTCCTCACCGCCGATGCGCTCGTCACTGAACACGGCTT
Organism: uncultured Acidobacteriaceae bacterium; assembly: GCA_964250195.1. Taxonomy (GTDB): domain Bacteria; phylum Acidobacteriota; class Terriglobia; order Terriglobales; family Acidobacteriaceae; genus EB88. Next base: position 10,567 of record CAXUEU010000061.1, read on the forward strand.
GCTCCCCGACCCCGTCGTCGTCATCGAGGGCGGCCTCGTCGTCGAGCTCGGCACCCGCCTGACGCAGGAACTGCCCGCCGCGGCCGCGCACCGGGACTATCCCGGCGCGACGCTCGCGCCCGCATTTCTGGATGTTCACACGCACGGGGCGCGCGGGCGCGATGTGATGGAGGGCACGCCGGAGGCCTTCGCGGCGGTCGGCTCGTTCATCGCCCGGCACGGCGTCGGGGCCTACCTGCCCACCACCGTCACGGCGGGCAAGGACAGTACGCTCAAGTCGCTCGCCGGGATGGCGAGCGAGCTGGCCCGCGCGCCGGAGCCGGGCCGGGCGCGGCCGCTCGGCATCCACCTGGAAGGCCCATTCCTCTCGCACCCTAAGCGCGGCGCGCACCCGGCGCACGACCTCCTGGAGCCTTCGATTCCCTTCTTCGACCGTATGTTCGAGGCCGCGGAAGGCCGCGTCGCCCTGATGACGATCGCCCCGGAGCTGCCGGGCGCGCTCGCGCTCATCGCCCACGCGGTCGCGCGCGGGGTGGTGGTTTCGCTCGGCCACAGCGACGCCGGGACCTCGCTTGCGGAAGAAGCAGTGGCGGCAGGCGCGCGCTCCGCCACCCATGCCTTCAACGCAATGCGCCGGCTGGACCACCGCGATCCCGGCATCCTGGGCATCGCGCTCACTTCAGACGAGCTTTGGGCGGAGCTGATCTGCGACGGCTTTCACGTCGCGCCGGCGATGGTGAAGCTGTTCGCGCGCGCGAAGCCTCGGACCAAGGCCATCCTGATTACTGATGCCATGGCCGCCGCGGGCATGCCCGACGGCGCGTACAAATTGGGTGAGCTGGACGTACGCGTCGCCGGCGGCCGCGCGATTACCGGGGAGGATACGCTCGCCGGCTCGACGCTGACTCTCGATGCCGGGCTGCGCAATTACTTGCGGGACGCGGGCGTGCCGCTGGCCGAGGCAGTCCACGCAGCCACGCGGAACCCGGCGCGGATGGCCGGGCTCGACGCGGGCGTGCTTCGGGAAGGCGGGCGCGCGGACCTCAACGTCCTCGCGCCCGACGGAACACTGCTGGCGGCCTACCTGGGCGGCGCCGCAATCGCTTAGCGCGTGAGGAATCCCTGGACCACGACCACCAGCCCCAACGCCCCGAAAACCATCCCCAGCGACCAGTACAGCCGCTGCCGGGTGAGCAGCGTGATCGAGGTCACGACCAGGCCGATCTCCAGCAAAGCCTCACCCAGGTCGAAGCGCCCGGCCTGCTTCTCCGCCGTTTCCACGCGCTCCTCGAACCGATGGGCCACCTCCTGCGACTCGTCCAGGTCGTGCGCCCACTTCGCCATGTGCGCCTTGTAGGCCGCCACGGTGGCCTGCGCGCCGGGCCCGTCGCGCAGGGCGAGCGAGCTCAGGAGATCCACGCCCAGCTGCGTGTCGTTTTGGCGGATTTTCTTGGCCTGGTAGAGCGCCCACTGGTCGCTGGCCCGGGCCTGGTTCAGTACGGCCTCGGTGTGCTCGCGGTGGCCCAGCACGGTGACTACCGCCACCAGCACAGCCAGCACGGACATGGTAAAGCTGACGGGCTTGAGGCTCGGGCCGCCGTTTTCGTGGCTCGCGTGCCCGGCGGCATGTTCGTGCTGCTCGTGCAGTTCCTGAACCTCATTGGCTTCCATGGCGAAATTGTACGGCGAGGGACAAAAAAGAGGCGCTGGGCATGGAGCCCAGCGCCTTTCGGTGAAACCTGTGGAGAAGCTTTAGCGGAGCGCCGCGTTGGAGGCGTTGAGGCCGTTGGGGAAGAACGCGCCGCCGGTACCGGCCGCGCCGCCTCCGTAGACGATGCTGAGCACCTGCGCGGGCGTCCGCGGCAGGACCCGGCCCGTGGCAACCGGCGCGTCCACGATCGTGGACCCGAGCAGGTTCAGGGTCGGGTAGTTGACGGTACTCACGCCGATATCGTCGTTGTTGGTGCCGTCGAGCTTGGCGCGGGTCGCCGCGATCGCCTGCGAGATCGTCGTTGCCGGCGCGCCGGTGCGGAAGATCTGCGTCCGAACCGCGCCCGCGTGGTAGGCCTCGACCGCGTGGATGTCGAGCGCCGCAGCCAGAACGGCGGAACTTTGCAGTACCGGCGCTGCTCCCAGATAGGCGCTCACACCGACGTCCTCGAAGATGAACGAGCCAATCAGGAAATTGGTTTCACTCGCGAACGGATCGAAGCCCGCACCCAGCCCGGCCGCGTTGGCAAGCGCGTTGAAGCTGGCGACCAGGTCGATGTTCGGCTGCGCCACCGCGTTCGCGCCCAGCTGCGTCCGCAGGAACTTGACGTGGTTCAGTTCGTCGTTCGCCGTCTCCGCGGCGTAGGCGGCCAGCTGCGGCGTGGTGAAGTTGACCTTGGTGGTGGTCGGCTTGTACGCCACCAGGCCGCCGGGCGAAACGGTCGCGCTCGTCACGCCGTTCGCGTTGATGCCCGTGGTCAGGGTCGCGCTGATGGGCGCGCCGGTGAGGGCGAGCGAGTAGTACTGCGCCTCCAGATACTCGAGGTTGAGCGCGAAGTTGAGGATGTCGTTGTCGGTGATGGCCGGGGCCGCCTGCGCCGAGGCGTTGCGGGCCAGCGCCAGGCCGGCCAGCGCGGAAGCGCCCATCAGGAGGGCGGACCGGCGGCTCGGGATCGTTGTTTGCTCGACTGCCATGGATTCCATTGTTTTCTCCGTCTCTGAGGCCCGTTACAGGGTCGACGCGGTGATGTTGCCGTTGAGGCCGTTCGGGAAGAAGCCGCCCTTGGACACCGCGCCCGGCGTCGCGTTCAGGTACACGATATGCAGGACCTGGTCAGGCGCGCGATTGTAGGCCAGCGAGTTGGTCGAGTCCGCCGCGACGATCGAAACCGCGCCGTTGGTGGAAACCGGCGTCTCCGCCGCGCCCGAAATCGAGCCCGAAACCGCGGCGCTCGCCTGCCCGCGCAGGGCCGAGATCTGGTTCGCGTAGGTGATATACGGGTCGCCCAGGTAGGCGAGCAGCGTCCGGATCAGCCCGGCGTGATAGGCCTCGACCGCCACGATGCTCCCGGCCGCGGCCAGATAGGCTTTGTTGGTCAAGAGAGGACCGGCGCCGTTGTAGGCCGTCACGCCCACGTCCTCGAAGACGAACGAACCGACCACGAAGCTGTTCTGATCGGCGAACGGGTTGAAGCTCGCCCCGATGCCGGCCGCCGCGGCAGCCGCGTTGAAGGCGTTGGTAAAGTCGATCGCCGGCCGGCTCACGGGCGTCGCGCCTGCGGCGGTGATTGCGCTGCGCAGGAACTGCACGTGGAGCAGCTCGTCGTTGGCGACCTCGACGGCATACTGCTGGATCGCGGTGCTGGTGAAGGTCACCTGCGCGCCGCCGGTCACCGTGCCCGCGCCCGTGCCGGCGTCGGTCGCCGACAGGCCCGTGCCCGTCGCCGCGCGGAGGTAGTACTCGGCTTCCAGGTACTCCAGGTTGAGCGCGAAATTCAGGATGTCCACGTCGTTGTAGGGGGTCGGCGCGGGGGCGGGCGTGGCGATCGTTCCGGGCGAATTGGTGCAGCCCGCGGCCAAGCTCGCCGCCGCCGTGACACCTACGCCCGCGCTCACGCCGTGAAGAAACTTGCGGCGGGAAACCTTGTTTCGTATGACTGACTCGATGCTGTCCATGGCCTTCCATTCCGGCGCGGGGTTGGGCCCGCGACCGTGCTGATGTAACGTCGCACAGAGCGCGACGGATTGCTAGATGCAGGAAAAAGGATTGTCCCGGCGCGGGGCACTCTCCGGAACGAGCCTTTGCCGCCGAACTGCCGGCGCATAGCGAAGCTACCATTTCCATGGCACCGCGAGAAAGCCCGGGGTACACGCCTGCACACCGGCGGCCAGATCCGATTGCTCGGGTGCGAAAAAGCCGCACCGCGGTACTCTTGCCGGGAACGCCGCGCGGCTTCAATCTGAAGCTCGCATGGCAGCCCCGGCCACTTCCGTCGCCCGCGTCGCGCCGCTCGTTTCCCCGGCGAGCCTCGCCGCCGCGCTCGAGCGCTTCCTGACCGACAACCCGCGCGCCTGCGTCGTCGAAGAGGGCGCGGTGCTGTTCGACCTCCGCGGCTGCCGGTGGACGCTCGACGCCTCGGGCGGCCGATGCGTGCTCCAGATCTGGAGCGAGGAGCGCAACCTGGTCCGCACGGTCACGGGGCTGCAGGAGCGGGCGAGCGGGCTACGCCTGGAGTGCAAGCGATTCGGCCAGACCAAACCGCAGGTCCTGCGGCTCGCGCCGGACCGGGACCAGCGGACGCCGACCGCGCGGGACACGTCAAGGAAGCGGTATGTCGGCCTGCTGCGGCGCGTGCTCGCGCGCGCCATGCCGGAGCTGAGGGTGGCCGATGCCTTCGCCGCGGCGGACCTGGAGCACTCCTTCGGCCCGGCCTACGTGCGTGGGTTGCTGGAGCGGGGCCAGACGCAGTGGGCGCTGGTCGGCATCAACGGCGAGGAGACGCAAAGCTCGGTCGACGGCCTGCTCACGGTGGCGGTGCTGTGGCTGGAGCGTTGCCGGGAGCGCGCCGGAGGGCGGCGCGTGGTCGAGGGCGTCAAGGTGGTCGCCCCCGCCGGCATGGCGGCGACCCTGCGCGAACGGCTCGGCTCCCTGCACCGGGGCGCGGCCAAGTGGGAGTTGTGGGAGCTCGACGAAGCGCGGGAGGAACTGGTCGAAGCCGAACCGGTGGACGCCGGCAACCTGCGCGCTCATCTGTCCTCGGCCTTCAGTGAGGCGGCCGCGCTTGAGCGCTTGAGCCTCTCGGTGCAGCGGGTACTGGGGCTGCTCGCGCCCGGCGACCGTGAGCGGGTGGAGGTGCTGCCGCGCTCACCGGTCGAGATCGGCTTCCGGCTGCACGGGCTGGAGTTCGCGCGGGTGCGCCACGGGGTCAGCGCCACCTCCTTCGCCCGCGAAGACCGCATAACCTTCGGCGCGGGGGCGAGCGAAACGCCCCTATCGGGAGACACCGAGGACGGCCTGCGCGCGCTGCTGGTCCGGCTGTTCGCGTCCCGGCACCCGGGCGGCAGCGTGCGCGACCCGCTCTACCGCATGCAGCCGGAGCGCTGGCTCGAGGCCGTGCTGCGCGCGGATCTCACGGAGCTCGAACCCGGCTTGCGGCCGGTGCCGGTGTACACGCAAGTGCCCGCGCTCGCCTCCGCCGACCGGGGCATGCTGGACCTGCTGGCCGTTACGCGCGAGGGCCGCCTGGCGGTGCTGGAGCTCAAGACCGGCGAGGACCTGCACATGCCCATGCAGGGGCTGGATTACTGGCTGCGGGTGCGCGCGCTCCACGCCGCGGGCGAGATTGCCCGCGGCGGCTACTTTCCCGGCGTGGAGCTCTCGCCCGAGCCGCCGATTCTGTACTTCGTCGTGACCGCGCTGCGCGTGCACTCGACCGTGGACACGATCCTGAAGCACTTCGCGCCGGAGGTGGAATGGCGCCTGCTAGCGCTCGACGAAAACTGGCGTCGGCACCGGGCGGTGGTGTTTCGCAAACGCGGAGGCGGGGTCAGGCCATGGGGCAGGGTGATCGCGGGGGAGCGACCCGGAATGTGAGCCGGGCTTTCGCGGTCGGAAAGAAGGTTCAATGCCGGATAGGCCGAACGCTCTTCAATCCCAGGTAGTGTTCAAAGGCCGTGAAGTCGCGGTCGCGATGAAGAAGCGCGTACTCCTCTCGAATACAGAATGTGGCAATCACGCAGTCCACGGGTTTACGGACCGTAAAACCGCGTGCGCGGAGGTAGCGATAGTTTTTCGCGGATGCTATCGCCAGCTCCCTGCCGCCGGTATCGAAAACAGCAATCTGGGTAAGCCGGTCCTGTACTTGCCTGAACAGCCGATCGCTGCGGACCCCCTGCAGGACTTCCATGAGAATTAGGTCGGTCAAACCGATTGCGTCCCGGCCAAAGCGCTGCTCCAGCCACACCGTGTGCTCGTTTTCGTGAAGCTTCAGATAGTCGATCCAAACTGTCGAGTCGACAATGACCATCTATCGCTCGTCTTCAGGCTCGGGAAAACGGCTCAACCGCATCTCGTGCAGATCCCCATCCCAACCGTCGTCTTTGAGGATTCCCTTGAGCGAGCGAAGACCGGCCTGCCCCCTTATCTGGATGAGGAGGCGGAGCGCGGTTTCCACAACCTCTTTTTTCGTTTTGCAGCCTTCGCTCGCGAGGGCATCGCGCATGAGGGTGTCATCGATGTCGATGTTGGTACGCATGGGTTGTCTCCTCGATGTGTAAGAATCCCATAAAGATGTGTATAGGGGCAAGCCGGAGCGAGGGTTTGCGCCCGACCTCGTGGCTGTCGCATCGAACCAGAGACTCTAATGGCTGCCGGCTTACTTCCCATTTCGACCGCGTTACCGCCTCCCGGAGCACAGCCGCGCCCGGGGCTGGTGGATAAGTTCGGCCGCAGGATGACGGACCTGCGCGTCTCCGTGACGGACCGCTGCAACTACCGCTGCGTGTATTGCCGCAATGGCGAGGACGAGGTTAGCCCCACGGAGCTTCCGCTCGCCGACTACCTGCGCATGATTCGCGTCTTCGCGTCCATGGGCATCGAAAAAGTCCGGCTCACGGGCGGCGAACCCCTGCTGCGGCGCGGTCTGGTCGAGCTGGTCCGCGAGCTGAGCGCGCTGAGGACCCCCGAAGGCAAGCCTCTGGAGCTGGCCCTGACCACCAACGGCCACCTGCTCGCGCCCCTGGCCAAGCCGCTGCGCGCGGCCGGCCTGAGCCGGGTCACGGTGAGCATGGACGCGCTCGAGCCGGAGCGCTTCGCGCGGATCACCCGCGTCCCGGGCTCGTTCGATCACGTGATGCGCGGGGTGCGGGCGGCCCAGGACGCCGGGCTCGGGCCGGTCAAGATCAACTGCGTCATCCTGCGCGGCTGGAACGACGACCAGATCGTCCCTTTTGCCGAGTGGTCGCGCGCCGAGGGCGTGGTAGTGCGGTTCATCGAGTTCATGCCGCTCGAGGAGGACAAGATCTGGTCGCCGGAGACGGTGGTGCCGCTGAGCGAAATGCTCCTCCGGCTCGCCGCCGTGCGCCCGGTCGTCCCCATGCCCGCCACCAACCCGAGTGAAACCGCGCGCCGCTACACCTTCGACGACGGCGTCGGTGAGATCGGGCTGATCGCGCCGGTTTCGAGCGCCTTTTGCGGCGCGTGCAGCCGCGTCCGGCTCACCTCCGACGGGCGCATCCGCACCTGCCTCTTCTCGCACTTCGACCACGACCTGCACGGGGTCCTGCGCCGCGGCGGCTCGGACGAGGAGCTCGCCGCCTTCATCCACGCCACGATCCAGAAGAAGGAAGCCCGCCACCACATCGGCGAGCCCGGCTTCCTCCAGCCGGGGCGCACGATGGTGCATATCGGAGGGTGAAGGGTGAAGGGTGAAGGGTGAAGGGTGAAGGGTGAAGGGTGAAGGGTGAAGGGATTGGATCCTGCCGTGCCTCCCATGTTGCTCTCGCCCCTACAAACTCCAGCGGGAAACTCTTTGGCTCCAGCTCCATGTGATTGCTGATGCCTCCACCCTCCAGCCTTGCGCTTTTCCCCTCCACCCTCTACCCTCCACC
>CAXUEU010000062.1:0-18120 GCA_964250195.1 uncultured Acidobacteriaceae bacterium
ACCCCCTTCCCTGCACCGCAAACCCGCTTGCGCACATCTACCCCTGTGAGGAACTCGCATGCAGATCCACATCCCCACTCCCCTGCGCGCCTTCACCGGCCAGCAGTCCACCGTCCAAGTCGAGGCTCCCACCGTCCAGGCCGCGCTCGACCAGCTCACCGGCACGCATCCCGAACTCAAGCGCCACCTGTTCTCCGAGGACGGCAAGCTCCGCGCCTTCGTCAATCTCTACCTCAACGACGAAGACATCCGCTACCTCCCGGAGAAAGAGTCCACCGCCACCAAGCCCTCCGACGCCCTCTCCATCATCCCCTCCATCGCCGGCGGCTGCTGGCCGGGACTAGCCGTCCGGGCATAAGCGCCTTCGGCGCGGAAAGGGGGTTCCTTGGGCAAGTTGGATGGGAAAGTAGCCGTGATCACCGGTGCGACTTCGGGCATGGCGCTCGCGACCGCGAAGCTGTTCGTGGAAGAAGGCGCCTACGTCTTCATCACGGGCCGCAAGCAGGAGCGGCTCGACCAAGCCGTCGCGGCGATCGGCCGCAATGTCACCGGCGTCCAGGGCGACGCGGCCGGCCTCCCCGACCTTGACCGGCTTTACGGCATCGTGAGGCGGGAAAAAGGCCACATCGACGTACTCTTTGCCAGCGCCGGCCTGGGCGGCCCAACCCTGCTCGGCTCGACCACCGAGGAGCGGTTTGACGCTGTTTTCAATCTCAACGTGCGCGGAACGTTCTTTACCGTGCAAAAGGCGCTTCCGCTGCTGCGCGACGGCGGCTCGATCCTGATGAACGGTTCGCTCGCAAGCACGATCAAAGGCCTGCCGGGGCGCAGTGTCTACGCCGCGAGCAAAGCCGCGCTGCTCCCCTTCGCGCGCGCCTGGCTTGTGGAACTGAGAGACCGCCGTATCCGGGTGAACGTACTCAGCCCCGGCACGATCGACACGCCACCCATGGGCGCTGTTTCCGAGGAGACACGGGAGCACTACCGCTCCTCCGTGCCGCGTGGCGAGCTCGGCCGCCCCGAGGAGATCGCCGCCGTCGCCCTATTCCTCGCCTCCGAGGACTCCAGTTTCGTCAACGGCGTGGAGCTCGGCGTGGACGGCGGCATGGCCCGCATCTGAGCCGAAAGCACACGTCGCGTCATCTCAAAAACTGAAGGATCACCCCATGGCCACGATGACCGCAACACCACCCGACACCCTCCCCGAGCTCACCCCCGACGACCTCCAGCGCTATGGCCGGCACCTGATCCTGCCCGAGGTCGGCGTCGAGGGCCAGCGCAAGCTCAAGGCCGCGCGCGTACTTTGCGTCGGCACCGGCGGGCTGGGCGCGCCGCTCGCGCTCTATCTCGCCGCGGCCGGCATCGGCACCCTCGGCCTGGTCGACTTCGACACGGTGGACGCGAGCAATCTCCAGCGGCAGATCATCCATTCCACCCCGGACGTGGGACGCTTAAAAGTCGACTCCGCCGCCGACAAACTGCACGCGCTCAACCCGTCGCTCAATATCGTGAGACACAACGTGATGCTCACGAGCGCGAATGCTTTGGAGATCTTCAAAGACTATGACGTGGTCGCCGACGGGACCGACAACTTCCAAACCCGCTACCTGGTCAACGACGCCTGCGTGCTGACGGGCATTCCGAACGCCTACGGGTCCATCTTCCGGTTTGAGGGCCAGTGCTCGGTGTTCGCGGCACCCGGCGGCCCCTGCTACCGCTGCCTGTACCCCGAGCCGCCGCCGCCGGGGCTGGTCCCCTCCTGCGCCGAGGGCGGCGTGCTGGGCGTGCTGCCGGGGCTGGTCGGGACGCTCCAGGCAACCGAGGTGATCAAGCTGATCTTGGGAATCGGCGAGCCGCTGGTCGGCCGCCTGCTGCTGGTCGACGCCTTGACCACCCGCTTCCGCGAGCTCAAGCTGCGCAAAAACCCCGCGTGCCCTGTCTGCGGCCCCAACCCGACGGTAACCGAGCTGATCGACTACAACCAGTTCTGCGGCGTCCCCGGCGCGTCCGAGTCCGTAACCGAACAGGCAGTCAAAGGAGCCCCCTTGCCCCAGCAAAACGGCATCGACCAGATTTCCGTGCAGGAACTCAAGCGCCGCCGCGACGCGGGTGAGCAGCCCTTCGTGCTCGACGTGCGCGAGCCTTGGGAGTACCAGCTAGCCAACCTCGGCGGCGTCCTGATCCCCCAGGGCGAGCTCCCGGCGCGCCTCGGCGAGCTCCCCCGCGACCGGACCATCGTGACCCAGTGCAAATCCGGCGGCCGAAGCCAGAACACCGCGGAAATGCTGAAGGCGCAGGGCTTTCAGGTTGAAAACTTGGCAGGAGGCATCCTTGGGTGGGCAAGCGAGATTGATCCTTCGGTGCCTAAGTATTGACGCCTGTGTAGAGACTACGAACCCCGCTTCTTGCGCCTGCGATGCAACGGTGTAGTGGTTTATAATGCTCAGCGCACAATTGATGCTTCCGAAACGGCGTTTACCGGTACTTGTCCGTGCACTAATCACTACGCCAACTCGACGAAGCGTCGCAGTAGGGCATGTTGCTTTCTCACTCGGTGCCAAACAGCTCGCTGTACCGGTCCGCAATCGCCTTTGCGCCTTCGGACCTTTCTTCCCAGCAACTAGAAGTCGCTTGGCTATAGATGATGCCACTCAACGCAGCAAACGAAGAGGTGCGTCGAAGGAGCAGCTGAACCGTTCTTACCGGGTATGTAGGCGTAACGACGCCGTCTGAATCTATAAGCATTGTTAGCACGGCTTTCCCGCTGTGAGTGAGGCTATGCAACTCGTTCAAGTGCTCCCGTGGCAGGGTAAACCAAGTACCTGCACCTAACGCGGTGATTTCCTGGTCCACGGCTAGCGACATCGCGGAGTAGTCGGGTAAGTCACAACCCGGTGTCTTGATCATGTGCCTGAGTTTCTGCTCGTTCCCACGCCGGTGAACCCAAATAGCACGGCCAACCGTCTCCATAAGAGTACGGACCAATGCCAGAGCTGACGAGACAAGTGTTCGCGTCTCCACGAGCTTGAGGATTGCCGCATGATGGTGAGAGGCAAGCTCGGTAAGCATCAAAAATACAGTATTCTTTGCGCTATTTGGCAGTGAGACTCCGTTCTCCCGCATATCGCATAGCAGGTTGTAGAAGGCGACAGCGTTGCTGAACAGGAGATCAGTTTCGGTACTGAAGCTTGCTTGGGTCGAAGTGGACGGAAAAGTCTGATGCATAGGCGGAGCATAGCATTCGTGCTTTAGTATCCGGGTCCTCCTTGCGCATCAGCGCTCCGAACCGGAAATAAGGCTTGCCTTTGGTAAGCGGCCCTGATTCGACAACCGTTCTCTGTCCGCTGCTCAGTTCGTTTCCAAAACGAATACATGCTTCCCGTGCTCTCCGGCCAGGTGCAGCAACGCTTTGTCGAACGTGGTCAGCACCAGACCTTCCTGAATGGCAAGTCCAAGCAGGTAAGCGTCCGTGATCTGGTTGTGTCCGTGGATCCGTTTCGAAAACGGTTTCGTCAGCGCCTGCCACTGCGCGGGGATCGGCTGAAAGGAATACCCTGGCCTTCGCTGCAGCCTTTCGAGCATAGCTGTCGCTTGTTCCATGCTCAGACCACCCGTTTTTGGGCGAGTGAAGAATCGCAGTACGCCGGCTTCCGTGAAAGCGCATAGCGACCATCGCAGCCCGGGTGAATCGAACCACGCTTCCGCTGCTGCATGATGCGCGTGGCGTTGGTCTAAAAGAGCCAGCAAGACATTGAGGTCCAGAAGGTGGACCGTCGCCTTAGTCAAAATCGTCCTCTGCAAGCTCTTTGGCCATCTCAGGTGTGATGACCTGGTCACCGTCCCGCTTCGCCCTTACCAGCAAGCCGTTCGGGGCTGTCACCAGCATGGGAGACGGCGGCTCGGGCGCTTGCTCTGCCCGGATCAAGAGCTCGCTGATTGCCGCACCGAGGGGTAGACCCTTGGCGCGCGCGTAGCTGGAAGCGAAATCGTAGGCATGAGTATTCAGGTTGACGTTGGCACGCATGCTTGGAGTATGCACCGAAAATCTTCTCGGTGCAAGAAGTGTTTTCGGTGCCCACATCTCGCGTTTGAGATGTGGGGCGTCGTGAGCGAAAGCTCGCGATCCGCTCTCAGCACCCCACCCGCTTGCGCCCGCTCGTCATCGCCCACCCCGCGACCGGTTTGTCGCTGGGCTGGCATTGCGGGCACCAGTAGGTCGACCGCGCATCCGGCCCCTGCTTGCGCATCAGCACCGCCGCGCCGCACCGTCGGCAGGGCTGGCCTTGCCGGCCGTACACCCACAGCCGCGCGCCCTCGCTCGAGGAGCGCGTCGTCCGGCGCGCCCCGGTATAGGTCAGCGGCTGGTCTTCCGTCGACTCGCGCACATTGTCCCGGATGAGCTTCAGCGACTGGAACAGTAAACAATCCAGTTCCGCTGCGCTTAGGGACGCAACAAGCCGAAACGGGTGCACCCCGCACAGAAAGCACACCTCCACCTTGTAGACGTTGCCCAACCCGGCGAGCACCCGCTGGTTCAAGAGCACGCTCGCGATCTCTTCATCCGGCCGCGCCAGGACGCGCGCGCGCGCCTCGGCCTCGTCGTAGTCCGCGCGGAGCAGGTCCGGCCCGAGCTTCGGGATCATGCTGTCGCGCTCCAGCGTGCGCGCGGTATAGAACTTCGCCACCGGCACGTTGAACGCGACCGCCTCGAAGTCTTCGACTCCGATCACGCAGCGCATCATCCGGCGCGGCACCCGCCAGCGCTCGCCCGTCCGGTAGATGTGCCACGACCCGCTCATGAGCATGTGCGTGACCAGGATCAGGTCGCTCGAGAAATGGATCAGCAGCCACTTGCCATTGGCTTCGATATTTTCGATGACCCGCCCCGCGACCGGCGTGTTGTCGTTCACGCTCGCGAGCGGGGCGAGTGCCGTCTCGAAACGCGTGACTGTCTTGCCCTGCAACGCCCGGCCCAGCGCGCGGGCCGAGCGGAAGATCGTATCGCCCTCAGGCATGGGCCGGCCTCCCAGTCACCGGCGGCAGGATCCGCCGGACATTGAAGCCCATCGGCGCGGCCTGGAAACCCGCGTCCTGGAGCGTCCGCGCCATCCAGTGCAGGTGCGTCGGCTCGCCGTTGATCGTCGCGAGCAGCAAGCCCCCGCGCTGCTGCGCCTCCGTGCCGCTCCGCATCTCCTCTTGGGTCTGCTGGGCAAGGTGGCCGGCGAGGTCCCGCGCGACCTGCCCGCGCTCCGGCTCCTCCGCCGGCAAGAAGAACTGCACGTGCGGGTTGCCGCGCCGCATGTACGCGACCAGCTCGCCGTTGCGCAGAATCACCGAAGCCCCCGCGCCGCGGGTCAGCGTCCGCACGGCGCTCCCGTCCTGCTCCCCGCCCTGCAAGGCAGGCCAAGGGAGCACCGACCCGTAGGGATTCGCCGGGTCCGTCGCGGCCAGCGTGACCAACTCCGACGGTTCGGGAGCCGCCCCCGACCGCAGCGACCGCAGCAAATCAACAGCGGCGGGCAGCGCGAACTGCGTCGCTCCCAGCCCGGCGACGAAGTAGCCGCGCCGAATCTTGCCCGACTCCTCCATCGCCTTCAGCACGTCATAGACCGCCGAAAACCCGCCCGGCACGTTCTCCGCCCCCACCGACTCGCGCGTGAGCACCCCGTAGCGGTTGAGCATCTGCTGGGTCAAAGCGTGCGACCACTCCGTCTGTGAGGCAAGCGCGTCGCCCGCGGGCAGCAGCGTCCATCTTCCTTGAGCACTTGGAGGAGTGGTCCGGCGCGAGCGGAAGTTTTGATTGTGGACCCGCTTGCCGTTCCGCGCGGCGGCAGCGGGCTTTTGCGCGTACGCCCGCAGCGCGTGGAAGGTATCGTTGGTCGCGATCCCCCGCCAGACCAACGACCACAAAGCGTCGAGAGTCTCCCCCGGGTAGCCCCCGCCGACCGAGTCGTGCAGCTGCGCGAAGAACATTGCCCCGCCCCGGCTCAGCTGGGCAACCAGGGCCTGCTCGCGCTCAGTCAGGGGGTCGGCGTCCACCGCGCGCGGCCCGCGCAGCACCGGCAGCTGTTCGGACAAATAGAGCGCAATCCGTCCGTCGTGCTCCCCTAACGCATCGAGCCCGCACCAGGCGACCTCGCCCGCCGCGATCAGCGTGTCGAGATCCCCAGGCGAATACCGAACGACCCGCGCGGGTAGGATCGTACTTTCCAGAAGGGACGCCACCAGCGGCGCTCCTTGCAGCTGCTCCAAGGTGTCGAGCAAAGCATCCAAGCCCCGGCGTTTTTGCAGGACCCCCTGCCAGTGCGTTCCCAGCCGCGCGAGCATCGCCTGCTCCACCGGCTCGACCTCCTTGCGCAGCTTGGCGAGCGACTTGCGCCGGATCAGCCGCAGCACCTCCGCGTCGCACCACTCGCGGTGCACACCGCCGGGCCGGAAGCCGCCCTCGACCACCCTCCCGTCGAGCAGCAACTGCCGCAGGGCCGCGTCGGCGATGGTTTCGTCCAGCCCAAACCGGGTCCGCACCTCGCCCAGGGTGAACGGCCCGTGGGTCCGCGCATACCTGCGGACCAACTCCAAAACCGGAGTCGCCACGGTCGCGAGCAGCGCGGTCGGCAGCCCCGGCGGCAGAGGCACCCCGAGCGCATCCCGGTACCGCGCCGCGTCCTCGACCGCGATCAACCGCTTCTCGCCCGCGACCCGCACTTCCAGTACGCGCCGGGCCCGCGTCAGGCGCTCGACCTGCTCAAAGACCTCCGCCGAGGCAGTCCGCCGCCGCAGCTCCTCCCGGCTCAGGTCGCCAAGCCGCAGCAGCAAGTCGTGCATGGCATCGATCGACCGCGCCGCTGAGATCTCGCCGAGCGATTGCAGCTGCTCCTCCACCTCGGCGATCGCGTCCGGGTCCAGCAGCTCGCGCAGGTCGGCGTCGCCCATCAGCTCGCGCAGCTGGTCTTGGTCGACCGACAAAGCCTGCGCGCGCCTTTCCGCCAGCGGCGCGTCGCCGTCGTAGATATAGTTCGCCACGTAGGAGAACAAGAGCGAAGCCGCGAACGGCGAGGGTGTCCGCGTATCCGCCACATGCACGCGAATCTGCCGCTTCTCGACCGCGCGCAGCGTTTCCAGGAACGCCGGCATGTCGAACACATCCCGCATGCACTCGCGGTACGCCTCCAGCAGCATGGGGAAGGCCGCATACCGCGACGCAACCGAGAGCAGGTCATACGCGCGCTTACGCTGCTGCCAGAGCGGGGCGCGGCCGGTGGCCCGCTTGCGCGGGAGCAGCAGGGCGCGTGCCGCGCTCTCGCGAAACTTCGCCGCGAACAGGGCAGTCGCCCCCAGCTGCCGCAGCACGTGCCCGGTCGCCTCCTCTGCATCCAGCAGGAGCATGTCCGCGTCCGGCGCTTTGTCGGCCTCCGGGAAGCGCAGGACGAAGCCGTCGTCGGCCCACATCACCTCCACATCCGGCCCGCCGCTCGCGCGGATTCGCCCCGTCACCGCCATCGCCCAGGGCGCGTGCACCCGCGAGCCGAAGGGCGTCAGCACGCACACCCGCCAGTCACCCAGCTCGTCGCGCACGCGCTCGATCACGATCGTCCGGTCGTCCGGCACGGTGGTGGTGGCGATCTCCTGGTCGGCCAGGTAGCGCAGCAGGTTTTCCCCCGCGCGCGCGTCCAGGTCGTGCTCGCGAACCAGCCGGGCCAGAGCGACATTGTGCGGCTGCGCGCGCAGCTCGCGCGTCAACGCGCCGATGCGCCGGCCGAACTCGAGCGGCCGGCCCGCGTTGTCGCCGTGCCAGAAAGGCATCTTGCCCGGCTCGCCCGGCGCGGGCGAAACGAGCACCTTGTCGTGCGTGATCTCGTCGATGCGCCAGGTGCTCGCGCCCAGGATGAACGTGTCGCCCGAGCGCGACTCGAAAACCATCTCCTCGTCGAGCTCGCCCACGCGGATGGGCTTCTTCTCCGAGCCCGACAGAAATACCCCGTACAGCCCCCGGTCCGGAATGGTCCCGGCGTTCAGGATCGCGAGCCCCTTCGCGCCCTGCCGGGGCGTGACGATCCCGGTCAAACGGTCCCAGGTCACACGCGGGCGCAGTTCGGCGAACTCGTCCGACGGATAGCGCCCGGCCAGCAGATCGAGCACGCCCTCGAACGCGCCGCGCGTCAGTTCGGCATACGGCGCGGCGGCCCGCACCATTGCATACAGCGCGTCCACGTGGAGCCCCGGCGAGCGCTCCTCGTCGATTTCGGCCTTCAGCTTTTTCTTAGTCGGCTCCCGCCAGGCCAGCGCAGGCGGCTGCGCCACGATCGCCACCATCTGCTGCGCCAGCACGTCGAGCGGGTTGCGTAAGAAGCGCGTCGACTCGACCAACCCCTCGTGCATCGCGCGGGTCACCGCGGCGCAGGCCAGCAGGTCGGCCCGGTACTTGGGAAAGATGATGCCCTCGCTCGCCGCGCCCACTGAGTGCCCGGCACGCCCGATCCGCTGCATTCCGCTCGCGACCGAAGGCGGCGCTTCGATCTGGATCACCAGGTCGACCGCGCCCATGTCGATGCCCAGCTCGAGCGAGGAGGTCGCGACCAGCGCCTTGATCTTGCCCGCCTTCAGCAGCTCCTCGATCTCCGAGCGCTGCGCCGCGGCCAGCGATCCGTGGTGCGCGCGCGCGACATTTTCCCCGGCAAGCTCGTTCAAGGCCCCGGCCAGACGCTCCGCGATGCGGCGGCTGTTGACGAAGATCAGCGTGGACACGCGCTCACGCACGATCTCCAGCAGACGCGGGTGGATCGCGGCCCAGATCGAGGTCCGCTTGGGCCCCTGCGAGGCCGCGCCCGACGGCAGCTCCTGCATCTCGCCCAGCTTGGCCATGTCCTCGACGGGGACTTCGATCCGCAGCTCCAGGCGCTTCGGCTCGGCGGCGTTGATGATCGTCACCGGCCGGTAGCGGGCGGTGGAGTCATGTACAACGGAGACAGAGGGCGCGAGATTGTCCGCGACCGCCTCCGGCTCGCTGGTCCACTCGCGCTCGCTCTCCTCGCGAATGTCCCCCGTGACCGGTCCGGAGCTACGAGGCTGCGCCCCGGCGAGAAAGTGCGCCACTTCCTCCAGCGGCCGCTGCGTCGCCGAGAGCCCGATCCTCTGCAACGGTTTCGCGGTGATCGCCTCCAAACGCTCCAGCGACAAGGTCATGTGCGCGCCGCGCTTGGTCGGCACCAGCGCATGGATCTCGTCGATGATGACGGTCTCGACCGTCCGCAGCGACTCGGCGGAGTCGGAGGTAAGCAGCAGATACAGGCTTTCGGGAGTCGTGATGAGGATCTCGCCCGGGTCGCGCCGGAACCGCGCCCGGTCCCGCTGCGGGGTATCGCCGGTCCGCACCGCGATCTCCGGCGTCTGGAACGCGACACCGCGCTGCCGGGCCATGTTCGCGATGCCCGCGAGCGGCGAGCGCAGGTTCCGCTCCACGTCGACGGCGAGCGCCTTGAGCGGGCTGATGTAGATCACCTTGCAGCCGTTCGACTTCTTCCCGCGCGGGGCCGCATGGAGCATCAGCCTGTCGAGGCACCACAGGAAGGCCGTGAGAGTTTTCCCGGTCCCCGTCGGCGCGAGAATCAGCGTGTTCTGCCCCGCCGCGATCGCCGGCCAGCCCTGCCTCTGCGGCGCGGTGGGCCGTTCGAACACCGCCCGGAACCACTCCGCCGTGACCGGATGGAACAGCCCCAGTGCCTTTTCTGCTTCCGTTTCCAGTGTCGTCATGCGCGGCTATTGGATGCGCCGCGGGACGACGCGGAAGCGCGAGGTTGCCCCGGCCCGCGCACACGCATACTCTGAAGCCACTCATGCTCAGCGACGAAGAACTGTCTGCCCTCGCCCAGCTGGCGCGTGCCGCCGCCGAACGGGCCTACGCGCCCTACTCGCGGTTCCGCGTCGGCGCGGCCATCCTGCTCGAGGACGGTGCCGCCTGCACGGGCTGCAACGTCGAAAACGCTTCCTATGGCCTGAGCATCTGCGCCGAGCGCACCGCGCTGTTCCGCGCCATGGCCGACCGCGGCCCCCACCTCCGCATCGTCGCCGTGGCCATCGCCAACCTCAACAGTGCCCCGAGCCCGCCCTGCGGCGCGTGCCGCCAGGTGCTCGCGGAGTTCGCCCTGCCCGACGCCGTGGCCGTCTTTCCCGGCGAGACCGGCGAGAGCGGCCCGCCCATGCCCTTCCGCGAACTCTTCCCTTACGGCTTCAAGCTCGAGCGCGCGCGATGAGCCTCTACGCCGTCGACATCCTTCGCAAGACCCGCGACGACCAGCCTCTCACCCCGGACGAGATCCGGTTCCTTGTCTCCGGCGCGGCCTCGGGCGCGATCCCCGACGACCAGCTCGCCGCCTGGCTCATGGCCGTGTACCTTCGCGGCCTTACCCCGACGGAGCTGGCCGGTCTTACCGACGCGATGCGCCGGTCCGGAGATACGTTCGACGCACGCTCGCTCGGGACCACCGTGGACAAGCACTCGACCGGCGGAGTCGGCGACAAGACTTCCCTGCTCCTCGCGCCCATCGCGGCCGCCGCCGGCCTCCTCGACCCCATGATCAGCGGCCGCGCGCTGGGCCACACCGGCGGTACGCTCGACAAACTCGAATCCATTCCCGGCCTGCGCGTCGACCTGACCCTGGCGGAAATGCGCGCGGTGCTCGAGAAAACCGGAGCCTGCTTCGCCGGGCAAACCGCGCGGCTGGTCCCCGCGGACCGCAAGCTGTATGCCCTGCGCGACCGCACCGCCACCGTCGACAGCCCGTACCTGATCTGCGCCTCCATCATGAGCAAAAAGCTGGCCGCGGGCCTCGATGCGCTGGTGCTCGACGTCAAAACCGGCTCCGGCGCGTTCCTTCGCGATCCAAATACGGCGCGCTTTCTGGCTTCGCTGCTCGTCGAGACGGGCGAGCGCGCGGGCACCCGCACGGTCGCTCTGCTGACGGACATGAGCGAGCCGCTCGGCTCCGCGGCCGGCAATTGGCTGGAGGTGGTGGAGTGCTGCGCCCTGCTCCGGGGCGAAACGCCCGCGTTGAGCGAGGACCTGCGGACGCTCTCGCTCGAGCTGGCCGGGTGGATGCTCGCGCTCGGCGGGGCCGCCGCAAGCGCCGATGAGGGCCGCGCCAAAGCTGAAACCTTGCTCGCGAGCGGCGCTGCCTGGGAGCGCTTCGGGCGTATCGTCGAAGCCCAGGGCGGCAATGTGCGCGCCCTCGAGGACGGCATGGCTCGCCACAAGCCCGGCGCGCGTTTCGTCCTCGAAGCCCCGCACAGCGGCTTTCTCACCCGCATGGACACCACCGCCGTGGGCTGGGCGGTGCAGCGGCTGGGCGCGGGCCGCTCCTCACCCGGCGAAGCCGTCGACCCGCACGCCGGCTTGGTGATGCACCACAAACTCGGCGACGAGGTCCGCGAGGGCGAGCCGCTCTGCACCCTCTACGCCGCGGACGAGAGCCGCTTGGCCGGCCCGCTCGCGACGCTGCGCGAGGCAGTCGAGATCGGCGAGGCATGGGTGGAGCCTGCCGCGCTGATCGGCGAGGTCGTCACCCGCGAAACGCTCGATGCTGGGCGCCTTTCGGCAGGATAGAGTCGTATCGAGGCTGAGATCATGCGGACGACACAACAAAGGGCCGCACAGCAATCGCCTTCGCCGTGCTGCCGAAACGCGTAGAAATTCTCGGCATCTCCCATGGCGGGCGAGACTACGCAAGCATCCTGAAATCGCAAGACGAGTAAAGCATCCCGCTATGCTTGAGTTCCATGACCCGCTACACCGGCATCCTCGGCCTCGCCGCCATGCTCCTGCTCGCATGGGCTTTCTCCACCGACCGACGCGCGATCCGCTGGCGCACAGTCTTCTGGGGACTCGGCCTGCAGTTTGTGTTCGCGCTGTTCGTCCTGCGTTCACTCTGGGGCCAACGGGTCATCGGAGGCGCAAGCTCGGGCGTCAACACGCTGCTGGGCTACGCCTCCGCGGGGTCGTCGGTGGTCTTCGGCGCGCTCGGGGTCCACAACTCGCCGTTCGGCTCCATTGTCGCGTTTCAAGTCCTGCCGACCATCATCTTCATCTCCGCATTGTTCTCGGCCTTGTACGCGCTGGGCCTCATGCAGGTCGTCATCGGGCTGTTCGCCCGGCTCATGCAGGCCACGCTCAAAGTTTCCGGGGCCGAGAGCCTCAACGTCGCCGCTTCCGTCTTCATGGGCCAGACGGAGGCCCCGCTCACCATCCGCCCCTTCCTCCCCGGCATGACCCGGTCCGAGCTCATGACGCTGATGACCAGCGGCATGGCCCACGTCTCCGGCGGCATCATGGCCGCATACATCCTCTACGGCATTCAGGCCAGGGACCTGCTCTCCGCCGTCATCATGACCGCGCCGGGCACCATCCTGGTCTCGAAGATGCTGGTGCCGGAGACCGAAACCCCGGCCACCGCGGGCACGGTCCGGATGCCGCGCGATGAGCAGCACGCGGGCGAAAACCTGCTGGCCGCCATCGCCCGCGGCACCCTTGACGGCGGCCGCCTCGCCTTCAACGTCGCCATCATGCTGATCTCCTTCTTGGCCTTGATTGCGCTGGTCAACGGCATCTTCGGCTGGGCGCACGGGCAGCTCGGCTGGTTTCCGCATTCGCTCGATGCGGTTCTCGGCGCGCTCTTCGCGCCCATCGCCTGGCTCATCGGCGTTCCCTGGCACTCCGCCCGTTTGGTCGGCAACCTGCTGGGCACGCGCATGGTACTCAACGAGCTGGTGGCCTACTCGCTGCTCGGCGCGCAAAAGGCCCAGCTCGACCCGCGCTCCTTCACCATCGCCACCTTCGCCCTGTGCGGCTTCGCCAACCTGAGCTCGATCGGCATCCAGATCGGCGGCATCGGCGCGCTCGCCCCGTCGCGGCGCAACGAGCTGGCGCAGCTGGGCGTGCGCGCCATGCTCGCCGGCACCATGGCCAACCTCATGTCCGCTTCGATCGCCGGCATGTTGCTTCGTTAAACTGGGGCCATGCCGACTGAGTGGGACCGCATCGCCGAAGCCGCCGCATCCTTGCGCGAGTGCCTGGGCGGACGGGCGGAGGCGAAAGTAGCGGTCGTGCTCGGCTCGGGGCTCGGCGGGTTCGCTTCCAACCTTTCTGAACCTGCGACCCTCCCCTACGCGCGTATCCCGCACTTTCCGCTCTCCGGCGTGGAGGGCCATGCCGGGCGGCTCCTCGCCGGTTCCATCGGAGGCACACCCGCGCTGGTGCTCGCCGGCCGCGTCCACGCCTACGAAGGCCACCCGGCCGACGCGGTCGTCTTCGCCGTGCGGGTTCTGGCCGCGCTTGGCGTGCGCGCGCTGATCCTTACCAACGCCGCCGGGGCCATCGACCCCGCGCTCCGCCCCGGGCAGCTCGTGCTCCTTCGCGACCACATCAACCTTTCCGGCCTCAACCCCGCCGCGGGTCCCGCGCTCGGTCCGCTGCCCCGCTTTTTCGACATGACCGATGCTTACTCTCCCCGCTTGCGCGCTCTCGCGCGGGAGATCGAGCCTCTGCCCGAAGCCGTCTATGCGAGCGTTCTCGGCCCGTCGTTCGAGACCCCCTCAGAAATTCGCGCTTTCCGCGCGATGGGCGCGGGCCTGGTCGGCATGTCCACAGCGCTTGAAACCATCGCCGCCCGCCAGTCCGGGGTCGAAGTGCTGGGCCTTTCCTGCGTCACCAATCTCGCCGCGGGGCTCGCCTCTCAGCCCATCGACCACCAGGAAGTCCTCGAAACGGGCGCGCAAGCACAGGCCGCGCTCTCCCGGCTGCTGACGGCCTTGTTGCCCCGCGCCGCCGCGCTGTTCCCTGCGAGGATGGCTTGACGTTCCTGGTGGCCGTCGCGGGCGCGTCCGGCTCCGGCAAAACCACCCTGGCCGAGGAGCTCGCGCGCGAGCTCGAAGGTACGCACTTCCACATCGACCACTACTACCGCGACGGCGCGCACCTCGCCCCCGCGGAGCGCGCCCGGCAAAACTTCGACCACCCCGACCAGATCGAGCACGAGCTGCTCCTCACCCACCTGCGCCTCCTGCTCGCCGGCCAGTCCATCGACCGCCCCACCTACGATTTCGCCACGCACACCCGGATCGCCGGCCGAACCGTCCGCCTGCGGGAGCCGCATGCCGTCATTCTCGACGGCATCTTCGCCCTGATCTGGCCGGAGATTCGCGCGCTCGCCGCCCTGTCGGTGTACGTGGACACCCCCGACCCGCTCTGCCGGGAGCGCCGCCTGCGCCGCGATGTGCGCGAGCGAGGGCGCGCGCCGAAAGAAGTGGCCGCGCACTACGCCGCGACCGTGCGCCCCATGGCCGAGCGGTTCGTGCGCCCCTCCGCGCACTGGGCCGACCTCGTCGTCGACGGCGCGGGCTCGCTCGACTGGTCGGTGGAGCAGGTGCTCGCCGGACTGCGCGCCCGGGGGCTCCTCACCCGGCAGGCCGAAGGGGAGCCGCTTGGTTTCTCCTGACCAGGCAGGAGAGTGCCGCACCAAAAGGGTCATCCTGAGCAACGCGAAGGACCTGCTTTGCCTTGCCTGCCCCGCGATCTCATCTCGGCTCCGCATCCAACACGGCGAAGGAGCACTCCATTGGCAAACTTCGTAATTTTGGGCGGTTCCGGGGGCATCGGCTCCGCGCTGGCCCGCACACTCGCCGCGCGGGGCGACCAGGTCCTCGTCGCCGGCCGCAACAGCGAGAAGATGACCGCATTGGGCCTGCCCCACACCCCCGCCGAAGCCACCGACAATGCCTCCATCGAGGCCGCCATCGCCCTCGGCAAGCAGCAATTCGGTGAGCTGCATGGCGTCGCCAACTGCTTCGGCTCGCTCTTGCTCAAGCCCGGCCACGTGACCGCGGATGCAGAGTTCGATTCGGTGGTCGCGGTCAACCTCCGCTCCTCGTTCGCGGCCATGCGCGGCGCGGCAAAGCACATCCCGGGCGCGGGCTCGGTGGTGTTCGTCTCGAGCGCCGCCGCGCGCATCGGGCTCATCAACCACGAGGCGATCGCCGCCGCCAAGGCCGGCATTCAGGGCCTGGCGCTGGCCGCCGCCGCCACCTACGCCAAGCGCGGGCTGCGCTTCAACTGCGTCGCCCCTGGCCTCACGGAGACACCGCTCACCGCGCGCATCACCGGCAACGAGGCCGCGGCCAAAGCCTCCATGAACATGATCGCGCTCGGCCGCTTCGGGCTGCCCGAGGATGTCGCCGCCGCCATGGCCTTCCTGCTCGACCCCGCCCAAAGCTGGATCACCGGCCAGGTCCTCGGCGTCGACGGCGGGCTGGGGTCAGTTTTCAGCCGCGGAAACAGCTAGACGGATTTGAGGGGAAAGCCATGAAGATCGTTGCTCTCGAGGAACACTACAGCACCCCACAGGTCCGCGGCGCACAGTCCGCCGTTGAGCCTGCCTTCCGGGAACCCATGGAAGCGCTCGGCGGCCAACCGGAGAACGGCAGGAGTCTTGAAGAGATCGGGGACATGCGGATCGCCAAGATGGACGAGTGCGGCATCGATGTCCAGGTGCTTTCCCTGACTACCCCGGGAACGCAGAATCTCGAACCGGCGCAGGCGCGCGACCTTGCCCGGTCCTCGAACGATCTCCTCGCCGAGGCGGTGGCACGGCATCCCGACCGGTTCCAGGGCTTTGCTACCCTGCCCACGCCCGACCCGGCGGCGGCCGCCGCGGAGTTGGAACGGTGTGTCACCGAGTTCGGCTTCAAGGGAGCACTCATGAGTGCCCGCACCCGCGACCGCTCGCTCGATCAACCGGAGTTTCTGCCGATCCTCGAGAAAGCGGCCGAACTGGAGGTACCCCTCTTTCTGCATCCGCAAAGCCCGGCGCCGGCCGTGCGGGAGATTTACTATTCCGGCTTCGGCGAACCGCTCGACACATTTTTCGCGGCCCCCGGTTTCGGCTGGCATGTGGATACCGGCATTTACGCGCTGCGCCTGATTCTCTCGGGTGTTTTCGATCGGCTGCCGAATCTGCAGATCCTGCTGGGTCACTGGGGCGAGGTGATTTTGTTCTATCTCGACCGGATCGATCGCCTCGGACAAGTTGCGAGGCAGCTTTCCAAGCCCATTTCGAGTTATCTACGCGACAACTTCTACGTTTCCGGTTCGGGCATCCTGAGCCAACGCTGCCTGCTCCAGGCGATCGAGATACTCGGCGTCGACCGCATCGTGTACTCAACCGACTACCCGTATCAGTTCGCGCCGGAGGGCGGTGCCCGGCGATTTCTGATGGATGCGCCGATCGCCCACGAAGACAAGCTCAAGATCGCGCACGGCAACTGGGAGCGGCTCACCGGCAGGGTAAAGGGTGGAGGGGAAAGAGCGTAACAGCTCTCTTTTTCCTCAAAGCGAGAGACGGGAGCTACTCGTGCGGGCGCTCCGGCACCGGCTCCGCGCTCTTGGTCCAAGCCGCGTAAACCAGGTCGCGCAGCTCGCTCGCTCCCGCGGCCAGGCGCTGCGCGGCGAACCGCTTGCCCTCCGCCGTGCCCGCGCCGGTAAACCCGCCCGCCTTCTCGAGCGCATAGGTCTGGTCCACCAGCGTAGCCGACCGGCGCAGGTAAGCCAGATAGTCCGCCCACTCATCCCCGACCGAAGCCACCGGCGCCAGCAGCGGTTTTACGTCGGCAGCCTTCAGGTTCGCACCCACGAATACCGTCTCAAACTGCGCGTGGATGTGGTGCCCGGTGGTGTAGCCGTTGGGGTTCGCCGGCTCCACCCAGCCGTTGTAGTCGCGGCTTACGTGCAGAGGCTGCGAGCCGTCGCCCACGTAGTGGCCCAGCCAGCCCGCGTAAAACAGCACCGCGGCCTCCTGCGGCTTCGTGTCCGCATGCGCGGCCAGCGCCTCCCGGTAGTCCCGGAAGCCCGCCTTGAGCCGCTCCCAAACCTCCTCGGTCTGCCAGGGCTGCAGGCCGACCTTCTCCGGGGTTTCGAGCGCGGCCTGGGCCGGAGTCAGTTCCGGGTGGGCGGCGCGATACTTGCTCAGCTGCTCGATGAATTCATACCGCTTGTGCGGGAGCGGCCCGGTCACATCCGCGTATTCCAGATCGATGAAGTGATCCGGGGCCTGCGTCGCGCTCAGCTCCGGCTCGGCGGGCGAGCGCCAACGGTCCGGCTCAGGGCCCAGATACTCCACCTCGTCGAGCGCCGCGGGGGTGCGCAGGAAAGCGGGCGCATCGGCGGGCAGCGCTTCGAGCGCGAGCCGGTTAATGATGCGGTGGCCGTCCGAGCCCCACCCGAAGCAGGCCGAACTGAAGCAAGCGGCAAACAGCGGCAAAGAGGCGAGGCGGGCAAGTTTCATTCCGTCCGCGAGTTTACCAGCCAAAGCTTTCGCCCCCGCAAACAGAACTTTCGCGCGCGGTTTCCCGTCCATACAAGCGTGAAACGCGCTTTCCTGCTCTTGCTGCTGCCCGCGGCCCTGCTCGCACAAACGACCGCCACGCCCCCAGCCACGACCCTCTCCGTCAATGCCCGCCTGGTGACCCTGCCCGTCGTCGTCCGCAATAAAAAAGACAAGATCGTCCCCGGCTTGACCAAGGACGACTTCGTGCTGACCGAGGACGGCCGCGCCGAGACCATCAGGTATTTCTCGCTCGACACGAACCTGCCTCTCACGCTGGCGCTCAACGTGGACACCAGCGGCAGCGTGCAGGAGGCGCTCGACGAGGAGCGAAAAGCCAGCCAGAGCTTCCTTGACGACATGCTCGCGAAGCCCGAGGACAAGGCGGCCGTGCTCCACTTCGACCGCGAGGTGGAGCTGCTCGAAGACCTGACCCCCTCGAAACCGAAGCTGCGCGAAGCCCTGAACCAGATGGGCCCCACGCCGCCGGACAACTCTTCAAGCGGCGATGGCGGCCGACGGCGCGGCGGCGGCACACAGCTGTACGACTCGGTGTACCTGTCCGCGCATGAGCTGCTGGCGAAGCAAACCGGCCGCAAGGCCATCGTCGTGCTTAGCGACGGCGAGGACCGGGGCAGCAAGGAAACGCTCGCCGAAGCGGTCGAAGCCGCGCAAAAAGCCGAAGCCGAGGTGTACACCATCTACTTCAAGGGCGAGGAGCAGCGGCCTTCTTTTCTGGGCGGCGGTCCCGGCC
>CAXUEU010000063.1:0-17658 GCA_964250195.1 uncultured Acidobacteriaceae bacterium
GTCGACGCTCGGCTCGGGGACGCTGGTGAATTCCTACGACCCGTTGATCCAGGGCACGGTGACCGATGAGCACTTTACCCAGCCGCTCTCGAACGTACAGGTGCTGGGCGTCCCGACGGCGCAGACGAACACGATCGGCAGCCTGTGGCAGTACACGCAGGCCTTCTCGACCGGCGCGACGCTCAACTTCATCCTGGAAAACAGCCGCGTGGCGCAGAACAGCCCCTTCAACGTCATCAACCCGACGCTGAACTCGTACTACCAGTTCCGCCTGCAGCAGCCGCTGCTGGCCGGCGCGGGGCGCCAAACGAACCTGCGCTACCTGCGCATCGCGCAGAACGACCGGTCCATTTCGGACATCGCGTTCAAGGACCAGCTGATCGCGTCGGTGACGCAGATCGCGAACATCTATTGGGACCTGGTAAGCGCCTACCAGGACGAGCAGGTGAAGGAGCGGTCGCTCCAGTTCGCGAAGGACACGCTCGCGAGCGACCGGAAGCAGTTGGCGCTCGACGCGATTCCGGCGCTCGACGTGACCAAGGCGGAGGGCGAGGAGGCGGCGCGGGACGGCGACCTGACGGTCGCGAAAACGACCTTGCAGCTGCAGGAGTCGCTGATCAAGAACGCATTGACGAAGAACCTGGACGATCCGACGCTGGAGGAGATCCCGGTGGTGCCGGTGACGGCGGCCTCTCCGGATGCGGCGGCGGCCTCGGACTCGCTGCAGGAGCTGATCGGGCGGGCGCTCAGGGACCGGACGGAGCTGCAGGAGTCGGACATCGACCTCAAGAATCGTGAAATCAGCAAGCGGGCGGCGCGCAACGCGGTGCTGCCGACGGTGGACCTGCTGGGCTACTACGGCGGCTCGGGGCTCGCGGGGCGGGGCAATGTGCTTTCAACCGCGACCGCCACGGTTCCGGCGGACTTCGGTTCGTCGTTCCGGAGCGCATTCAACAACTCCTCGCCGGATTACGAGGTGGGCTTGACGGTAGCGATCCCGCTGCGCAATCGAGTTTTCAAGTCGGACCAGTACCGGTCGGAGCTCGAGTACCGGCAGGCGGAGCTCAGGATCCAGCAGCAGCGCAAGCAAATCCGGATCGAGGTGCGCAACGCGCAGTACGCGCTGGAGCAGAACGGGGCGCGGGTAGTTTCGGCGCGGACAGCGCGGGACTTATCCCGGAAAACCTTTGACACCGCGAAGCAGGAGCAGAAGCTGGGGGCCGGCTCGGCGCTGCAGACGTTGACGGCGCAGCGCGACCTGGCGCTCGCGGAGTCGACCGTCGCCGCGGCGGAGGCGACCTTCGAGAAGGCCAAAGTGGAGCTGGCGCGGGCGACCGGAGCGACCCTGGACCTGTTTCACGTCTCGATCGAGGATGCGCGGACGGGCGTTCTGCGGGCTCAGATTCCGCCGCGGACGCGATAATGGAAGCCATGCGTGCACGCCTGCTCATTGCCGACGACCAGCCGCATATCCTGGAGGCGCTGGCGCTGCTGCTGCGGCCGGAGGGCTGGGAGGTCCACACGGCTCGGTCGCCGGCGGAGGCGCTGCGGGAGCTGAGCTCGGAGAGCTTCGACGCGGCCCTGCTCGACCTGAATTACAGCCGCGACACGACCTCCGGGACCGAGGGGCTGGAGCTGATCCGCGCGGCGCTCGCCGGCGAGCCGAGTCTGCCGGTGATCGCGATGACGGCCTGGGGCAACGTGGAGCTGGCGGTGGAAGCGATGCGGCTGGGGGCGCGGGACTTCCTCCAGAAACCGTGGGAGAACCAGCGCCTGCTCACGGTGGTGCGGACGCAGATGGAGCTGCACGCGGCACAAAAACGGGCGCGCGCCCTGGAGGCGGAGCTGCTGCTGCGCGCGCCGGGAACGCCGCTGTTCATCGCGAACGCACCGGCGATGCAGCCTCTGGTGGAGGCGATCGCGCGCGTGGGCCCGTCGGACGCGAACGTGCTGATCACCGGGGAGCACGGCTCGGGCAAGGAGGTCGT
Organism: uncultured Acidobacteriaceae bacterium; assembly: GCA_964250195.1. Classification (GTDB taxonomy): domain Bacteria; phylum Acidobacteriota; class Terriglobia; order Terriglobales; family Acidobacteriaceae; genus EB88. Next base: position 1,989 of record CAXUEU010000063.1, read on the forward strand.
GGCGCAGACGATCCATGCGGTGTCCGGCCGCGCGGGGCACTCGCTGGTGGCGGTCAACACGGGCGGCTTGCCGGAAGGAACGTTTGAGAGCGAGCTGTTCGGCCATGTGCGCGGGGCCTTTACCGATGCGCGCACGGACCGTGTCGGACGATTCGAGCTGGCGGACCGGGGGACACTGTTTCTGGATGAGATCGCGAATGTCCCTCTGCGCCAGCAGGCGAAGCTGCTGCGGGTGCTGGAGACGGGGCAGATGGAGCGGGTGGGCTCGTCGAGGACGGTGCGGGTGGATGTGCGGGTAATCTCGGCCACCAACGCGAATATCCGGAACGATGCGCGGGAAGGCCGGTTCCGGGAGGATTTGCTCTTCCGGCTCAACACGGTGGAGCTGCGCGTGCCGCCCCTGCGCGAGCGCCGGGAGGACATCGCACCGCTGGCCGCGCACTTTTTGGCGCAGTACGCGATCAAGTACCGGCGGACGGCTTCCGGACTTTCCGCGAGCGCTTTCGAGGCGCTGCTGGCGCATACCTGGCCGGGGAATGTACGGGAGCTGGACCACACCATGGAGCGGGCCGCGCTGATGGCGCGCGGGCCGCAGGTGGAGGCCGGAGATCTGCAGCTGCCTGCGGCCCGGGGCGGCGTGAGCGGGATCGAAGACCTGCCGCTCGAAGCAGTGGAAGCGCTGCTGGTCCGCAAGGCTCTGGCGCGTGCCGGGGGCAACGTCACGCAGGCGTCGGAGCTGCTGGGGCTGAGCCGGGGGGCGCTGTACCGGCGGATGGAGAAGCATGGGATCGGCGGGTGAGGGTTGGGCAGAAAGCAAAAGCAGATCCTTCGCTGCGCTCAGGATGACACTCTAGCTCGAGATGGCGCCTTGAAAAAGCCATGCGCGTGACCGGCAAGCGCAAGCGAGTTCCCCTGGGCCGCAGCCCGCGCAGGCTGGGGTACGAGCGGCGGCTGCGCGTGCTGCTCGCGGCCGTGGGGCTGCCGGTGTTCGCGCTGGCCGCGGTGCTGCTCAGGGACGCCCACGCCGGCGCGGCGATTTGGGCCGGAACAGGCATCATTTTGCTGCTCGGCTGGGCGGCGGCGCAGACTTCGATGGCGGACCGCTTGCTGCGCCCGCTGCAGACGCTGGCCAATGTTGTGACCGCGCTGCGCGAGGGCGATTACTCCTTCAGGGCGCGCGGGGCCCGGCGCGGCGACGCGCTCGGCGACCTGGCGCTCGAGGTGAACGCGCTCGCGAACGACCTGCAGCGCGAGCGGGTGGGGGCGCTCGAGTCCGCGGCGCTGGTAGCGAAGGTTCTGGAGGTAATGGACGCGCCGGTGTTCGCCTTCGACGGCCGCGGCGGGCTGCGTTTGCGCAACCCGGCGGCTGCGGCGCTGCTCCGCGGCGAGCCCGCCCCGGCAGAGCTGGCGGGCGCGCGGGACGGGGAGGTGGTGCGGTTCGGCGGCCGGCAGTGGGTGGCGCGCCGCAGCCCCTTCCGGGAGAACGGCCGCCCCCACGAACTGCTGCTGCTGGCCGACGTGAGCGGGGCGCTGCGGGAGGAGGAGCGCCAAGCCTGGCAACGACTCATCCGGGTGCTGGGGCACGAGATCAACAACTCGCTCACGCCCATCAAGTCGCTGGCCGGGTCGCTGCGGGGGATGCTCGCGCATGGCACGCCGGGCGCGGAGTTCGACCGGCCCCTCGCCATCATCGAAGACCGGGCGGAGTCGCTCAACCGCTTCCTGGCGGCCTACCGGCAGGTGGCGCAGCTGCCGCCGCCGAGCCTGGATGCGCTGCCGCTCGCTCCATTTCTGGAGAGCTTGACGGCGCTCGAAACGCGAGTTCCGGTGACCGCGCTCCCCGGCGAGAATCTAATCGTGCGGGCGGACAAGGACCAGCTGGGGCAGGCGCTCGTCAATCTCCTGCGCAATGCCGCCGAAGCCGCGCTCGAGAACCCCGATGCTCCGCCGAGGGTGGAGCTGAGCTGGCGCGCCGGGGACAATTTCGCGGCGATCGCGCTGCGCGACTCCGGGCTGGGCCTCCTCAACCCCGGCAATCTGTTCGTGCCCTTCTACACGACCAAGCCGGGCGGCACCGGCATCGGGCTGCTGCTGGCCAAGCAGATCGCCGAGGCGCACGGGGGCTCGCTGACGCTGCGGAATCGAGACCGGGGCGGGGCGGAGGCCGAGCTGCGTTTGCCGCTTCAGTAGTCGAGCCTGAGCGCGAACTGGATCTCGCGCGGCGTCCCCGTGCCCACGGGGCTGGTATTGACCGGCGTCGTGATGACCCCGAAGACGCCCGGACCGCCGGAGAGGTCGGCGGCGGGCAGCCCGTACTGGGCGCGGTTGAACAGGTTGAAGAACTCCGCGCGGAACTGGAGCTGGGCCTGCTCGCGGAAGGGAATGTTCTTCGCGAGGCCGAGGTCGGTTTGCCACAAGCCGGGCCCGCGCAGCAGGTTGCGGCCCGCGTTGCCGTAGCCGCCGCCGGTCACCGGGGCGAACGCGGCGGGGTCGATCCAGTTCGCGATGCCCGCGCCGGTCCGCGGCGTGAGCGCGACATTAGGCACGCGGTTGGGCCGCTGATTCGTGGTGTAGCCGGTCGCCACGCCGGTCGGATTGGCCGCCGAGAAGGTCGACGGCCGGTCGATGGTCACGTTGACGGGCAAGCCGCCGCGCGCGGTCACGATGTTCGACGCCTGCCAGTTGCCCAGCACGGCGCTCACCGCGCCGCCGCCGTTGCCGAACCGCTTGCCGCGCCCGTACGGCAGCTCGTACACAAGGTTTGCGTTGAAGACGTGGCGCACATCGAAGTCGCCGGAAGCTCGCTCCGCGGCGAAGTTCGACGGGTCTTGCGGGAAGTCCGAATCGCCGCCGCCCGCCGCATCCTGGTCGATGGCGTGGGCATAGGTGTAGTTGGCCTGGAACAGGAGCCCGCTCGCGAAAGTCCTGCGCAGCTCGGCGACGAACGCGTCGTAGGAGGAGGAGTTGTCGTTGCCCCGGTACTCCACCTGGTTGAAGCCCGCGTACTGCCGGGTGCCGGTCGCGGGGTCGAGCAGGTTCACGTACGAGGTCCGGAGCAGCTTGGAGCCCTTGGCCCCGGCATAGGACAGCGTCCCGACCCAGCCCCTGCCGACCGCCTGCTGCGCGCTGACGCCGTATTGGGTGACGTATTCGTCGTGGCGGTCCCGATTCATGTAGCGCGGCGAGAGCACCGGCGTCGCCTGCGGCAGAAAGGGGTCGATGGGAAAGCTGAGATTGCGGATGCCGTTGTAGGAGAACCGGCCGACCTCGTTCGAGATAGGCAGGTTCTGGTCGTCGAGCTGGCCGTCGCCGTGGTAGATGCCGAACCCGCCGCGCAGCACCGTCCTGCCGCTCAGCCTGCCAGGTGCCCAGGTCAGGGCCAGGCGCGGATCCACGTCCAGCAGGCGCGGGTGTGAGAATTCCGCTCCCGCGCCGCAGTAGCCGCCCGGTCCGCAGGAAAGAAAGTCGAACGGAATCGCGCGGCCCTGGACCTCGTTGAAGCGGTTGAAGAACGAGTAGCGCACGCCCAGGTTCGCGGTCAGGGTGGGGGTCGCCTTCCACTCGTCCTGCGCGTAGGCCAGGACATACGTCTTACGAAGGCCGTTGATGGGCAGGGCGGAGGCATAGTTGGCCGAGCTGACCGTGTTCGCCGCGAAGCCCGCGCGCGTGAAGGCTATCGCCCCGTTTGCGGTGTTGCCCTGGTTCAGCTGGATGCGGCGCACCTCCCCACCCAGCTTGAGCGCGTGCGCGCCGTGGACCCAGGTGAGCTGGTCGATGTAGGAGAACGAGTTGCCGACCCCGAGCGAATAGCGGTTGTTGTCGAGCGTGGTGAGCCCCGAAATCGCGACCGAGTACGGCAGGTTGAGCGCGGCCACGTTGGTGGTGTACACGTTGCCCCGATTGAGGCCGAATTTGGCGTCGTTGACCCAGGCGGGGGAGAAGAGGTGGAGGTACTCGAGCACGCCGTTGACGGGCCGGGAATCGACTTGCTGCTGGTCGAGCAGGTACGTGCCGCCGCCCGCGAGCGGCAGCCGCGAACGCGCCGCATCGAAGTTGAACCGCAGGTCCGCGGTGTCCTTCGCGGAGAAGCGGTGGTCGAGCCGCAGCATCGCGGAGTCCTCGTTGTCGATCTGCTGCCCTACGCCGTCGAACTGCGCGATCTGCCCGTTGCTGCCGGCGATCACGTTCGTCGAAACGGGGTAAGCGGCGAGCACCGGCGCAAGCGCGGGGCTCGCCGCGAGGATCCGCGCCCGGTAGGCGGCGCTCGGGACGCGTCCGATCAGCGTCTGGCCCAGGCTCTGGCGGAAGCCCTCGTAGTTGAAGAAAAAAAAGCTTTTGTCGCGCCGGATCGGCCCGCCGATGGACCCGCCGTACTGGTTCAGGCTGAAGCGCGGCTTCGTCGGGTTGACGTTGTCGATCGGCTCCCGCGCGTCGAAGACCGAGTTGCGCGCAAACAGGAACACACTGCCGTGAAAAGCGTTCGTTCCGGCGCGGGAAACGACCGCGACCTGCCCACCGGGGGTCGAGCCGGACTCCGCCGTGAACAGGGCGGTGTCGACCCGGAACTCTTCGATCGAGCTCGTCGGGATTGCCAGCCGCACGAACGGCTGCTGCGCCTGGTTCACGATGTTGGTCGCGTCGATGCCGTCGTAGGTGAAATTATTGTCGTCCAGGCCCCGCCCGGCGAAACGGATGGAGCGCTGGTTGCTGCCGCCGGTGTCCACCGCGCCGGGCACCAGCGTGGTCAGGTTAGTCCAGTTGCGCCCGTTGATGGGCAGCTCATCCACCTGCTTGTGCTCGATGCGCGCGCCCAGCGCGTCGGAGTTGCGGTTCAGGTCGGACCCGGCGTCGGTCACCTGCACGGTCTCGCTCGCGCCCGCGACGCGCATCACCGCATCCAGCGTGCGGGTGCGCCCGACCGTCTGCTCCAGGCCGGTGTAGGTGACGGCGGCAAAGCCCTGCCGCGTGAACGAGAGCTCGTAGGTGCCGACGGCCAACTGCGGCAGCTCGTAGCGCCCGTCGGAGGTGGAAACCGAGTCGCGATGAATCCCGGTCGCGGGGTCGATGGCGAAGATGCGCACACCGGGAACGGCCTTGCCCGCTTCATCCACGACGGTGCCGGTGATGGCCGAGCGGTCGACTTGGGCGAGCACGGGGAGGCAAGCCGTTGCGAGCAGCGCGGCGGCGAAGGGAAGATGGGATCGTATGGACACTTTCACTCCTTGAGCGAACCCGTTCGGGACCTATTCCGCATCGGTTTGCATTGCTGGGCGGCAGCCGGGTCTGCGATCGCTCCCAGTGAGATAGGTTGTTTCCGACCACTGTCCGCTCTTTGTATGAAAGCGCGTCAAAACCTCGCCCGGACGCCGCCGAAGGAGGCACGCGGCGAGCCCGCATAGATTGAACCGGTTGCATTCGCCAAGACGCTCGCCCCGCTTTCCTGCCCGGCGGCGTTGAGGCTGTCGGTGATGTTGGAGGAAGAACCGATAAAGCTCCTGTTGCCCGCGTTTTGAAGCTCATAGTAGAGGCGCAGACGGGACAGCACGCCGTGGCCCGAGGGCGCGTCATAATGCGCATTCAGGTTCACGAGCGTGGACCCGGGCGCGGCAAGGAGGTTCGCGTTGTCGAGCGGGAAGTTGTCGAGCCAGTCGGTTTCGACAAAGCCGCCGAGCCCGGCCAGCTTGCCGCCCGGCCGGTCGTAGATCAAGCGCGCATTGAGGAAGTTGGGCGGCACGCCGGGGATGAAGTTACCGCTCCGGTTGAAGCTCGCGCTCGACGCGCCGCTGGTCAAGGTTTCCGTGTAGTCGGTGTAGATCTGATTGTCGTACTGGTAGGAGGCGCGTAGGCGGGCACCGGGAAGGGTGTGAGGCAGGGTCCAGTCAAAGCCGGCCTCGATCCCGCGGTGCTGCGAGGCCGGGGCATTGAAAGTGAAGCTCTGGAGGTTGACCCCGGCCGACTGGGCAACCTGCTCGTTGCGGAAGAACTCGTAGAAGAAAGCTCCGGTGGCGTGGAAGGCCGGGCTGGGCGTCCAGTCCGCGCCGATATCGGTGCCGTAGTCCCGCTGGGTTGCCAGCTGGGTGTTGTTGCCGTTCAAACCTTGCTCGTTGACGAAGAGCTGACCCGGCTGGGGAGTCCCGTAGCCCGCGCCGAATCGTGCGTGCACCGACAGAGCGACGGAAGGGCGGTACTGGGCGCCGAGCTCCGGCGCGAGATTGAAAAACGTCCGGTTCGCGGGGATCACGGTAGTGGCGGCTGCCGCGCCGGAGGGATAGGTGAAGTTATTCGCCGTGACCTGGATTGCGCTGTACTCGCCGCCAAGCCCGCCGACCACCGTCCAGTGCTCGGTCAGAGTCTTCTCTTCCCGGACGCGGAAGCCCGTGTTGCTCTGCTTGCCGACGATGGACTGGGTTTGCCCTCCTCTCTGAAGCCCGTTGCCTCCGACGATGTTGAAAGTAAAGGAGTTGATTCCGATCGCATTGAAGAAGCCGCCCGCGTAGGTGGTACCCCCGCCGCCGCGCCGCAGAACGCCGCCGGTGAAACTGACCGAGGGCTCGGTGCCGAAGTTCAGCAAGGCATTTTGCGGCTGGTGGATTGACCGCTCGTCGAAGCTGCCCTGGGCTTGCAGCACAGTCTTGCCGGTGAGGTCGCGCTCCCAGCGGCCGCCGACGATGGCCCGCCAGTCGTGCCGGCCGAGCAGGGCCTGGGCCGCGGTTTGCCCGATGCGGGTTCCGTTCCTCCCGTTGGTGAACAGGTTGACGCTCCCGCAGCCCGCGGCGGCGGCCGCTGAGCTGAAGGCGGAGCAGCCCGCCTGGTACGGGTTGAGCCGGTACTGGTTGAGCGAAAGACGGATGGGCAGGTCGGTGTCGAGCCGGTTGATGATGAACTTGAAGGTAACCCGGTTATGCGGGGTCACGCTCACCGTGGCGAGCACATCGGCGGTCACGGTATTGAACCGGTAGTGCTTCGTCGCCTGCTCGGAGCGCACATTGCTGACGAACGCGGCACCCTCGTAGTTCTTGCCGCTCGCGCCATAGGTCGCGTAATCGTTGAAATACTGAAAACTGCCGTAATCCGTACCCGCCTGGAAGCCATGGATGTCCGCTCCGGTCCGGGTGTGAAAGTCGATCGCGCCGCCGGTGGCATAGTTGCCGTAAAGCGCCGAGTTGGGGCCCTCGACCACGTCGACACCCCTGTAGGCGTGCGGATCGGTCAGGTCGGTGCGGGCCTGCCCGTCGGGCTGGGTCACCGGGAACCCGTCCTCGAAAACCTGGAGGTTGCGGATAAAAGCGTTTTGCCGCGCGTCGGAGCCGCGCACCGAAAGGGTCACGTCCCGCGGACCGCTGCCCTGAAGAAAGGTGACGCCGGGCACGAGCGCGAGCACCTCGCCGATCGAGAAAGCGGGGGTGTCCTTGAACTCCCCGCGGCTGACGCCTTCGACGGTCTGGCTCGCGGGTGACTCCGTGATAAGGCCGGTACGGGTGCCCAGGGCTGCGTTTTCCGAATTCGGCGCGCTCGCGGTGGTGACGACAACACTTTCGCCGGATGCGACGAGGTGCAGAACGGCATTGAGGGCGCGGGTGCGGCTCGCGTCCTCTTTCAGCCCGGCCAGCACCGTCTGGGCAAAGTTCGCGTGGGTGTAGAAGATCTCATAGACGCCGTTAGGCAGCGGCGGCAGTGCGTAATGCCCGTCGTCGGAGGAGAGCGTGTCCGCGTGCACGCCGGTCTTCGAATCCATGGCGAAGACGCGGACGCCGGGTATGACAACTCCAGCATCGTCAGTAATCGTGCCCGCGAAGGAAGGAAGGGCAGCCTGCGCGTTTGCCGGGGAGCCGCAAACAAAAGCCGCTGCCAGGAAGACGGCGGCGGGCAAGTACAGATCTTTCGGCAAGCATGGACCTCATGTGGATGGATCAATCTCTGGCATTCGATAACAATGGCGTTGCGACGGGAAGGAGAGCGGCCGCCGGGGCGGCCGCTCGCGGGGATCAGTGTGAACCGGGCTCGGCGACTGTGCTCGCGGTCGGGCCGGGCTCGGCGGCGCGGGCTTGCTGGAGTGCCTGATTCGCGTGGAAGCCCTTTAGGAACTCCGCGCGGTTCACGCTCAGGTCCTCGCCGGTGCGCGCGGCGGTGTACGGCTCGTCGCCCATCGTGCCCCTCCACACGATGCGGTTGAACTTCGCCGAGTCGATGTGGTCCTCGACCGTGAAGTCCATGCCCCGGGTCTGCTGCGCCCACCACTTGCCGTCGTGCAGCAGCGGCAGCAGCTGCGCCTGCGCGTCGGCCGCGTAGCGTGAAGCCGGGATCGGCAGCGTGGTCTGCTTCAAGTAGGCTGAAGGCACGGCGGTGAACTTGTACGTCGCCTGCTTCGTGTCGAAGGCGTTGGCCATCGGCACCGCGCTCGCGTCGTTCAGGTTCAGGGGGGCGATGCCCAGGATCTCCTCCATCGTCCGGAGCATGCTTACCGTGTTGTAGCGCGTGGAGTCCACAAAGCCCTGCTTCACGTACGGGCCTACCACGAACGCCGTGCTCCGGTGCGCGTCCACGTGGTCCGCGCCGTCCTGCGCGTCGTCCTCGATCACGAACACCAGCGTATTTCCGGCGTCCTTGCTCTTCGAGACTGTCTCGATCACCTGGGCCACTGCATAGTCGTTGTCGGCGATCTGCAGCGTGGGGGTGTTCACGCCGTTGAGCGCGGTGCCGAAGTTGCCGAAGTGATCGTGCATGATGCGCAGAAGGGTCAGGTTGGGCAGGTTGCCGGCCGCCTCATACTCCTGAAATTCGCGGTTCCACTCGTTGAAGCGGAACAGGTCCGGCATCACGTTGTCGAAGCCGCGGAAGTATTTGTCCGTGAGCGGCGTCAGCACGGTGTTGGTGGGGTAAGCCACCTGCAGGCTGCTCGCAAAGGGGTTTGGATCCTCGGGGATGGAGACGCCCTTCGGCAGGCTCTGGCTGTAGCGGGACAGGTCCAGGAAGAACCCGTAGTTGCGCACCGAGAGCCCGGCCCTCAGCGCGCCGTTCCACAGGTAGCCCTCGCCCTGCGCGCCGCCTGCCGCGTCATCCGCGTCCGGCGCGGCGGCGTTGCCAGTCCCCGGAAGCAGGTCGGGGTCCTTGCTTTACCGCGGCTGCGCGGCCTGGCGCGCCTTCAGGTCCGCGATGCTCACGTTGATGTTGCGGTTCTCGCCCTCGGAGTCGTAGCTCAGGCCGCGGCCCGCATAGTTCACCGTGTACTGCTTCTCGACGATGTCGGTCGTACGGGCCGAGGTCGACCACGCCCACCCGTCGTAGCTCACGTTCGAGGTGTCGTAGAAGTTATCGAAGTCGACGAAGTCGCGCGCGATGGCGTGGAGGTTCGGCGTCACCGCGTCCGGAAACTCGGTCTGCGACGGGTCGCCGTTGCCTACTTCGAGGTCGCCCAGCACTTGGTCGTAGGTCCGGTTCTCCTTGATGATGTAGATCACGTGCTTGACGTTCTGTTTCAGGAAGGCCATGGTGGCCTGCTGGTCCGGGGTCAGGGTGCGGCCCAGGTGGTCGTTCTCGACCACGCGCGCGGTCAGGCCGCCGAGCTCGGCCGCGGTGGGCACGGGCATGGTCTGGAAGCCGGCCTTGATGAGCTGCAGGCTGTACTCGTTGGAGGCGGCGCAAGCGGTCGCTGCCGCCGAGGTCAAGCCACGGCAGTTGTTGGAGTTGGGCCCGGTGGCGGTCTTGCCGTTCACGATGTAGAGCAGTTTGCCGTCGGCGCTCACGCTCACCGAGTTGGGGTAGAAGCCGGTCGGGATCAGCCCCGCGACCTCGGAGTTGCCCGTGCCGTTGAGCCGCACCACCGCCACCGCGTTCTCGCCGCCGTTCGACACGTAGAGAGTCTTCTCGTCGGGCGAGAGCGCCAGCGCGTTCGGGTTCGCGCCCTTGTAGCCCTGCTTGTTGGCGTAGGCGGCCGCGGGCGCGGTCACCGGAATTTCGTCGATCACCTCCTGGGTGTTGGTGTCGATCACCGCGACCGAGTCGGCGTTGTCCTGCGCGACGTACAGCAGGGTCTGCGCCTTGTTCATCACCATGCGGTTGGGATTGCCGGGCAGCTTGATGCGCGCCAGCACGCCGTACACGCTTACCAGATCTACCTCGCGATCGCGGATCGAGGAAACATAGGCCAAGTCGTTGCCCTTCCACTGCGCCCAAAGCGGGTACTCGCCGCCCGGTACGCCGCTCGCCGCAGGGCCGTTGGGGGCCTTGCCGGGCCTGAGGTCGAGCTCGCCGCCCACCGCCCAGTAGCCGTTCGGCTTGGTCAGGATGCTGACCGAGTCGTTCTCATAGTTGACCGCCAGGAGGCGGTTGCCGTCGGGCGAGATGGCCAAGCCCGCCGTCTCGGGCGGAACCTCGCGGCCGAGCCCGCCGGAGTTGCCGGCCGCCGGCACCGCCCTGGCCAGGTGGCCTAGCGCGACGGGGCTCTGCGACTCGGCCCAGATACCGGCTTTTTGCCCGTAGATATGGACGTTGTCGTCATCGCCCCCGGCGACGAAGAATCTGCCCCCGTCCGGGCTCCACACGATGCCGGTGAAGCTGTTCGGCACCGGGATCGCCTGCTTCTGCACCGGCGTAGGGGTCGAGACGTCATACACGAAAACCCACTCGGTCGAGTCGGTGGGGTTGGTGTTCGCGGCGTTCGCGCCGGAGGGGTAGTTTTCCTGATTGTACCCACTGGTCAGGATCAGCAGCGTCTTGCCGTCGGGACTCACGGCCGTCGTCACAGCCTGGCCCGCGATGTAGGTCGGGTTGTCCGGCAGGTGCGGGTTGAGCGACTGGAAGCGCGCGCCGTTCGGGGCGAGCGGGGTAATGCGCTGCCCCGTCGAAAGGACCTGCGGCAAGCCCGAGTTGAGGCCGTTCCTCGTGCTCTGGGCGTGCATCAGTACGGCCAGAACGGCGCAAGCGCTGAGGGTGCCGGCGAAAACCGCGCGGGAATTGCTGCGGATCATACGGGTCTCTCCTGTTGCCGGCGGGCCGGCGTAGGTCGCGGGACGGCTTGATGCGGAGAGCGGAAGCGCCCCGACCACCGTTCTCTCATTCCCCCGTAAGTGCTACGTTGCAAACCAGTGAATATGCCGTGAATGCTGCTCACGACGGGGCGCGGAGCTCGTAGCCCGCGCACCTGCAGGCTCCCCCTTTCCCCTTCTCCCTTCTCCCGGCTATGCTCACGTTGCCGCTCAGGAAAGGATTTCTCACGCCATGCGCTTCGCCCTGCTCGCCCTGCTCGCCGCCCCTCTGCTCGCCGGAGCCCAGACCACCCTCACCATCGACGCCGGGACAGCCAGGGCCAAGAGCAGCCCCATGCTCTACGGCCTCATGACGGAGGAGATCAACGACTCCTATGACGGCGGGCTGTATGCCGAGCTCATCCGCAACCGGACGCCCCGCGCCGGCTTCGACGGGGCCGCGCATTGGGGGCTGCGGCTGGAGGGCCAGGCACGGGCATCCATGGAGGTCGACAAGGCGGCCGGCCCCAGCGCGGCCATCGGCCAGAGCCTCAAGCTCCAGGTCGCCGCCGCGAGCGCGGGGAGCCCGGCGGGCGTCGAGAACGAGGGCTACTGGGGCATTCCCCTGCGCCCGGACACGGCCTATAAGGCGTCCTTCTACGCCAAGGCGAGCAAGCCGGGAACGACGGTAACCGTGACGCTGCTGGATGACGATACCGGCAAACCGATCGTCGAGAAAACGGTTCCCGGCGTCGGGGCCGAATGGAAACAGTTCTCGATCGAGCTCGCCACTCCCGCCGGCCTCCAAACCGGCTCCCGCCGCCACCTGGTCCTTTCCGTCACCGAGCCCGGCACGCTCTGGCTCACCCTGGTTTCGCTGTTCCCGCCGACCTACCGGGACCGCCCCAACGGCAACCGACCCGACCTGATGGAGAAGTTCGCCGCCATGCACCCGGCCTTCCTGCGCCTGCCCGGCGGCAACTACCTCGAAGGCGACCACATCGCCGACCGCTACCCCTGGAAGCAGACCATCGGCCCGCTGGTGGGCCGGCCGGGCCATCCCAGCCCCTGGCAGTACCGGTCCTCGGACGGTTTGGGCTTGCTGGAATTCCTGGAGTGGACCGAGGACCTCGGGATCGAGCCGGTCCTGGCCGTCTACGCCGGCTACTCGCTCAAGGGCGACCACGTGGATCCCGGCCCGGCGCTCCAGCCCTTCGTCGAGGACGCGCTCGACGAGCTCGAATACGTGACCGGCGGCCCGGAGACGCACTGGGGCGCGGAGCGGGCGCGAAACGGCCACCCCGCGCCCTTTCCGCTCCACTATGTGGAAATCGGCAACGAGGACGAGTTCGACAAATCCGGCTCCTACGACGGCCGCTACGCGCGGTTTTACGACGCGATCAAAGCTCGCTACCCCAAGCTCCAGCTCATCGCGACCACGCCCGTCAAGGGCCATCCGATGGATGTACTCGACGACCACTTCTATCGCTCGACCGGCGAGATGTACGCCGACACGGACCACTACGACAAGACCCCGCGCGGCGGCACCAAAATCTTCGTCGGCGAGTGGGCGACACGCGAGGGCGTGCCGACGCCGAATTTCGGCGCGGCCCTGGCCGATGCCGCCTGGATGACCGGGATGGAGCGCAACTCGGACGTGGTGATCCTGTCGAGCTACGCGCCGCTGCTGACCAACGTGAACCCCGGAGGCCTGCAATGGGATACCGACCTGATCGGCTACGACGCACTCTCGAGTTACGGCTCGCCCAGCTACTGGGCACAGGCCATGTTCGCCGGGCACCATGGAGACGACATCCTGTCGGCGAAGCTGAGCGGCAATCCGCCGCGGCTCTACCAGTCCACCACCCGCGAAAGCCGAACGGGAACCGTGTACATCAAGTTGGTGAACGCGACCACCGACCCGGCCCCGGTCGCGGTGCGCCTCGATGGCGCGAGGGCCTCCGGGAACGGCCGCGTCTACACGCTCTCCGCCCCCTCCACCGAAGCGACCAACTCCATCGGCGACCCCGACCGGATCGTGCCGAAGGAGCACGCGCTCACGCCGCTCGGGGCGGGGCTACAGTTGGTGCTGGAACCGCTGTCGATCAACGTCATCGAGCTGCCGGCCGCGCGCTGAGGCAGTTTTCCTGATGGTGTAAAGAGCCAAGCTGCCATGAACGCGGCTTTTCCGGCCGGAAAGGCCGCATGAGAATCTGTCCGCGCTCCACGTCATCAGCAAAACTGCCCTAGTACCATGGCGAATAGAGACCGACCATGCGACTCAGCCCAGCCCTGCTCCTCTTCCCCGCCCTGCTCGCCGCGCCCGTTTGGGCCCAGTCCGACAACGCATCCCAGCCTGCGCCGCAGCCCACCGCGAGCGCCGCGCTTTCCCCCGCGCTCGACAAGCTGCGCACCGCGGTCGGCAATTTGCGGCTCGACAAGTGGAAGGCCCCCGCGCAGGTGCGCGAGGAGGCCCGCACCAACGTCGGCTCCCTCGGGCGCGACCTGGACGGGACGCTGCCGGGCCTGCTCGCGGCCGCCGACGCGGCCCCGGGGGCCGTTTCCGAGAACCTGCCGGTCTTTCGCAATGTGGATGCCTTGTACGACGTGCTGTTGCGGGTGGTGCAGACGGCCGACCTCGCCGCGCCCACGGCGGACTCCGACGCGCTGCACGGCGCGCTCGCGGCGCTCGAGGACGCGCGGCGCTCGCTCGGTGACCAGATCCAGGCCGCCGCCGTCGCGTCGGAAGCACAAACCAAACAGCTCCAGGCGCAGGCGGCCCAGCAGCCCGCCGCCAAACCCACGCCCACCACGGTGGTCGACAACACCGATGCGAAACCGGCTCCAACCCCGCGCAAGAAGCGGAAACCGGCACCGCCGCAGTAAAGGTAACCCGCGGCGATACGCCGGTGTCTCTACGGGAAGCAGTGTTCGCGCGAGACATGAGGCGGCTGCTATCGTGGAGGCATCAAGCGGTGGCAGCGGGAGCGGCATTGGGCAATCTGGCAAACGTACTCGGGGGCGCGCGGGCTGAGGAAAGCTCGTTCCTCCTGGAGCTCAAGGCGGGCTCCGAGGAGGCGTTCGCCTCGCTCATCGCGCAGTATCACGGTCCTATCTACTCCTTGCTTGCCCGCACCGTGCGCAACCCGTGCGACGCGCCCGACCTGACCCAGGAGGTCTTCCTGAAGGTCTTTCGCGGCATCCGCGGCTTTCACGGCGACTCCTCCCTCCGGACCTGGATCTACCGCATCGCGGTCCACGAAGCCTCGAATCAGCGGCGCTGGTTCAGCCGCCACACGGCGCGCGAGGTCGCGCTCGAGGAGGAGCTCGCCTCCGACGGCGAGGAGGCGCTGTCTCTGCTCGAGACTCTGGCCGTCGAGGGCCTTTCGCCCTTCGACGCCGCCGCGCAGGCCGAGCTGCGGGAGCGGGTGGAGGCGGCCCTGCGCGAAGTGCCGGACACCTACCGGGCGACGGTGGTTCTCCGCGACATCGAAGGGTTCACCTACGAGGAGATCGCCGAAGTCCTCCAGGTTCAGCTCGGCACGGTCAAGTCGCGCCTCCTGCGCGGCCGCGCGCACCTCAAGCGGCGGCTTACGCCCCTGATCACAGGCCAAGCCGCGGGCCGGGCGCGAATGGGGGGCGCGCGATGACACTGCTGCTCTGCACCGAAGCCGAGGAGCAGTTTTCCGCCTACCTGGACGGCACGCTCTCAGGACGCGCCATGGCCGACGTGCAGGAGCACCTGCGCCACTGCCGCGCCTGCACCCGGAGCTTCGCCGGCTGGCGCGCGACCGTGAACGTGCTGGCCGGGCTCGGCGAGGTGAAACCGCCGGCCGCGCTCGCGCTCCAGCTGCGGGTCGCGCTCTCGCAGGAGCGGACCCGCACGCCGGTCAGCTTCGCCGCGCGCATGCAGGTCCGCTGGCAGAACACCCTCGCCCCGCTGCTCGTGCAGGCGTCGGCCGGGCTGGCCTCGGCGATCCTTCTGCTGGGGACGGTCCTTCTGCTCGTCGGCACCTTCGCCACGCCCGAGCAGGCCGCCGCGCGCGACCAGCCCATCGGCATGGCGACTCCGCCACGCCTGCTCTATACCACCCTGCCCGACGGGTCCAACCCCATCTCCAGGCTCGACGGGTCGGTGGTCGTGCGGGTGTATGTGGACGCGGGCGGCCGCGTGTACGACTACCGGCTCATCTCCAGCACCGAGGACCGGCGGACGCATGAAGCACTCGCGAACGAGATGCTGTGGAGCGTTTTCGAGCCGGCCCGAGTCTTCGGCGAGCCGGTGCGCGGGTCGCTGATCCTGTCCATTGCCGGGGTCTCCGTCGGGGGTTAGCTCGGGAGGTTTTGCAATGGAATACGCCTCACCGCTGCGGCTGAGGCGGCTGCGCCGGCTCGGGCGGCGTCGGCGGAGCCGGAGCCCTCGCGGGCTGCGCGCCGCCCGAGACCGAAACCAGCTCGATGTCGAAGATCAGGTCGCTCGCCGGAGGGATCACCGGCGGACGCCCGTCGTCGCCGTAGGCCAGCTGGTAGGGGATGAACAGCCGCCGCTTGCCCCCGGCCCGCATGCCTCCGAAGCCCTGGTCCCAGCCCGGAATGACCCGGTGCGCGCCCTGCGGGAAGCTGAACGGCTCGCTGCGGTCGAGCGAGGAGTCGAACTTGGTTCCGTTGGAGGCGAGCCAGCCCTTGTACTGAACGGTGAGCATGGC
>CAXUEU010000064.1:0-17635 GCA_964250195.1 uncultured Acidobacteriaceae bacterium
CAGCAGGCCCCATAGTTGATTGGTGTTCGAGAGCGGAATACCGCGCCCGATGCCTAGATATTTGGTCGCGAACTGCTGGAGCAGGTCGCCGACCACCCAGACGAAGCCGCCGAGAAACAGCCAGAACAGCAGCGGGCGGACAGCCGCGGAGTGAAAGACCGGTGCATGGACACCCCCGTCAAGCGCCAGCACCAGCGCGAGCATGGTCCCCACTTCGCCGATTGTGAATACGGTGACGAAGGAGAGGGGGTTCATGCCGCTGAGGTAAGCCTTGCGGTAGGGGATGTACATGGTGCCCCAGAGCAGGCCGGCCCCGAGCGCGGCGGCAATGCCCTGCGCCGCACGATGATTGCCGCTGCCGGCGTGGGTCGTGCTCAGGCCGAGCAACACGGCGGCGCAGGCGATCGCGACCGCGCCGAAAACCACCCGCAGAATCGTCGAGCCCGAAGCCCCGCGCAGCTCGCCGAACAGCACGCGCCCCCACAGCAGGCCGAACAGCGAGTTCGCGTTCCAGAGCGGGAAGGCGACCGCCAGGCCCACGTCGCGCACCGCGAAGACGGTCAGCGTGTTGGCCACCGCCCACAGCGCGCCGGCCAGCACCGCCCACGCGACCAGGTGCTTTTTGGCGAGAAGGTCCGTGAGCACGTAGCGCGTGCCCTTGAGCAGGGTAGGGAAGGTCCAGCGCGCGGTGAACACGCCCAGGACCATGCACAGCGAGACCGCGAACGGCGACAGGCCGGAGCTGACCAGCTTGGTCGGAGCCTCCGCCGCGCCCAGCCACACCCCCGCGCCCAGGCCGCACAGCACGCCCAGGCCGTGCAGCGAGCCGCGCCTCATTTGAGCGCGCACAGGAGCCCGACGCCGAGCAGCAGCACGGCCAGGGGGATGAGGAACTGGATGTCGGTCAGGACGAGCCTGAGCGTGCTGGCGGATTTCGGCGGCATGGGCAGTGAGAACCGTACCGGCCCGGCCGCGGGCTGTCAAGAAACCACGGGCGCTCCCATAGCATGGGCGCACGCCCCGAAAACCCGGAGACCCGCCCCATGCAAGCTCTTCTGCTCTGCCTCCTTCTGCTCCCCGCCGCCGCGCTCGCCCAGGCGGTCACAGAGCACACCTTTGTGCTTCACGATTTCAAGACCGAGTCGGGCAACGTGCTGCCCGAGGCGAAGATCGTCTACGGTACCTACGGCACCCTGAATGCCGCCGGCGACAACGCCATCCTGCTCCCCTCGCACTACATGGCGGACCTCCACGGCTACGAGTGGCTCATCGGCCCGGGCAAGGCGCTCGACCCGTCGAAGCTGTTCCTGGTCACCAGCGAGGAGTTCGGCAACGGCCGGTCGTCCTCCCCCTCGAACACGCCGGAGCCGCTGCACGGCCCGCGCTTCCCGGTCACCACCATCCGCGACAACGTCGAGGCCGTCCACCACATGCTCGTGGACGAGCTGCATGTGAAGCACCTCCAGGCGGTCATCGGTTTCTCCATGGGCGCGCAGCAGGCCTTCCAGTGGGCGGTCAGCTACCCGGAGTTCATGGACCGTATCGTCGCCACCTCCGGTACCGCGAAGACCTACGGCCACGGCATCGTGCGCAACGAGAGCGAGATCGCCGCCATCGAGGCCGACCCGGTCTTCAACGGCGGCAACTACTCGGCGCAGCCGAAGAAGGGAATCGAGGCCTTCAACCTGGTATGGACGGCATGGCTTTACGGCCAGCAATGGTGGCGCGAGGAACTGTGGCGGCAGGAGTACCCCGCCGGAACCACGCTGGCACAGGTGATCGAGAAGATGCGGACCGACTTCATCCCCAACGCGGACGCGAATAACCTCATCCTGCAGCTGCGCACCTGGGAGCGGCACGACGTAGGCCAAACGCCGGGCTTTCACGGCGACCTGCCCGCGGCGCTGCGGTCGATCCAGGCGCGGGTGCTCTACATGCCGTCCGCGACAGACCTGTACTTCCCGGTCGAGGATGCCCGGTACGAGGCGCGGTTTCTCCGGCGGGGGCAGCTTGTACCTATCCCGAGCCTCTACGGCCACCCGGCCGGGGCCGGCGCGAGCCCGGCGGACGCGAAGTTCCTCAACGAGCACATCGCCGCTTTTCTCAATGGGAAGTGACGGGGCGCTCACTCCCCTGAAAAAATAAATTGACAGGGACGCGCGCGAGTCCGTAACGTTAGCGTCCATTGGAAACGTTTTCACCCTAGAGCCCATACGAGCGGCTCAATAGAACCCGTTTCACCCTTTTCGGCAGCTTCGGCGGCCATTCTGGAGGCTCCATCATGTACTTTTCCCGGTTTGCACGTACCGCGACTCTCGCCTGTCCGGCCCTGCGCGCTTCCGCGCTGCTCACCGCCGCCGCCCTGCTGCTGAGCGCCCCGTCCGCGCTCGCGCAGGCCTCGTCAGGTATTACCGGCACGGTTACCGACGCGAGCGGTGCCATTATCCCAGGCGCGGCTGTGACCATCGTCAACAACGCCACGCAAGTGACGACCAAGACCGTTTCCGACTCGGCCGGAACCTACACCGTGACCGGCCTGAACCCCGGCCGCTATACCGTCACCGTGGAAGCGCCGTCCTTCTCGAAAAGCACCCAGGACAATGTCAACGTCGAAGTGACCGTCCAGTCGACGATTAACTTCACGCTGGCCGCCGGGAGCGAGCAGTCCATCACCGTCTCCTCCCCGCTGATCGCGCTCAACACCACCCAGCCGGAGCTCGGCACCACGGTCGAGCCGGAGGTAGTCCGATCGCTGCCCGTCTCGATCGGCGGAGGCCGCGGGCGGCAGATCGATGAGCTCCAGTTTTTGGCACCCGGCATTTCGGGCAATACCTTCTCGCACAACATCAACGGCGGCGTGAATTTCGAGGAAGAGATTCTCTACAACGGCATCCCTGCTCCGCAGGCCGAAACCGCCGGCATGACCACGAACTTCAATCCTCCGTTCGAGCTCGTCAATGAGTTCCGAGTGGAGCGTTCGACCTTCTCCGCGAAGTACGGCTTGGCCCAAGGCGCCGTCACGTACCAAACCGCTTCGGGCACAAACTCGCTCCACGGTGATGCGTTCTACATCAATCGTAACGAGTTCTTCGACGCGCGCGGCTTCTTTAACACGACGACACCGATCGACCGAGAAAATGATTACGGGTTTACCGTGGGCGGTCCGGTGATCCTTCCCCATCTCTACCACGGCAAGGACCGGACTTTCTTCCTGTTCTCGCTCGACTTTGCGAGCACCAAAAACACCAGCACGAACATCGGCACAATGCCGACGGCGCTTCAGAAGACCGGCGATTTTTCGGATTATGTCGATCCTAAATCGGGCAACGTAATTCCTATCTTCGATCCCCTAACGGGTAAGCAGTTCCAGTATCAGGGCCGGCTGAACGTAATCGACCCCGCGCGTTTCAGCGCAAACGCGAAGACGATCCTGCCCTTCATCCCCAATCCGGACCTCCCGGGGATTGTAAACAACAAGAACTACACGCCGAATGCATTTCCTGTCGTTAACCATGTCTTCGGGTTCACGCTCGACCACAATCTGACGCCGACGCAGTCCCTCCATTACGCGGAATGGCGCAACACGTTCTCCTCAACCGTGTTCGATACAGCCGATACGATCCCGCTCGACAACCCCCTGCAATCCACCAAGTTCCAGCCGAACGTCGGAACCGTCTTTCTCCTCAACTATGTCAACAGCCTGACTCCCAAGCTCGTGATGACCGCGGGGTTCTCGTGGATCGGCGAGATCAATAACCAGTCGTCCAACAGCCCCGTTTTCAACTTCGCGGGGCAGGTGCCCAGCCCGATCGCCAAGGGTTTCTTTCCGAAAATCACCTTCGACGGGACCAACCAGGTGGATCCGTTCGGCGTCGGAGACGGTATCGCGCCCAACGGAACCGGGGAGACATCCTCGATCAACCGCAAGCTAGGCCTGGCTTTCGTCAATAATTGGCTCTACACCAAAGGCCGCAACACCTTCAATTTCGGCGGGGAAGTGCGCCGGGCTTACCAGGACGACAACGAGTGCCAGAACTGCACGGGCGCGTTCAACTTCAGCCAGCGCACGACGGCCGACCCCGGCAACACCGGCGGCACCGGCAACTCCTTCGCGAGCTTCCTGCTCGGCCAGGTGGACAGCGCGAGCCGCATCTTCGCGAACGAGCTCGCGCTGCGCAATCTGCTGGTCGCGCCGTATATCCAGGACGACATCAAGGTCAACACCAAGCTGACGGTCAACCTGGGCCTGCGCTGGGACATCATGCTGCCTTTCAAGGAAAAGACGAACCAGATCGTCTACCTCAATCAGACGGCAATGAACCCGGCCGCCGGCAATCTCCCGGGTGTGGCGAACCAGTTCGGCACGGGTAACGGCCAGATCGACCGCGCTGACATTCACTTCCGCAATTTCGGCCCGCGCATCGGATTCGCGTACCAGCTCACCAGCAAGAGTGTGCTGCAGGCCGGGTACAACATCGCTTACCTGAACGGCGGCGCGTATGAGTTCGGCACCAGCAAGGTGGCGACCAGCTATGGCAACCTGCTCCAGGGTGTCTTTACCCGCAACAGCACGGGCGGCGTCAACCCGGGCTACGGCTCGTGGGATACGAATCCCCTGCCTGCGCCCCCTTCGCTGCCCACAAGCGCCGCCACCGGCATCGGAACGACCATCCGGGCCTTCAATCCCACTACGTCGGGCCGCGCTCCTTACCTCCAGCAGTGGAACATCAACTATCAACGGCAGCTGCCCTGGAATACCTTCTTCCAGATCGCCTATGTCGGCAACCGCGCTTTGCACCTGGACGGCCAGCTGAACCCGATCAATCAGCAGAACCCCGCTATCCTGCAATACGGTGGGCTGCTACAGACTTCCTTCAACGATCCAGCGGGAGCGGCGCAACTCGCGGCCGCCGGCTTCAGGGTGCCGTACCCTAACTTCGTTGCCGACTTCGGCGCGGGCGCGACGCTGGCACAATCGCTCACCGCGTTTCCGCAGTACTCAAACGTGTACAACAACTTTGACCTTACCGGAAGCGCCGCCTACAACGGTCTACAGAGCACGCTAGAGAAGCGCTTCTCAAACGGTCTTGCCTTCCTGACCTCTTACACGCTGTCGAGGGAGCTGGGCAACGTGGACAGTGCGTTTGCTACTTTCGCCGCCCTTCCGGAGAATAAGTTCAACCAGAAGGCGGAGTATACGGTCACCGGCAACGATGAGTTGAATAACGTCAAGATTAGCGGCAGCTACGACTTGCCGATCGGTCCCGGGCAGCGCTTCGTCAATAACAAAGGGCTCACCGGGCAGATTCTCGGAGGCGTGACGCTCGGCTTCATTCTGGACTACGAGACCGGAAACCCTCTCGGGATTTCTGAGAACGGCAACCCGCTCGGGTGTGCCGGATGCTTCAACCGTCCCAACGAGGTCGCCGGCGTCGGCCGAAGCTCCTCGAGCTACAAAAACCTCCGATTCGCGGGCGGGCAGAGCGTGAACCAGACAATCTCCACCAACGCTTTTATCACGACCACCGCCAGCACGGGCGCTTACACGCTCGGCAACGCCCAGCGGAACTACTCCCAACTGCGCGGCCCCGGCATCTACGATGAGTCGATCAAAGCCACTAAGAAATTCGCCCTGGGCGAGCATGCGAGCTTCCTACTGGAGATGAACTACTTCAACCTGCTCAACCGGACACGCTTGAACAATCCCAACACCAACATCGATAATGCCAGTAACTTCGGGTTCGTACCCGCCAATGGGCAGCAGCCGCTCACCGGTTCGCCCAGCGGCGCCCGCAACGGCCAGCTCAGCGGGCGCATCACCTTCTGATCCCTTTCTCGCCAACAGAAAAGGCCGCCCTTGCAATGGGCGGCCTTTTTCCTATACTGGACTCGCCATGCGCCTCACCCTCTTCGCCGTTCTGTTCCTCCCCGCGCTCGCGCACGCGCAGGAGGTCACCCCCGCCGTCCAGGCGCTGTACGCCGACGCGCAGGCCAGGCAGGCGACGCAGCCCGAGGCGGCCATCGCCGACTACCGTAAGATCACCGCCCAAGCCCCCACCCTGACCGCCGCCTGGAACAACCTGGGCCGTCTGCTCTACAACACGGGCCGCTTTCCGGATGCGGCCGCCGCGCTTCGGCAGGCGCTCGCGCTCCAGCCCGGCCTGCCCCCGGCAGAGCTGATACTGGGCGCGAGCCTGCTCCAGATGGGGCAGCTCGCCGACGCGCAGCCCGCGCTCGCGGCGGCCGTGGAGGCGTTCCCCCAGGACCGCTTTGCCCGCCTCACGTACGCCCGCGTCCTGACCGGGGTGCACCGGCCCCAGGAGGCGATCGCGCAGTTGGAAGCCGCGCTCGCCGCCGATCCCAGGGACCAGGAAGCGTGGTATCTGCTCGGCAACCTGCACCTGGAGCTTTCGCGGGAGGCCCTGGCCAAGGTGCAGGCGCTCGACCCGAACACCCCGCTTGCCCACCAGATGCAGGGCGAGTTGATGGAGAGCATGAGCAACACCCCCGGCGCGGTGGCCGAGTACAAGCAGGCCCTGGCGGACGCGCCGAACAATACGCAGGCGCTCGAGCACTTAGCCGATATCTATTGGAAGACCGGCGACTGGGCCCATGCCCGCGAGCAGTTAGGTCTGCTGCTCCAAAAGCAGCCCGGCAACTGCTACGCCCACTGGAAGCTCGGCAACACGCTGGCCGAGCTGGGCGAGCCGGTCGATGCCGGTTTGAAAGAGGTCAACATGGCGCTTGAGCAGTGCCCGGGAATTGCCCAGGCTCGGGCCGAGCGGGCGCGTTTGTACCTGCGCGAAGGCAAGGCAGCCGAGGCCATCCCGGATCTGAAGGCCGCCGAGCAGGCCGCGCCGGACGAGGCCTCCGTCCAGCGGCTGCTTGCCCAGGCCTACCGCGCCACCGGGGACCGAGCGGAGGCCGATGCGGCCGACAAGCGCTTTCTGGCCCTCCAGGCGGCGCAGCACGAGGCCGAGGAGAAGCACCAGGCGCGGGTCACCAAGGCTAACCATTAAGGCTTAGGCCCGGTCCGTGAGCGCTAGGCCCGCTCCATGGGGCACCCGCAGGAGCCGCGCAGAACCAGCTTGGGCGCCAGCATGAGCGGTTTGCCCTCCCCGCGCGGCGCGCCTTCCTCCATCAGCGTCATCTGGTGGAAGAGCAGGTTGGCGGCGGCGCGGCCCAGGTCTTCGAGCGGCTGCTGCACCACGCTCATCGGCGGCGTGAGCGAGTCGGCCAGATCGAAGTCGTCGAAGGAGAGCAGCGCGACCTCGCGCGGGATGGACAAACGCAGCGCGTGGACGGCCTCGCACAGCAGGCGCGCGGAAAGGTTGTTGCCGGCGAAGAAAGCGGGCGGCGGCTGTCCCGGGCGCACGTGTTTCCGCAGCACCGCG
Organism: uncultured Acidobacteriaceae bacterium; assembly: GCA_964250195.1. Lineage (GTDB taxonomy): Bacteria > Acidobacteriota > Terriglobia > Terriglobales > Acidobacteriaceae > EB88. The sequence continues at coordinate 7,395 of CAXUEU010000064.1, forward strand.
ACGGCTTCTTCCCGGGTCGCGATGACTTCTTCGCGCGTGGGGCGGCCGGCCGCGGCCATGGCGTCCCGGTAGCCGCGCAGGCGCTCGCGCATGGTGTACAGGCTCGGCTTGACCTGTACGCTGACCACCGCCGGGTAGTCGTGCCCCAGAAGGTGCTCGGTGGCCGCGCAAGCGCCTTCGTAGTTTTCGCAAAGGACCGAAGGCAGCCCGGCGTCGGTCAAAGGCCCGTCCATGCCCACCACCGGCACCTGCAGGGTACGCAGGGTGCGCAGCAGCTCGCGGGTGTGCGGCTGCGAGGAGGCGAGGATGAGCCCATCGATGCGCTGGGCCAGCAGCCGCTCCAGGCCGGCCAGGATCAGCTCGCTGCGGTCGTGCGAAGCCAGCACGACGAGCAGCGAGCCGCGCTCGCGGGCCACCGTTTCCACGGCTTCCGCGCATTGCGCGAAAAACATGTCGGAGATTGAAGGCACCAGCATCCCGACCATGCCCGAGGATGCGCCCTTGAGCCCCTGCGCCAGCCGGTTCGGCTTGTAGTTGAGCTCGCGAACGACGGCAAGGATGCGTTCCATCTTCGCGGGGCTGACGTTGCGTCCGCCGTTCAGCGCGCGCGAAGCCGTGGCGTTGCCCACGCCCGCGCGCTCGGCGACATCGGACAGCTTGGGAATGCGCAAAGGGTCGGTGGTCATTCTTCGTCGATTCCGTTCCGGCTCCGCGGCCCGCAAGCCCTGCGTTTCCGAGCGTACACAGGTGTGGGATGCTTCGGGAACAACTTTGTACGAATCCGCCGGCCCGGTTTTCTTTCAAAACGGATCTGCCGCCCGCGCGGATCCTTTCGGTACTCTTGAGCCATAGACCCATGGCGATCAATGGAAACCAAAGAGACCTTCTGCGCGCGCTCGAAAGCAACTGGCAGACCGAGATGAGCGGCTTTCACACCTACAAGACCTTGGCCGAGCGTGAGGGCGAGCCGTCACGGCGCGCGGCGCTGCTGGAGCTGGCGGACTCGGAACAGCGGCACGCATCCATGTGGGCCGGCCGCATCGAGGCGCTCAGCGGGAGCAAGCCGGCCTACCGCGGCTCGCCCACGGGCGAAGCGAACGACCTGAGCACGCGCATCGGCGGCGACGCGCTCGCGCTTCGGCGGCTCGAGCTCGACGAGAGCCGCGATATCGCCCACTACGGCCGGCAGCTGCGGCAGCTCGGCGACGGCGAAAGCCTCGCGATTCTGGAAGAGGTGATCCGGGACGAGCAGGAGCACTACCGCACACTGGGCAGCCTGATCCGCAACCGCCCGCAGCGCGGGCAGGCCAATCCGGAGCAGGCGCAGACCGCGCTCGACGAGCTGATCGCCGCGCGCGAGCGAGGCCGCCCGCGCACGGCCAGTTGGATCGGCGACGCGATCTACGGCGTCAACGACGGGCTGGGCTCGATCTTCGGCATCGTCTCCGGCGTCTCCGGCGCCACCACCGGCAACAGCCATTTCGTGTTGATCGCCGGACTGGCGGGCATGGTCGCGAGCGCGCTTTCCATGGGCTCCGGCGCTTACCTTGCCGCGAAGAGCGAGCGCGAAATCTATGAAGCCGAGTACGCGCGCGAGGAGGAAGCCGTGCACTCGAACGAAAGCGAGGCGCGCGAGCTTCTCTCCCTCACTTACCAGGTACGCGGGCTGACTCCGGAGGACGCGGACCGTTTCGTCGAACATATCGCCAGGGACAAGAAGCAGTTGGTGCGGGCGCTGGCACGCGAGCGGCTCGATACCTCCGAGGAAGGGCTGAGCCGTCCGTGGGTCTCGGCAAGCTCCGGCGCTTTGTCCACGGCGGTAGGTGCGTTCGTGCCCATCGTTCCGTTCTTTTTCATGTCCGGGGTTGCCGCTGTGGTAGTGGCCGCGGTCATTTCGCTCATCGCGCATTTTGCCGTGGGCGCGGCCAAGTCGCTCATCACCATTCGCTCTTGGTGGAGCAGCGGCTGGGAGATGACCCTGGTGGGCGCTGTGGAGGGTGCGGTCACCTATGCGATCGGCATTGCCCTGGGCCATCTCGGCGGAGGTTAGGGCGGGAGTGAAAACGCTTTGCGGCGCTTTTTGCTTCCCGCTCTTTTCTGTGCCACTCTTAGATAAGTCGTACCATCGCAAGTTCTACACAAAGGCAGAACCCCTACCCATGTCGTATCCCAGAGTCATAGCCCTGCTGGACGCGCAGTTGGAGCGCCTCCGCGCCGCGCGCAGCATTCTTTCCTCGAATCAGGAAGAGATTCGAAAAGCAGACGGAGCGGCCGATGCGGTTGCGTCGGAAACAAACAACGCGGAGCCGGCCGGGGCAGCGGAGAAAGCGGTCCCCGAGGCAAGGCGCATCGCTCCGAAGCAGCGCCGGGAGCGCCGCGTCATGGCACGCCGCAGGAAAGCTCCGGAGGAGTCAGCGCTGGGCAAGGCCGTTCCTCACGCGCCTGTCTATGTTTCGGCCGATGCATTGAAGTCGGCGCGGGCCGAGAAAGACAATACCTCAAACCCGCTCGCCCAAAAGGCAGATACGCTGACGCCGGAGATGCTGTCGCGTAAATGGCTCTCCTCTTAGAAAAAAAGAGGCCTTGAGTTCAGGGCCGCTCCTGAAAGAGCGGCCCTGAACTCGGTGGCGAAGCAAGAGGAATCCGCTTCTTACTTAGCTTCTTTTTGCGCGGCCCAGCGCTTCTTCTGCGCTTCGGCGATGCGCTTGCGTGCCTCGGGGCTAAGTACGCGCTTGGTTCCGGCAGGCCGGCCCACGCGCTTTTTCCCGCTTCCCGCCGGACGTCCAGGTCCACGTGCCGGTTCGCTGGTGACTTCGTCTTCGCCGCCCAGTATGTCTCTTGCTTGTTGGAGCCGGGCGATTTCCCTATCGATTGCCGCGAGTACATCCTTGTTTGCCATAGTTATCAGCTTACCCCAGAGATTCACTCCGTGGGACGCCATTTGCGGGAAAAGAGTTACCTAAGCAAGGGTGACGTATTTTGGAATCCAGCGCGCGGTTGCCGCGAGTATCTTTCCCCCGGCCGCGCCGGCTCCGCGCGCACTTAGGTAAAACTTCGCTCGCCGACGGCGAGGAGGCGGTACCGCTTCGTCCATTGTGCCTTCGCTTGCACATCGAGCCCCCACCGGGGTTATCCTGTGGCGGCATCCCTTGCGCGCTCCGGCGCGCGCCCAAGCGGCCCTAAGAGAAGGCCGCGAAGGTATCTCCCCCCGCTCAGGAGCCGCCCCATGCCGACCCGCCATTGCCACAGCAGCAAAACCTTCCTTGCGGCCGCCGCCGCACTTGCACTCTGTGCCGCCCCGCACGCCCGCGCCCAGTTCAACGCTTCCATCCAGGGCACCGTCACCGACCCGCAGGGCGCCGTCATCCCGGACGCGGAAATTACCCTCACCAATACCGAAACCAACATCAAGGTAGTCCGTAAGAGCTCCGGCGGAGGCGTGTACACCTTCAACCAGCTCTCCCCCAGCACCTACAAGATCGAGGCGAAGGCGAAGGGTTTCGAGAGTAAGCAGCTCGACCAGGTCCGCGTGACGCCGGAGCAGGCCAACTCCATCAACATCGCGCTTACGCCCGGCGCGGAAACCACCAACCTCACCGTCAACGCGTCGGAGGCGACCGCGCTCGACACCGAGACGGCGAGCGTGAGCGGCACCATCACCGCCAATCAGATCCAGCACCTGCCCTCCTATGGGCGAGACGTCTTCCAGCTCGCGCAGCTGGCCCCCGGCTCCTTCGGCGACGGCGCGCAGGCCTCCGGCGGCGGCTCCTTCTCGCTGCCCAGCTCCAACCGGCAAGGCTCAGGCTCCACCCAGGGCATCTTCGCCACCGAGAACGCTCCGCAAATCTCCGGCAACGGCGGGCAAAACCAGAACAACGGCATCTCCATCAACGGGATCAGCACGGTCAGCGCCGTCTGGGGCGGGGCCTCGGTCATCACGCCCAGCGAGGACTCGGTCAAGGACGTCCACATCATCTCCAACGGCTACGACGCCTCGCTGGGACGCTTCTCCGCCGCGCAGCTCCAGGTCGTCACGCAGAACGGCACCAACCAGGTCCACGGCAGCGCGTTCTTCAAGCTCGACCGGCCCGGCCTGAACGCCTTCCAGCGCTTCAACACGCCCCGTTCCTTCGGCGGCGGAACGGCGCGCGAGCGCGGCGTCAACCGCAACGAGAGCCGCTTCAACCAGTTCGGCGGCTCCATCGGCGGGCCCTTCTGGCGCGACCACGTATTCGGCTTCTTCGCCTACGAAGGCCTGCGCAACGCATCGAGCTCCTTCGCTCAGGGCTGGTTCGAGTCCTCGGCATTCGCGGGGCAGGCCGCGCAGGGAACCATCGCGTCGCAGTTCCTCGGCTTCCCCGGCGAGGCACCCGCATCGGTCGCGAACCTGCAGCAGACCTGCGCCTCCATCAGTCTGATCGAAGGCGTCAACTGCCGGACCGTCGCGGGCGGGCTCAACCTGGGCACCCCGCGCGCGGGTTCGCGTCTCGGCTCGCTCGACCCCACCTGGGTCAGCACGCAGAACCCCGGCGTCGGCAACGGCCTCGGCACCACCCCGACCATCTCCTTCCTCAACACGCTCAACCCCAACAGCGTCTCGCAGGCGCAGTACAACGGGCGGCTCGACTTCAATGTCAGCAGGAACGACCTGGTCAACTTCTCCGTGTACTGGGTTCCGCAAACCTCGAATTACTACAACGGACCGGTACGCGCGGCCAACCTGTGGAACCACAACCAAGTCAATGACGCCTACACCTTGATCTGGGACCATACGTTCTCGCCGACCATCGTGAACGAGGCGCGCGCCAACCTTGCCGGCTTTCGCTGGAACGAGATCACCAGCAATCCGCAGGCCCCGTTCGGCCTGCCTTCCGCGGTGATCGACAATCTCGGCACCGAGCCCACCAGCGGCACCCTGAGCTCCATCAACGGCAACGGTTTCGGGCCGCCGGGACCGTCGGACCTCAACCAGCACACCTACGGCTACTCCGACACGCTGACCAAGGTGCTCAACCGGCAGACGCTCAAGATCGGCGGCGAGGTCACGCGGCTCTATTACCTTAACAACCCGACCTACAACGCGCGGCCTTCCTTCTACTTCCACAACCTTTGGGACTTCCTGAACGACGCGCCCTACCGCGAGACCGGCACCTTCAGCCCGCTGACCGGCGCGGTCTCAGTCAACCGGCAGGACATTCGGTCTACCTTATATGGAGCGTTCCTTCAGGACGACTGGAAGGTGAAGCCGAATCTCACGCTCAATCTCGGCGTCCGTTACAACTACTTCGGACCTATCTCGTCGAAGCAGAACAACCTTGCCGTCTTTCAGCAGGGCGCGGGTGCCGCGGCGCTTACCGGCGGCTCCATCCGGGTAGGCGGCAACCTGTACGATCCGCAGGTGCTCAACTTCGCCCCGCAGCTCGGCTTTGCCTGGAGCCCGGCGGCCCAGCAGGGTAGGCTCGTTTTCCGCGGCGGTTACGGCCTCTCTTTCAACCAGGAGGAGATCGCCATCCAAGGCAATGGCGCGAGCAATCCGCCGTTGATCGCGAACGCGCAGTTCGGCGACTCGACCGCGGCGGCAATCAACCCGAATATCCAATACAACACCTCGAGCAGTCCCACGTCCTTCTTCGGCTACCCCAACAACCCGGCCGCGATCTCGACTTTCGGAACCAACAACCTGCCCACGACCGGCTCGGTCAACGTCGCGGCCTTCCCGGGACGCCTGCCGACCAACTACACCCACCATTACTCCTTCGACACGCAGTTTCAGTTCCTCAAGGAGTGGGTGACTACCATCGGCTACCAGGGCAGCATCTCGCGTCACCTGATCCGTCAGTACAACGAGAACGTGACCGCGATCGCCGCCGGCATCCCGGTCAACCCGACGCTCCAGACCGTGAGTTTCTACGGCAACGACAACAACTCGAACTACAACGCGCTGGTGACTACCCTGCGGCATAACTTCGCCCGGCAGTTCCAGGCCGAGGCGCAGTACACCTGGTCGAAGAGCATGGACGAGGGTTCGCAGCCGTTCTACCAAGACCCTTACCCTTACAACAACCGGCTCGCCTATGGGCGGTCCGACTACAATGTCGCGAACGCCTTCAAGGTCTTTGGCGTGTATGAGCCGGTCTTCTTCGCCGGCCGCCACGGGCTGCTCGAGAAGACGCTCGGCGGCTGGGCGGTTTCCGGCATCCTCAACATCCACTCGGGCTTTCCGTGGACCCCGGTCTACACGGAAACGGGCAACGGCGTATATTACGCCAACTCCGGCTACAACGTCCTGCGCCCGGCGGCATACCTCGGCGGGGCAGGGCACGACACCAGCAACGCGGCCTTCCTCTCCGGCCCGCAGAACCCCAACGCCCCGGTCAACGTGAACTACACCAAGGGCTCGCTCGCGTACTTCACCATTCCCAATGTCACGCCGGGTCCGCAATTCCCCGCCGTCGGCACCCTGCCGCAGGCACCGGGGGTGCAGCGCAACTTCCTTAACGGCCCCAACTACATCGACGCCGACATGACCTTGTCCAAGGCGTTCGGGCTGCCCGCGAACAAAGTCCTGGGCGAGCGCGCGCAGTTTGAAGTACGGGCGAACGCGTACAACATCTACAACCGGCTCAACCTGGCGGGTACGGGTTCCAGCAGTGGCGGGTCCATCAGCGACAGCATAGGCACCCGCAACGCCGACGGAACGCTCAACCCCAATGCGTCCTTCGGCCAGACGACCAGCGCTTTGGGCTCGCGCACGGTGGAGCTGCAAGGACGGTTCTCATTCTGAGGACCGCCCTCTTGACCGGGGTGATTACCGCCCCGGGTCGCTCAGCTTAATGGTCTTGCCCGTCTTCGCCGACTCGCGCGCGGCGTCCAGGATCCGCATGACCGTGATGTTCGTATCGAGCGAGTTCAGGTCGCCCTTCGGGGTGACTTCCCCGCGCAGCACTGCGGACAGGTAGTGGAGCGGCGTGTCGTTGGGAGGGGTGAGCGGGGGCGCGGTCTCGGCGTGCTCGGTCTTTTCCTCCGGCAGACGAATCCGCAAGCCGTCCAGCGCGACCGTGTCCACGTAGCCCTTGGCCCCGTACACCTCCATGTCCTTGCGCTGGAACGGCCAGTTCCACGAGCCCTGGATGATGGCCTGCGCGTGCGGATAAGTGAGAATGATGGTGCCTTCGTCGTCCACCTTGGGGTAAACGTCCGGCTTGATCTGCTGGGTGATTCCCGTTACGGTCAGCGGCGCTTCGCCGTGCATCAGCCAGGTCGCCAGGTCCACCCCGTAGCAGCCGAAGTCGAACAGCGCGCCGGCCCCATTGCCCACCGGGTCGGTAAGCCAGTTCGCGAACTCCGGCCCTACGCCGATCTCCTTGGGCCCGTTGTGCCCGTCGTGCACCACGAGTTTGCGCAGGTCGCCGATCTGCCCGGCCCACAGCATCTTCGCGGCGGCGGTGTTGGAGGCGTACCAGGTGGTCTCGTAGTTCACCAGCACCGGAACGTTGTACTGCTGCGAGGTTTTCTGAATGGCGAGCGCGTCCTTCAGATTCGTCGCCAGAGGCTTTTCGACCATGGACCCGATGTGCTTTTTCGCGGCCTCCTCAATCGCCGCGCGGTGGTCCACGATGGAGGTATAGACCAGCACCGCCTGCGGTTGGGTGTGCGCGAGCATTTCCGCCTCTGTCGGGTAGAACATCGACGGCGCGAGGTGGTACTTGGTGCTGTAGCGCTCGCGCAGCGCCGCATCCGGCTCGGAGACGCCGACCAGCTGAATCTCGGGGTGCTTCGAGAGCTCGTTGAACCAGCCCAGCACGTGGCCGTGGACCAGGCCCACGATCGCGACTTTCAGGGGGGCTTGCGCTTGCGCGGAGGCTGCGCCGAACAGGGCGAGGAGCGGGGCGAGAAGCGGGGCGAGAAGACGGGTTTTCGTCATACGAGCCATGGTAGCTCCAAAGCCGCTTGTCTAGGGGGCCGGAATCCGCCGCTCCGAGGTAAATGTCGACGCGGGGAGCCCCGCGCCATTGAGAAGGTTGGCCTCGACCGGCGCGTTCGCCCACGCATAGCGCACAGACTCCGGGGCGCCGAGGCCGTCGGCGCGGACGAGCACCGTCTCGCCCTCGACGGTCGCTGTCGCCGGGCGGAAGCGGCGGTCGGCCCCGGCGAGCTCGAACCCGCGCAGCGGGCCGTTTTTCGCCGCGAGCCCGGCCGCATGGGTGAAGTACACACGCAGCGCATCGCCATCTGGCACCGCCTCCCGAAACAGCGGCCCGCTCCACTCCCCCGGCTCGCCGTACGCGACGGCGCGAGCGGCCAGCGCCAGGCGCGCGCCCACTGTCTGCTTGTCCGCCGGATGGACATTGTCCGCCTCGCCCACGTCGAGCGTCACGGCCATTGCGGTGCCGGAAACCCGCAACGCCCGCCGCTGCGCCTCACGGATCACGCCCCAGCTCTCCTCCGGGGTCGAAGTGAAACTTGAAATCTGCGCGAACAGAAAAGGGAAGTCGCCCTCGCCCCAGCGGGCACGCCAGTCCGCGATCAGCGCCGGGAACAATCGCTCGTACAGCCCCGCGCGCTCCCGGCCGCTGTCCGTCTCGCCTTGATACCACAGCACACCGCGAATGGTGTACGGCAGCAGCGGGGCCACCATGCCGTTGAACAAACCGGCCGGCGCGTAGGAGGCCGGGTCCGGGTGCCAGGGGTGCTTGGGCGCGGGTTTACCTGCCGCGCGCGCCGCTTCGTCCTCGCGCTTCTCGGCCGCGGCCATCACGGGCACGTCCGCCTGCCGCTCCGCCATGCGCGCCCAGGGGGCGAAGGCCGGCATCAGTCCAGGGTCGCCGCTCAGCCCGTCCAGGCTGATCCAGGAAGCGCCCGGCGTGCCGCCCCAGGTTGCATCGATGAGGCCGACGGGTACGTTCTGATCGCGCTCCACCCTGCGTCCGAAAAAGTAGGCCACCGCGGAGAACTCTGCCGCCGTCTCCGGGGTGCATAGCGTCCAGCGGGCGTCCGTATCCCGCTGCTCGTACGGCGAGCTTGCATGCGGAACCCGCAGCAGGCGGAGACGCGGCTCGTTAGCCGCCGCGATCTCCGCCGTGCCGTTTTTCAGCACAGCCGAGCCTGGAAAGCCCCGCAGCGGGATCTCCATGTTTGACTGCCCGGAGGCGAACCACACATCGCCTACCAGCAGGTCCTCGAGCGTGACCGTGTTCGAGCCCCGCACGGTGAGCGTGTACGGCCCGCCCGCCGGCTCGGGCCGCAGAGCGACGCTCCAACGGCCCAGCGCGTCGGCCGCCGCGCCCGCCTGCTGCGCATGAAACCGGACCAGAACAGCCTCGCCCGGCGCGGCTGTGCCCCAAACGCGGATCGGCCGGTCCCTCTGGAGCACAGCGTGGCTGCTGAGCACGTTCGGCAAGCGAACCTCGGCCCGGCCCACCGAGGCAAGGCAGAGAAGCAGCCCGCACAGTTTCTTTCGCATGGAAACGACTCTACCGCTTCGGCCCCATCGGCACCGTGCGCACCACGCGCCCGCCCTCCTCGACCACGTACAGCGCGTTCGCTTTCAGGTCACGGAGCGTATCCTTTGTCCCGCTCGGCCAGCGAATCTCGACCAGATCCGCCTTCGCCGCGGTATTCAGCCCGAAATGGATTCGAAGGTCGCTTTGCGAGTAGTAGCTGCCGCCCGAGCGCACCTCTTCGATCTGCCGCAGGGGCTTGCCGGGCGGCGTCTCCGAGCCGGTCAGTGCCGTTACCGCGATGCGCGCGCCGATCCCCGTGCGGTTGCTCTTTTTGCCCACGAGCCTGATCTTGAGAAAGTTCCGCGGCGCGGTCACGTCACACCGCAGCAGCTGCGGCGACGCGTTCACGCAGTTCACGATCGCGTCCACGTCGCCGTCATTGTCATAGTCCCCGAAGGCGCACCCGCGCGCCGGGGCCGGGGCCAGGATGCCCGCGCCCGCAAGCTCCGTCGCGTCCTCAAACTGCCCATTGCGCAGGTTGCGGTACAGGTATTTGTGCTCCGCATAGGGCGCGTCCAGCTTGGCCGCGTCCACCTCCGGGTACACGTGGCCGTTCGCGACCAGGATGTCGAGCCAACCATCGTTGTCCGCGTCCAGGAAACCCACGCCCCAGCCCAGGTACCGTGTGTTGATCCCCAGCCCCGACGCGTAAGTCTGGTCCTCGAACGAGCCCCCGCCCAGGTTCCGGTAAAGCGAGTCCGTATCCCCGGCGAAGTTGGTTTTCACCAGGTCCAGCAG
>CAXUEU010000065.1:0-17595 GCA_964250195.1 uncultured Acidobacteriaceae bacterium
AGCCCGCACCGTCCCGAAGATTACAATCGAATCAACGCAACCGGGTCGAGCGAGGGCTTCCCGCTGCATCCCCCGACCCCCTCGCACGTCTAAAAGCAGACCCAGACGCCGCACAGGGTTCTGCTCCACAACGCAACCCGAGAGGACCGAATGCCGGAACCCAAAGCACCGAAAAACGAAACCCGGAGCGAAACCCGCAAACTCCCCATGATGCCCATTCGCGACATGGTCATCTTCCCCCACATGATGACCCCCTTCGTCGTGGGCCGCGAGTCCAGCGTCCGCGCCCTCGAAGAGGCGCTCACCGGCGACCGCAAGATCTTCCTCGCCACCCAGCACGATGCGCGGGTCGACGAGCCCTCCGCCAACGACATCTACATGGTCGGCACCATCGGCAACATCGTCCAGTCGGTCAAGATGCCCGACGGCAACATCAAGGTCCTGGTCGAGGGCATCGAGCGCGGCCGCGCCACCGAGATGACCGACGCCGACGGCTTCTTCGTCGCCACCGTCCGCACCGGTCGCGTCCAGCTCGAGCTCACCCCGCAGGTCGAGCAGCTGGCCCAGAAGGTCACCACACTCTTCGAGCAGTACGTCAAGCTCCAGCAGTCGCTCAATCTCGAGTCCACCATGGCCGCCCTGCGCGTGGACGAGCCCGCGAAGCTGGCCGACACCATCGCAGCCAACCTCCAGCTCGAGATCGCCGAAAAGCAGGAGATCCTCGACGTATTCGACCCCGTCGAGCGGCTGACCCGCATCGCCGGCGTACTCGACGTGGAGATCGAAAAGCTCAACATGGAGCGCTCGATCCAGACCCGCGTGAAGCGGCAGATGGAACGCGCGCAGAAAGAGTACTACCTCAACGAGAAGATCAAGGCCATCCAGAAGGAGCTCGGGCGCGGCGAAAAGTCCGAATGGGACGAGCTCAAGAAGAAGATCGAGCTGGCCGGGATGCCCAAGGACGTCTTCGACAAGGCCATCCAGGAGCTCAAGAAGCTCGAAGCGATGCCGCCCATGTCGGCCGAGTCGACCGTTTCGCGCAACTATCTCGACTGGCTGCTGGCTGTGCCGTGGAAGAAGAAGTCGAAGGAAACCCGATCCATCGAGCACGCCGAGAAGGTCCTGAACGAAGACCACTACGGCCTCGAGAAGATCAAGGACCGCATCCTCGAGTTCCTGGCCGTCCGCCAGTTGGTCAAGAACCCGAAGGGCTCCATCCTCTGCTTCGTCGGGCCTCCGGGCGTCGGCAAAACCTCGCTCGGTATGTCCATCGCCAAGGCCACGGGGCGCAAGTTCGTCCGCATGTCGGTGGGCGGCGTGCGGGACGAAGCCGAAATCCGCGGCCATCGCCGGACCTACATCGGCGCGCTGCCCGGCCAGATCATCCAGTCGATGAAGAAGGCCGGCACCAAGAACCCCGTCTTCCTGCTCGATGAAGTGGACAAGATGGCGTCGGACTTCCGCGGCGACCCCTCCTCGGCGCTGCTCGAGGTGCTGGACCCTGAGCAGAACACCACCTTCCAGGACCATTACCTCGACGTGGAATACGACCTCTCGCAGGTGCTCTTCGTCGCCACGGCGAACGTGCTGCACACCATTCCCGGCCCGCTCCAGGACCGCATGGAAGTGATTCGCCTCCATGGCTACACCGAGGTCGAGAAGCTCGAGATCGCCAAGCAATACCTGGTCAAGAAGGCGCTCGAGAATAACGGTCTTTCCGACGAAAACCTCACCTTCGACGACGGCGCGCTCAGGGAAATCATCCGCAGCTACACCCGCGAGGCCGGCGTCCGCAATCTCGAGCGCGAGATCGGCAATATCTGCCGCAAGGTCGCCCGCCGCGTCGTCAAGAACGGCGGCAAACACATGGAAGCACTGACCTCCGAGACGGTCCACGACTTCCTCGGCGTCGTGAAGTTCCGCGACTCGCAGGTCCATGAAAAGTCCGAGGTCGGCCTGGTCACGGGCCTGGCCTGGACCGAGATGGGCGGAACGATTCTGCAGACCGAAATACAAGTGCTGGACGGCAAGGGCAAGCTCTCGCTCACCGGCCAGCTCGGCGACGTGATGCAGGAATCCGCGCAGGCCGCTCTCTCCTACATCCGGTCCCGGTCGGCGCACCTCGGCCTGCCCAAGGACTTCTACCGCAACGTCGACATCCACATCCACCTGCCGGAAGGCGCCATCCCCAAGGACGGCCCCTCGGCCGGCATCACCCTCGCGACCGGCCTGGCCAGCGCGCTGACCAAGATTCCGGTCCGCCGCGACATCGCCATGACCGGCGAGATCACGCTGCGCGGCAAGGTCCTGCCGATCGGCGGGCTCAAGGAAAAGCTGCTGGCCGCCCACCGGGCCGGCGTCTTCGAAGCCATCATGCCGAAGGAAAACGAGAAGGACCTGCCCGACCTGCCCGAGGCCCTCAAATCGGCCATGAAGCTGCACTTCGTCGAGTCGATGGACGAGGTTTTAGGCATTGCCCTGGAAGGCCCTCTGCCGCAGATGGCCGAGGAGGTTCCGGAGGTCCTGCTGGACGTGCCCGCGATCGGCGCGGAGAACCGGCCGCACCAGTAAGAGGGTGAAGGGTAGAGGGTGAAGGGTTAAGAAGACCAGCCCTTACCTCTCTCTCAATTCAAAGGTCATCCTGAGCAAAGCGAAGGATCTACTTTTCGCATGAGTTCCGCGCGGAAAGCAGGTCCTTCGTCGCTCCGTTCCTCAGGATGACCCCGTTTAGACGAACAGACACGGTGCGATCCTCCCGCACCCACCGCAACCCTATGCCGACAACCCCGAAGTTCCTCCTCTCCGCCACCGCCCCGGCCCACTTCCCTGCCCCGGGCGCGCCGGAGATCGCTTTTCTCGGCCGCTCCAACGTCGGCAAGTCGAGCCTCATCAACGCGCTTCTCGGCTCCAAGCAGGCCCACGTTTCCTCTACGCCCGGACGCACCCGCGCCATCAACTTCTTTGCAATTCACGAGCGGGCGGACTCGCCGGCCAAGGTGGTCTTCGCCGACCTGCCCGGCTACGGCTACGCCAAAATCTCCAGATCCATCTCCTCCGAGTGGCCCTCCTTCATCGACCCCTACCTGCGTGAGCGGCCTTCGCTCGCGCTCTGCATCTCGCTCGTCGATGCCAACATCCCCGCGCAGGAGTCCGACACGCAGCTGCACGCATTTCTCCGCGACGCGGGCCGGCCTTTCCTGATCGTCGGCACCAAGGCGGACCGGCTCTCCGGCAATGGGCGCGCCAAAGCCGCCGCGCAGCTGCGGCGCGGGCTCGACCTGGGCAACCCGGAGCAGGAGCCGCTGCTGCTCTGCTCGGCCAAGACCGGCGCGGGGCTCAAGGAGCTGTGGAGCACGATCTTCAAGCTGGCCGGGGCCTAAGGGCAGTTTTCCTGAAGGTGGAGAGGACCGGGCTGCCGTGAACGCGGCTTTTCCGGCCGGAAGCGATACGGGGGCTCTCCGCGCGCAACGTCGTCAGGAAAACTTCTATGCCCGCAACGGCAGAAACAACTTTCCGGCGTCACGGCGCCCCAGCACGGCGGGCGCGTACCGCATCCAGTGCCGCCGCTCCTTGTCTCCAATGCTATCCAGCCGGGCCGCAGGCAATTCCAGCAGCATCGGGACCTCTCCCTCCGCAAATCTCGTGAGCCACTCGATCCGCCCTGCCCCGCGTGCTTCCAGTGGTTCCGCGTTCGCGCTATCGAGGTAGTCCGGTTGCACCCCGCGTTCGACGCACGCGGCCAGCACCGCCAGGGGCGCGCCGTGCAGGCAAACCCCGACCGCCGTCGCGCGCCGCACGTCCATGCGCAGGATCCGCAAAGCCTCGTCCAGCGAGGTGACCAGGAAGTCAGCCGCGCCGGTCCGCACCGCCTGCCGGGCCCGTGCCGCATCGCCCAATACAAGCAGGACGGCAGCCCCTGCGATGCGCCCCGCCGTCGCCCGCCGCTCGGCCTCCGGCGACTCCCCGAGGAGCAGCAAAGCCCCGGCCAAGGCACCGCCGCGCAGCGCGAACAGGCTGCGGAAGCACAGGTACGTGCTTCCGAGCCGTTCGGTTTGCCCCGTTTCGATCACACCTCAGCTTACTGCGCCGGTGCGATGGCCCAGGTCTGGTTGGCTCCGCCGGTTGCCGCGGTGATCTGCAGCCCCGCCGGGTTGGGGTTGGAGTTGGGGTTGGTCAGCACCGCGCCGGTCGCCTTGTTCCTGAGCGTGTAGCCGCCGGCGACGGCCGAAACCTGCCATAGCTGCGTATCGTCGAACGAAGCCGGGAGATGCCGGGCCAGAACGCCGGACGAGGACAGGTACAGCCCCGTAGCCGGGTTCTGGATCAGGTAGTACCCGTTGCCCTGCCAGGAGAAGAACCACGTCTCGTAGTTGCCGCCGTACGGATAGAACTGCACGATTTCCGTATCCGGACCGGGCGAAGCGTTGTAGTCGCCCACGAACAGCTTGCTCGCCGCGTTCAGCATCGAGTAGTCGCCGTCCGCGAGCGGCGGCTTGCCGTTGCGCAGCAGTCCGAACACCCCGACCGAGTTCGTCGTACCGACGTATACCTTGCCGTTCGCGATCGCGGGCGCGATGAACTTGTTGCCCGTTCCGAAGTGATCCCGCGCCCCGGCCTGGTTGGAGTTGTAGAGCTCCGTCGCCAGATTGTTCGCGTCGTAGGCGTGCAGCACGGCCGTGCCGCCGTTTTCCGGCGCCCACACGATGCCGTTGCGCGCGCCCGAGGCCGATACGCTCGGGGTCGTGCCCGGATAGCCGAAGACCGTCGGGGTCGACGAGCTCGGGGAGCTCGACAAGAGCGCCGAGTTCACGTCGAAGGAGCGCAACACGCTGTTGACGGACCCGTAGTAGACGTGGTTGTTGAAGAAAGCCGGGCTCGACCATACCCCGTTCGAGAGCGCGCCGGAGAGTTCCTGGTAAATCGTCGAGTTCGACGACGCGTTGAACTTGCCGAGGTTGGCCTGGTCCAAGACGTAGAGGTTGGTGTCCTTGCCGGCGGCGACCAGGAGGTTGCGCGTGGCGCCGCGCGCGTCCCGCTCGGGGGGCAGCAGCATTGCGCCGCCGGACCCGAGGTCCGTATCCACGCTCGACTCCGCATTGGAGTTGAACATGGTCCAGTAATCGACCGGCTTGAGCCCGCCCTGGCCGAAAGCGAGCTTGACCAGTGCGTTGCCGTAGTCGCCCTGCGCGGGCAGCCCGGAAGGGGTAAAGGCCGTGTCGAAGGTACCGTTGCCGAGCGAGATGAACAGATTGCCTTGCGCATCCGCGGCCGGGCCTGCGCCCGCATTCCAGGGTGCGGCATCGCTGCCGTTGGGGACAAAGTTTACCACACCGGTCTGCTTGCCGCTCCCCGTGTCGTAGCTCAGCATCCAGCCGGAATAGGGCCGGATGTCGCAGTGCGAGCTCCAGCTGGTCACCAGGTTGTTGCCGACGATCAGCAGGCCCGGGCGCTCCTTGTACTGCTCCGGGTGGAACACGGTGGTGCCGTTCACCGAGTTGTCGCCCGTTCCCGGGAAGGTCGCCGCGACCTCGATCGTCGCCGGGCCCGCGTCGGCTCCGGTGCCGAGCGAAAGCGAGTGGATGCGCTGGTGGTAGCGCCCCGCTCCGTCCTTGCTCATCGCGACCAGGTACAGAATGCCCTTGCCGAGATCGATGGCCGGGGTGGCCGTGATGCCGATCTCCGGGGTTACCTGGTCGCAGTTGCGCGCGTCGGAGGGCGTTTCCCCGCCCGGCAGCATCGACTTCTGCCACAGGACCGCGCCGGTGTCGGCGTCGAAGGCGTACACCGAGTCGTGCTCGGTCGCGACGTACACGACATTGTGGATGCCCTTGCCGGGAATGGTGTAAGCGGAGACGTACAGCGGCTCGGCATCGACCTTGCCGTCCACCTTGAGGTTGAACAGCAGGCCGAAGCTGGACGCGTTGACCTTGGACGGGGTCAGGTTCGCTTCAGACAGGTTCTGCCCGGTACGGGCGCTGTCATTGTGCCAGGTAAGAACGTTGGTTTGCGCGTACGCGGGCACGGCAAGCAGGAGGGCTGTGAGGGAGAGAGGGAGAGCCGGTGTGAGCCGCATGGTCTTGGGGGTCGCTCCTTGGGGATTGAAGAGGGGTTGAAGGCCGCTGCAAAACTTGTATGCCGTTTTAGAGCTCTTTAGTAATCAATATTTGCGTTTTGGGTACCAGCGTACTGTTACTTGCGTGTGAAAGTACAACTACTGTGTCAGAGGATTTGGCTCTTGGGCATGTAAGAGAAACGTAAGTGCCTGGAAAGGCACCCGGCAGGTGCCCAAGAGCCGAAGCGGGTACACTGGGCGGACTTCGGTGGAGGGGTTTGCGATGCAGCGTGTTTCGCTTTTCGGCTTGGGTTTAGGGTTGGCGGCGTTCGCGGCGCAAGGGCAGATGACGGAGACGCCCGCGTCCGCCGTCGTGCACCTACGCGTCACCGAGCCCGCGAAAGCGCAGGCGCTCCCCGCCACGCTCTTCGGCAGCTTCCTGGAGCCGATCGGCCACTCCATCTACGGCGGGCTCTGGGCGGATGTAGTGGAGAACCCGTCGTTCGAGGAAGGGCTTTGGTCGGCGAAGAACGCGGCCGCGATGCTCCGGGACAGGCCCGAGCTCCAAAGGGCCTCCGAGCTGGGGCTGCCGCTGCCGTGGGTGCCGCTCGACCCCGCCGAGGGCAACCGCTACGAACCCGTGCGGGGCGACGCGGCCAACAGCGGGCAGTCCCTGCGGCTCATGGCTCTGCCGGGCAAGGAGGTCGGGATCGCCGAGCGAGTGTACCTGCCCGTGCGGCGCGAACTCGCCTATGGCGGTTCGCTTTGGCTCAAGCGCGTGGCCGGCGCGGAGCCGGTCCTGGTGAGCCTGCGCCGGCATGGGCGCGCGGGCGAAGTTCTCGCGTCGGTTCCGATCCAGGCCGCGGCCGCGGACTGGACGAAGTACCCGTTCGCGTTCACGCTGGAGCGGGGCCGGGTCGCACCCCTGGAAGCACTGGATCTGGTGATCGCGGTCGCGGGCGAGACCCGCGTGCTGGTCGACGGCGTCCACCTCCAGCCCGCGGACGCGGTTGACGGCATGGATCCGGACGTGCTCGCGATGGCCCGGGATTTGCACACGCCCCTGGTGCGCTTCGGCGGCAACTTTACCTCGGCGTACGACTGGAAAGACGGGCTCGGGCCGCCCGACAAGCGGCAGTCCAAGCTGAACCTGGCCTGGGGCATCCCGGAGTACGATACGTTCGGCACGGATGAGTTTCTGGATTTTTGCCGGCTCCTCGGCGCGGAGCCGCAGATCGCCCTGAACCTGGGCACGGGCGGCCCGGAGCAGGCCGCGGAGTGGGTCCGGTACGTCGACACGAAGCTCGGCAAGCAGGGGCTGCTGTGGGAGCTGGGCAACGAGCTGTGGGGCGACTGGCAGGTGGGCTACCCGGCCGAGAGCGAGATAGCGGCGCGAACGCTGGCCTTTAGCCGGGCCGTGCGCGCGGCGGACCCGCAGGCCCGGCTCATCGGTACCGGCGCGGACGAGGATACCTTCCACGACTGGAACGCCCGACAGCTCGCGAACCCGCCGGACACGGTCGATTTCCTGTCCACGCACTTCGTCGTCGGCGACGGGGTGGAGCTGCCCCACCCGTCGGACGAGTTCCGGACCATGGCGGCGCTGGCCATGCCCTGGGGCCTCGCCGGGCGCATGGAAGCGGAGAAGAAGCAGATGGTCGAGGCGGGCCGGCCGGGGTGGAACATCGCCTTTACCGAGTGGCTGATGGCCGGGCGCAACGGCGGGCCGCGCTTCACGAACATGGGCGGGGCGCTGTTCGCGGGCGGCTTCCTGAACATGGCGATGCGTGAAAGCGAGATCGTGCCCATCTCCGACATGACAGGGATCCTGGAGTTCGGGGGCATTTGGAAGAAGCGGGAGCAGGTGTACGGCGCGCCCGCGTACTGGGTCCTACGGACGTACGCGGGCGCCGCGCCGCGGACGCTGCTCGCGGTCAGCTCCGACGGACCCGTGTACTCGATCGCGAAGGGCGTGACGCGCCTGCCGGAGATCGCCGGGGTGCCTTACCTCGACGTGACGGCCGCGCGCGCCGCGAATGGCGGGGTGGTTCTGTTCTGCCTCAACCGCCACCTGACCCGACCCTTGAAGGCCGAGCTGGATCTGAGCGCGCTGGGGGTGCGGGGAGCGGCGAAGATCACGACGATCCAGGCGGACGGGATCGACGCGGAGAACACCGAGGAGGAGCCGGACCGGGTGCGGGCGGTGGTGGAAACCCGGCCTGCCGCCGCGAAGATGCCGTACACCTTCCCGAACGCGAGCGTGACGGTGATCGAGATTGGGCGTTAGAGTTAGGTTCAAGCAGCATGAGATAGGTGAAGCCCGACGGCGTTGAATCGATCAAAGCTGAAACATGCAAGCTCTATTTACCCCTGGAGGTCCCCGGTGTCGACACAACCGAAACAATTCATCCGTCAAGCCGCATGGTTCGCCGTATGTGCATTCATCGGAGCGGTTCCCTCCCTGCGTGCGCAAGTGCCCGGCATCGGCGCGCTTTCCCCCAGACTTGACCGGCAGTTCTTCTTTCCAGTGATGTTGAACCCAGGCGAAACCCAAACTTACAACTTATGGGGCGAGCTGCGCTCCGCGCGTTCCACGCAGGGGCAAACCCTGCTTGTTCTTGTCAGCGGCCGCGATTACGACCATCGTTACTGGGATTTTCCTGACGGGCCCTCCTTTGTCGACGCAGCCGTCAAGGCGGGTTACGCCGTGCTGAATTTAGACAAGCTCGGCGTCGGCTACTCCAGCCGGCCTCCCGGCTCGACCCTCGGCATACCGCAGGAGGCCTTTACATTTCACCAGGTGATCGGCAGCGTCAGAAACGGCGTGCTCAATGAGTTCGGGTTCGGCAAGGTTGTCATCGTCGGCCATTCGTCCGGTTCAGCGCTTTCCGTTACGGAAGCCACTACCTACCGCGATGTTGCCGGGGTGGTGCTGACAGGCATCAGTCACACGGCGGGCAGCAGATTGCTCGACATAATCCCGGCAACAATTCCGGTCGGCCAAGATCCGGCTTTGTCGACACAAGGCTACCCTTCCGATTACCTGACGCTCAGGTCTGATGCAATTGCTTCGTTGTTCTACGCGCCGCCCACCACGGATCCGGCGGTGTTGGCGACCAATCTATCCATCAAAGTTGCCGACGTACTCGCCGAAGAAAATGCAGTTCAGTTCTTTGTCGTCGATCCCCAACCCGCACCAGGTATCAACGTACCGCTGCTGACCGTCTTCGGTGAGTCCGACGTTCTGCTCGGCGATACCGGGACGGCTCAGCGCCTTCAATCCGAACCGAGCTTTTATCCAAACTCGCCTTCTGTAACCGTCATCCCCATACCGAAAACCGGGCATGACCTGGCCCTGTCGACCACGTTTCCGATTACAGATGCGGTGATCTTCACTTGGCTGAAGCGGTATATCGGCAGCCGCTGACATTGAAACGAGGCGGCCTGCTTTAAATCGAGCCGGTCTAGGGCGCCTTCTGAATCACCAACCCGCCGCGCTCAAGCTCCTGCTGTTTCGTGAGGCGCGCGGCGGTCGCGAGTTCCTGCTCGGACTCCTCCTTGCGGCCGAGCTTGGCCAGCGCAAGCGCCAGGCTCCGGTGCGTTTCCGGGTGAGCGGGGTCGAGCGCGAGCGACTGCCGCAGCAGCTCCGCGGCCCGGGGGTACTCCTTGCGGCGCAGGGCGAGCGCCCCGGAGCCGGCGAGCGCGCCGGCGTGGCGGGGATCGCGCTCCAGGGCCGCGCCGAACTCCGCCTGTGCTTCCTCGTCCCGGTGCGCGGCCAGCGCGAGCGAGCCGAGTTCGTAGTGCGACTCGGTTTGCGCGGGCTGGAGCGCGAGCGAGCGGTGGAGCTCCTCGGCCGCCTCGTCGTCGCGCAGCTCCCGGTGGAACACGCGGCCCAGGCCGTAGTGCGCCGTGGCGTCCCCGGGCCGCAGCGCGAGATACTGCCGCAGGCGCTGCTCGGCCTCGGGCAGGCGGCCCTCGTCGAGCTTGACCCTGCCCAGTGCGTAGATGGTGGCCGGGTCGTCCGGACGGAGCGCGATGGCCTCGGTAAGGGCCGTGTCGGCGTCCCGGTACAGGCGCATGGCATCGGCCTGGAGCGCGAAGTCGAGCAGAAGGGTGGGGTCGTGCGGAAGCTGCTCGCGGGCGTGCTGGAGAGTGGCCAGAGCACGGTCGGGGTCGCCCGCCGCGCGTGCCGCGAGTGCTTCGCGCACCGCCGCCTGCACGAAGACTTGCCGGTCGGCGGGCGGCCCCTGTGCATGGAGCGGGCCGGGCAGGAGCGCGAGGATGAGGGCAAGTCGCTGCATGGGCGGAGCTCCGGCCCATCATAGCTCGCGGGCGTTTGACACGCGCGGTGGGCGCGGTGAGACCATCGGCTTGTGCTCCTGCTGGTTCAATTCGGCTCCGTGGTCTTGCTCGCGATCGGCATGCAGGAGCTCACGCTCTCCGACGTGCAGCCGCCCGACCCGCTGAAGCACGCGCGCGAGCTGACGGCGCAAAAGCAGTACGCGGCAGCCGAAACCGAGCTGCGGGCGTACCTTGAAACCGACGAGCGCTCGGCCCCGGCGCGCTACCTGCTGGCGCGCCTGTTTCTGGCCGAAAACAAGCCGACGGACGCGCTCGCGGAGTTCAACCATGCGGCGCGCATCGAGCCGCCGAGCTCGGCGGACCTGCTCGACGTCGCGCGCGCCTATGTGCTGCTCGACGACTACCCGGACGCGCAAAAGTGGCTCGAGTCCGCGGTGGCCCGCAACCCGGCGAACGAGGAAGCCTGGTACAGCCTGGGTCGCGTGCGCTACACCAACCAGGAGTTCCAAACGTCGCTCGAAGCCTTCGAGCACGCGCTCGCGCTTGCCCCGCGCGACGTGCGCGCGGAGAACAACCGGGGCCTGGCGCTCGACGCTCTGAACCGGACCGAGGAGGCCATCGCCGCCTACCGGCGGGCCTTGAGCTGGCAAACACCCGAGACTCCGCAGCCGGAGCAGCCCATGATCAATCTGGCGACGGCGCTGATCCGGCGCGGCGACACGGCGGAAGCCCTGCCTTTGCTCCAGCGGGCCGAGGCGGTCGCGCCGGCCTCGCCCGCGGTGCGCGAGTCGATCGAGGAGCAGCTGGGCCACCTGTACCTGCGGCAAAACCGGCTGCCGGAGGCCGGCACGGCGTTCGAGCAGGCGCTGGCGCTCTCGCCCGGCAGCTCGGCGCTGCACTTCCTGCTGGGCCAGACGTACCGGCGCATGGGGCTCAAGGAGAAAGCGGACGAGCAGTTCCGGCAGAGCGCGGCGTTGGCCGGGAGCCACTCGACGGATCGGAAATGACGGACCGGAAATGAAGTCTTCCCGGCGAGCTATTGTCCCGAGAGGGGTCATGCTGAGCACAGCGAAGCGTCTGCTTTCGTTTCGGGCCGGTGCGCGGAAAAGCAGGTCCTTTGCTGCTTCGGACGCCCGACGAGCAACAAACATTTGTCGAGAGCCCCGGCTTCGCCTTCCAGGGCAGCTCCGCGTGAGAATCCGTCGTCGTCTTTTCGTCCAGTAACCCAGGAAACGGTTTCTGCTTGACACCGAAGTGACGGGCCGGATAGTTTTCGGCGGTACGTGAGTTTGCCGCCATGCAAGCCCACACCAGAAAAAAGAGCCGTTGCCACACATTTTGGAGAGCCGAACCCCATGGTTTCAAGACATGAAAGACTTCTCGGGACCGCTGCGGTCCTGGCCATTTTCGCCTGGCCTGTCGCGGGGCTGGCGCAGTCGCAGTTGGGCGAGCTGGCCGGCAGCGTCACCGACCCTTCCGGAGCAGTGATACCCGGAGCCCATGTGGTCGCGACCAACGACGCTGCGGGCACGAAGAACGAAACGGTCACGACGTCCGCGGGCGACTATCGCTTCCCCTCGATCGCCATCGGTAACTACACGGTCGTCGTGACCGCGCCGGGTTTCGCGAATGCGACAAGCACCGGCGTGCGCGTGACGATCAACAGCACGGCCTCTCTCGGCGTCCATCTGCGGCCCGGCGCGGATACACAGAACGTCACCGTCGATGCCAGCGGCAATCGGGTCGAAACCGAGTCTTCCGATATCGGCGGTACCATCTCCGCCAGGCAGATCGTGGAGCTTCCCCTGCCGGTGGGCGGCGGCGTCGGCGCGCTGCGTTCGCCTGAGAACTTCGTCTTCCTGGTGCCGGGCACGACCGGACCGGGCTCCTCGGGCGGCAATCAGCAGACCAATATCTCAGGCAACGGCGTGTTCAACGGCAAGGTCGGCGGCGGCCAGAGCTTCGGCGCGGAAATCCTTCTGGACGGCGCGAGCGTGACCCGCTCGGAGAATGGCTCAGCCTTTGACGAATCCGCGCCTTCGGTCGAAGCGCTCGCGGAGTTCAAGGTGACCACGTCCACGCCGACGGCGGAGTTCGGGCGCACCACGGGCGGCATTGAAAGTTTTGCCACCAAGGCCGGCGGCAACCTGTTTCACGGCACGGTCTTCGATATCTTTAAAAACGATGACTTGGACGCGAACGACTGGTTCAATGCCGGGTTGAAAACGCAATGCGCGACCGACGTCAACAACCCGCCGGGATCCGACGGCTACTATGCCTATCGGCGCAGGTACTCCAACCCCGCCGACAAGAAGAACGATTACGGCGGCTCGCTCGGCGGCCCCGTCTTTCTGCCGCACATCTACAACGGGCGCGATAAGAGCTTCTTCTTCTTTTCCTACGAACAGTATCGCCAGACCCTGAGCGCGACCCTTCTCTCGACCGTGCCCACCGCTGCGGAGCGGAGCGGGAACTTCTCAGGCATTCTCGGTGCCGCCACGAAGTTTATCAATCCGTGCACCGGGCAGCCGATCCTGCAAAATCAAATCTTCGACCCCGCCACGACCACCGTGGTCAACGGCTCGACCTGCCGGTTCCCGTTTGCAAACAATGTCATCCCGCAGAGCCGCTTCAGCAAGACCGCGGCTGCCCTGAATGCCAACCTGCCTGTGCCGAACAGTCCGGGGTCGCCAAGCACCTACGGCTTCTTCAACAACTACGCGATCGGCACCAGCTACCCGCTGCTGAATACGACCATGACGCTGCGCGGAGACCATAACTTTTCCGAGAAGAGCAAGATCTTCGGCTCTTACAGCTCGCGCGACAACGTCCGCAGCGGTGCGAACAATCTTCCGGCTCCGTACACAGGCCTGCAGCCGCAGGACTTTTTCACGCACTACGCCCGCGCGGGATGGGACTATTCCTTTTCGCCCACCGTGCTGAACCACTTCAACGCCGGCTATAACCGGACCAACAGCCTGAACTATCCGAGCACTTACGGTGCCACCAATTACAGTCAACAGGCGGGCATCGGCAATGTCGTGGCTTCGGTGTTCCCGCAAGTCACCTTCGACGGGCTCGACTCCTTCACCAATTACGGAGCTCCGAACAATTCCGACGCGATCGACAACGGCTCGCGCCTCAATGACAGCGTCAGTTGGCAAAAGGGCCGCAACAGCTTCAAGTTCGGCGTGGATCTCAGGTACCAGCAGTTCTCGGTCAAGAACATCAACATTCCCACGTTCGGATTTTCGCGGTCTCAAACCTCGGCACCGCTCATCAGCAGTAACCCGACGCAGTTGAGCGGCAACAGCTACGCCAGCTATCTGCTCGGCACTCCCGGCAGCGGCAATCAAACCGCGTACATTCACAACCAGCGCTGGAACTCGAAGTACTTCGCGGTCTTCGCTCAGGACGACGTCAAGGCGACACCGAACCTGACCTTGAACCTCGGTCTCCGTTACTCCATCGACTTTCCACGCCATGAAGCCGAGAACCTGACCTCGAACTTCAGCCTGACCGCGCCCGACCCGCACGCGAGCAATCGCCCGGGCGCGCTGGTTTTCGCGCAAACCAGCCCCGGCGTGAACTCTGCCTGGGCCGACACCTACTTCAAGGACATCGCGCCCCGCATCGGGTTCGCCTACCAGCTGCCGGGCACCCAGGGCAAGAGCGTCATCCGCGGCGCGGGCGGCCTCCTGTATGCCCCGCTCTTGTACGCGGACTTCGGGGGCGGCGAGGTAACCGGGTATTCGGTGCCGATTCCGACGAACAGCCCGGACGGTTATTCTCCCGCGTTTCAGCTCGACAGCGGCTATCCGACGGCGTTTCCGACCGCGCCGAACCTCGATCCCGGCCAGCTGGATGCCAGCACTTCCTCCTCGCCGAGCGTCTTCAATCCGGTGGGGGGCTCTTTCATTGCGCCAAGCTTCGGGCGTCCGGGCATGATCTCGAACTGGAGCCTGCAGTTTCAGCAGGAGGTCACGAGAGACCTGGTCTTCACCATCGGTTACCTCGGCTTTTCGGCGCAGAACCTGCGTTCCGCGCTGCAGAACATCAACAACATCCCGCTTTCCGCCTTTGCCTATGGAGATCACCTGTCGCGCGACAATGTCTCGGCGGGCAATCCGGCCGACGGCGTCAGCGCGCCGTACCCGGGCTTCAACGGGCAGCTCCAGCACGCGCTCCGGCCGTTCCCGCAGTACGACTACATCGCCACGGACTGCTGCCTCCAGAACGTCGGGCATTCGTCCTACAACGCGCTCGTCGCTTCGCTCAATCGGCAGTTCCGCAACGGGCTTAACCTGCAAACCGCGTTTACCTGGCAGAAGAACCTGACCGACGCCGACTCGGCCTTGCCGAACGTCAACGTGCCGAACGGGTTGGGCCAGGATCAGAATGTCTACGATCACCGGCTCGAGAAATCCATCTCCATCCAAAACATCCCTGTCAGCTTCGTCACCAGCTACCTGTACGAACTGCCTTTCGGCAAGGGGCGGCCTTTCTTCAGCACGGGCGGCGTGAAGGACCTGCTGATCGGCGGGTGGAGCATCGGCGGGGTGCAGCGCTACCAAAGCGGCACGCCTGTATCGTTTCTCGGCGCGAGCGGCATTCCGGGGTACGAAAATCTGATTCGCTACTCGCGGGGGCCGGGCTCGCTGGCAAACCCCGCCTACACGCGCCACAAGCTGGGGGCAAATGCCTTCAGCAACTACGGATAGTTCGGCAAGACCTACGATCCGACCTCGACGGCTGCCGGTTTCACCGGGGACTACAACCAAGCCGGGTTCGTCGACAAAAATGATGTACGCACCGGGTTCCGCAGGCAGACCGCTCCCGACAGCGGCATCTCCTACGACCCCTTCACACTGGGCACGGGCATCCCGCGGGTGACTAATGAGGTCACAGGACCGCTCTTCCTGTCGGAAGACTTTTCCCTGATCAAGGACTTCCGGGTTCATGAATCGCAGGCGTTTCAGTTGAAAGTGGAGGCGATCGACGCATTCAACCGACACAACTTCGGCACGCCGAACACGGACCCGCGCAATCCAACCTTCGGCATCCCGCAGCCGGGGTCGACGGACCTGGGTCCGCGCAACCTGCAAATCACGGGGCGGTTCAGCTTCTAGAGCCGCTTCAGTTTTGCTGCCATCGGCCGGGCTTGCCCGGCCGATGGCTTTTGTGGGGCTTTTCCGGAGCGGGCAAGGCCGATCCGTACTCCATACGACTCAAAAGCGAAGCTACTTCCCAGCCGCCGCGCTAGGCCGGCCCGGCGTCTCTTTGATGTGGAGCTCGCGGTCGGCTTTCACATCGGTGAGGGTTTGAACGGTGCCGCTGGGCCAGCGAACCTCAAGGCTCGTCGCGGCTGCATCCGGACCGAGGCCGAAGTGGGCGCGCCGATCGTTCGAGGACAAGTAGCTTCCGGCGGTGGTCACGGTAGTGTTCTGGCGGCTATGCGCGCTGATGAGCCGGATCTCCGCCCCGATGCCGTCGCGGTTCGAGCGCGTGCCCTCGAGCGTGATGGTCAGCCAGTGATTCGCGTTCGCGGTCTCGTTATGGAGCACGTGCGCCGGGCCGCCGTTCTCGGTCACGACGGCGTCGAGGCGTCCGTCGTTATCGAGGTCTCCGATCGCCAGGCCCCGTCCCACCCAGGTCTTCTGGAAGACGGGCCCGGCCACGGCGGAGACATCCTCGAAGCCGTGCCCGGTATTGCGGGCCAGCAGCATGGGTTCCCGGTAGTGGATCTGCGGCGAGTTGAGCTCGATCGTATCGAGATCGTGGCCTTGGGCGGCGAGCAGATCCTTAAGCCCGTCGTTGTCGTAATCGAGGAAGCGGATGCCCCAGCCGGAGTGCAGCAGCGTCATGCGCGCGAAACCGGAGAGGTACGAGTCGTAGGCGAAGCTGCCGTCGCCGTTGTTTTTGTAAAGAGCGTAGCGCTGGTTTGCCAGGTCGGTGATGACCAGATCCGGGAAGCCGTCGTTGTCGTAGTCCTGGAAATCGATGCCCATGCCGGCGTAGGTGCGCCCGTCGCCGTCCACGGCGACCTCGGCGGGCAGGCCGACCTCCTCGAACGTGCCGCCGCCCTTGTTGCGGTAGAGAAACTCGAGCATGGAGTCGTTGGCGACGGCGATGTCGATCTTGCCGTCGTGGTCGAAGTCGGCGAGCGCGAGTCCGAGACCCTTGCCGGGTTTGTTCAGGCCGCTCTTCGCGCTCATGTCGGAGAACCTGCCCTTGCCGTCGTTGTGGAAGACCAGCGGCGCGACCGCCGGGAAGATGTCCGGGTGGCAGTAGGCGCGGTAGCCCTCGCGGTGCTCGCCGCACCACACGTCGTTGAAGTTCCAGTCCACGTAGCGCAGAACGACCAGGTCGAGCAGGCCGTCGTTGTCCAGGTCGACCCAGGCGGCGGAGGTGGACCAGCCGCTGCCGCCGGTTCCCGAGGCTGACGTCACGTCGGTAAAGGTTCCATTGCCGTTGTTGCGATAGAGCCGGTTGCCGCCGTAGGCGGTCACGTACAGGTCCTCTAGGCCGTCGTTGTCGAAGTCCGCCGCCGCGACACCCATGCCGTAGCCGACGCCCCCGAGCCCGGCGCGCTCGGTCACGTCTTCGAAGCTGCCGTCGGCTTTTTGGTGGAAAAGGCGGTTCCAGTCTTTCGGGCCAATTTTTTGCGGGACTGTGCCGGGCGCGGTCGGGTCGGCGAGGGGCGCTCCGTTGACGAAAAACATGTCGAGCCGCCCGTCGTTGTCGTAATCGAACAGCGCCACGCCGGAACCCATGGTTTCCATCAGGTACTTCTTCGAGGTGTGCGAGGCCACAGCCTGAAAGCGAATACCCGCTTTCTCCGTCGTTTCCGCGAAGCCGCCCGGGGCTGTTTGGGCTCGCGCGGCGGAGACGCAGAAAGCGAGCAGCAGCAGGCTGAGTTGCAGGTAGCGCAAAAGCTGAACCTCGGCCGGGGCAGGCTCAGCCCCGCTCTTATTGTTGTCGCTTGCGGGATGCCGCTTCGTCAACCGGGGCCGGCTCGTCGGTTGCGGGCCGCCGGCCGCTTCGTTCCATTTCGGAAATCGTTCCGTTTCGGGCATGGCGCATGCTTTTCCAAGCGATTCGCTGGTCTCGCTGAGCCGTTCGCCGATACATACTCCAGCCATGTTCTCCTTCCTCTTTGCTTCCCTGCCGGTTGCCGCGCGCCGCTTGCTCCTCTTCCCCTTCGTCTTCGCGTCCCTGTGCCTGCTGGCCGGCTGCGGTAC
>CAXUEU010000066.1:0-17466 GCA_964250195.1 uncultured Acidobacteriaceae bacterium
GTTCTGGGATTGACGGCGAAGAGCTGCGGCTCCGGCTGGTAGCCGTGGTAATACACGATCAGCTTGCGGTTCCAGCTGGATGGGGAGGCATCGGGCACGTCGATGCGGAACGCCGAGCCGCCCAGGGTGCCTTCTTCGGTATGGGAGGGCACGGCCACGGGCGCGCGGGCCGCGCTGGAATCGGGGTCGGGCAGCTGCGGAAGGCTGTTTATCCCCGTGCTGCCCTGCGCCGGGCCGTGGGGAGCGACGGGGGCGGGCGCGGCGGCATTGGGCGGCAGCGTGACGCCGGTGGGCGCGCCTACGTTTTGGGCCCGGAACGTACCTGAATGGCAGAGGATAGCCATTGCCAACAGCGGGAAGGTTCGGCGCTTCCCCAGCCAACGCTTGGGATCCGTAAGGCGCATCCTCGCATCGTAACCGGGACGTTCCGGGAAGCCAAGCGGCCCAGTCAAAGATTGCCGGCGGCGGGCAGCGACTCGGGATGCAACTCGTCGGCGAGGTAGGGGCGGAGCTCGTCCCAACTGAATCGCGTGCTGAACTCTCCACTGGAGTACGGTCCGACGCTGTATTGCCCGAAGATGACGGTGAGCCCATTGCGGTCCAAAGGCCAGGCCTCGACATCCTTGACCGTATCGGCGGCTCCACTTGCAGCCGAGTCGTCCTGGAAGAGTTCCGCGCCTCGTTCCCGTTTGAGCTTCGCGAAGGCGGCCGTGCCGAGGAAGGCCTCCCAGCCGCTGCCGGGTCTGAATACATCTTCCACCCTGAGCTTTCGGCCCCGGTCGAGCCACCAAGCGAAAAGAACCGATCCGGCGTCGCCGTGCGCGGCTCCATGTTCATAGGTGCGGTTGCGAAAGGCCACCGAGACAAAGCGTGGATTGGCCGCCGTCAAGGACCAGGAGGTGCCGGCATCCTCATCGGCCACGGACCGATCGTCGAAGTGGAAGACTTTCTGCTCCCTTCGCGGCGCGCCCGTGCTGTACCAGACGACCTCCGCCCGGGCCACTTCGTTCCAGGCGGCCTGCTCAGGGGTGGGCCGGTCGATCTCCGGCCAGGAAAATCGGCCCTTGCCGAAGCCCGCGTCAGCCGAGCCCGGAGAGGGCGGCGTCGTGTCGGGAGCCATCAAGACGTGAAGGCGCGGGAAGATGTGCAAGCCCCCGGTCCGCACGTTTCCGTTCTTCAGCATCGCAAACTGATCGTCATACTCGCGGCTCAAGCAATCGGCGAGATCAGCCTGGGTTTTGAAGGGGGTGAGCGGGCAGACTTTCGGCAGCCACGCGAGCCAGGCTCTTTGGTCGGCTTGGATTTCCGCCGCGGCTTGCGGGGAGAGCCGCGCTTGCATCGCGTTGTAGGCCGCGTTCACGTTCTCATCCAGCTTGCCGAGCTTGGCGTCGGCGCAGACGGCCTTCTCGACCGGCGTCCGCGCTTGCCTGCAATCGAAGCTCGCCGCTCCGGAGGCAAGCGGGAGAGTCGCGAAGGACCATAAACATTGGACCGCCAACCAGTTCATCCGCTTTCCTCGGCAGCTATGTACCCGAGAAGGCTAGCATCAAGGGATGTTGACGACTTCCTCTTCCCACTCTGCCCACGGCGCGGGGGCCCAGGCCGCCATCTCCCGACGGGGTGCCGAGCGGCTCCACGCGGGCCACGTCTGGGTGTACCGCTCCGATGTGCTCGCTGTTTCCGAGGGGACGCCCGCGGGCCTCGTCTCCGTGCACGACCAGGCCGGACGTCTGCTGGGGACGGCGCTGTGGAGCCCGGCTTCGGAGATCGCGCTGCGCCTGGTCAGCCGCGAGGCGCTCCCACCGGAGGCCTGGACGGGGCTGGTGCGGGAGCGACTCCGCGCGGCGGTGGCCCGCCGGGAGGCGCTGCTCGACGAAGGTACCGACTCCTGCAGGCTTTGCTTCGCCGAGGGGGACGCGCTGCCCGGGCTGGTGGTGGACAAGTACGCGGGGATCGCGGTGTTCCAGCTGCTCGCGGCGGGGATGGACACGCCGGAGATTCGGGAGGCGGTGATCGAAGAGCTCGCGGGCGGCGTGGCCGGACTCGAAACGATCGTGGAGCGGCCGGACCCGCGCATCCGCGAGCTCGAAGCGCTGCCCGCACCCGCGCTCGGGCCGCTGTGGGCGGCTTCCGGTTCGCTCGAGAATGCGCCGACGCGGACCGAGTTTCGCCTGAACGGGCTGCGGTTCGGCTACGACGGCGACGCGGGGCAGAAGACCGGGGCGTTTCTCGACCAGCGGCTCAACTACCGTCTGGCAGCGCGGCATGGGCATGGCGAGGCGCTCGACGTGTGCACGTACCAGGGCGGGTTCGCGCTGCATTTAGCGGCCGTGTGCCGAGCGGTCACCGGCCTCGATACCTCAGAGGCGGCGTTGACGGCGGCCGAGGCCAACCTCGCGCTCAACCGGGAAGCGCTGGGCGGGATCGAGGTGGACTGGGTGCGGGGGGATGCGTTCGCGGTGCTGCGGGAGTGGGCCGAGGCGGGCGCAGAGTACGACACGATCGTGCTCGACCCCCCGGCGTTCGCGAAGACCAAGCGCGCGGCTGAAAGCGCCATGCGCGGGTACAAGGAGCTGAACCTGCGGGCGCTGAAGATGCTGCGCCCGGGTGGGACGCTAGTAACCTGCTCCTGCTCGCACCATGTGCCGCTGGAGGAGTTCCAGGCGGTGGTGGCCGCGGCGGCGGGTGATGGGGGGCGGCGGGTGCGTTTGCTGGAGCGGACGGGGGCGGCACCGGACCATCCGATGATTTTGACGATCCCGGAGACGGAGTATTTGAAATGTCTGGTGCTGGAGGTGGAGGGGTGAGGCTCAGGCAAAACAGGAGCACCAGAGAACACAGAGAACACTTGAAAGCTACACGATCATTGCTTAATATCGATTCATACCCGCTGGTAGGGCCGCAAGGTGTTGCCAGTTCAAGAGCCGTCTGAGCGCAAGCTCCGGCGGCTTTTGCGTGTAGGCTCCTTGAATGACCGTACGCCTGCGAACCGACGTCGACGGCTTCAATCTCTACTACCGGGCGCTGCGGCATACCAGATTCAAATGGCTGAACCTGCAAGCACTCACGGAAGCGCTTCTCGGCCAGGATCACGAGATACTTTGCATCCGCTACTTCACCGCGCCGGTAAGCGGCAAGCGCGATCCGGGGCAGCCGGTTCGCCGGCAGCGCTACCTCGATGCTTTGCGATCCCTTCCGTGCGTTTCCATTCATCTGGGCAGCTTCCTGACCAGGCCCAAGATGCGGCCGCTCGTCCAGCCTGCCCCTGACGGCCCGACCCACGTTCTCATTGAGAACAGTGAAGAGAAAGGCTCGGACGTCAATCTCGCAACCTACCTCATTCACATGCATGGCGCGGGCTGTTCGATGAGGCTCTTGTTCTCTCGCAAGACACGGATCTCGTCGAACCGGTCAGAATCGTCCGCGACGAGATCAAAAAGCCAATAGGCGTGGTCACTTTGGACGGGAAAGCACCCGGCAAGCTGGCCGGTTTCGGCAGCTTCGCCCGGCAGATCACGCATGCCCGTCTCGCCGCCGCACAATTCCCGGATCGCGTTCCTTTCGGCGCTAAGGGGAAAAGCGTCCAACGCCCGCCTGAGTGGAGTTGACCAGCAATCTGTGTACCCGGCTCTAGGGAGTGAGCGTAACGCACTCATATTTTATGCATCCTTTTATGAAGCTCATGCATCTATTCCGGTGTGGCCAAGAGCGCCACACCCAAAGACCTCAGGAGCGAAAGCAATGGCAATCACACGTTGGGACCCGTTTCGGGATGTTTTCGGTTTGAGCAGCAACCTGCAGTCCGTCTTGCAGGAGCTGGCGCGCCAGGGCGGCAGCCGCGGTGACGCGGACACTTTGACCCAGGGCGCGTTTGTACCGCCTGTGGACATCTACGAGGACCAGGACAGGATCGTCCTGACCCTGGAAGTGCCGGGCGTCAAGCAGGAGTCGTTCGACATCACGGTCGAGTACAATACCCTGTTCGTGCGCGGCGAGCGCCAGTGGGCGAACGAGCAAAAGGAAGAGAACTATCACCGGGTCGAGCGGCGCTACGGCTCGTTCAGCCGATCGTTCACCCTGCCGCAGACGGTGGACACGCAGAACGTCCAGGCGAACTATGACGCGGGCGTCTTGCGCATCGAGCTGACAAAGCGGCCCGAGACCAAGAGCCGTCAGATCAAGGTCCAATTGGGCGGTGGACAGCAGGCGGTTCCGCAGACCCTGAACGGCGCGCCCGAGCAGGATGGTGCTCGGGTGGAGCACGTGGGGGTCGGGGCCGGGCAGAAGGCGAGCTGACCCGCTCGCGATCAAGCAAGAGCGGCGGCCCGGGCGAGCATCGTCCGGGCCTCGCCGCATATCCATATCTTCTAAAGGAACATGACCATGGCAATTCGCTGGGATAAGTTCACCGTGAAGTCGCAGGAAGCGGTCCAGGCCGCCAACGGCGTCGCCGCTGACAACGGCAATCCGGAGCTGCTGCCGCTGCACCTGCTTTCCGCCCTGCTCGCCGACCGGGAAGGGGTGATTTTACCCGTGCTCGAGAAGCTGGGCGTGCCCACGGCGCAGATGGGCGCGAAGGCGAAGGAGTCGCTCGCCAAGCTGCCCAAGGTCCAGGGCGGCGGGCAGCCCGCCATGGGTCAGGCGCTCCAGCGCGTACTCGACCAGGCCAGCAGGGAAGCGGAAAACTTCCACGACGACTATGTCTCGACCGAGCACCTGCTGCTCGCGCTGGCGGAGGCGAAGAACGACGGCGCGGGATTGCTGCTCGCGAGCTTCGGGGCGACGCATGACTCGATCCTGAAAGCTTTGACGGCCGTGAGAGGATCGCAGCGCGTAACCGACCAGAACCCCGAGGCCAAGTACCAGTCGCTTGAAAAGTACGCCAAGGACTTAACGGAGCTGGCCCGGCGGGGCAAGCTCGACCCGGTCATCGGCCGCGATGAGGAGATCCGGCGGGTGATCCAGGTCTTGGCGCGCCGGACGAAGAACAACCCGGTGCTGATCGGCGAGCCGGGCGTGGGAAAGACCGCAATCGTCGAAGGTCTGGCGCGCCGGGTGGTTTCGGGCGACGTCCCGGAGATCCTGCGCAACAAGAAGGTCGTCTCGCTCGACCTCGGGTCCATGCTGGCCGGGGCAAAGTACCGCGGTGAGTTCGAGGACCGGCTCAAGGCCATTTTGAAGGAAATCGAAGATTCGCACGGGCAAATCATCCTATTTATCGATGAACTTCATACGCTGGTCGGCGCGGGGGCGGCCGAGGGAGCCATCGACGCGGCCAACATGCTCAAGCCGGCGCTGGCACGGGGCGAGCTGCGCGCGATCGGCGCGACCACTCTGAACGAGTACCGCAAGTACATCGAGAAGGACGCGGCGCTGGAGCGGCGGTTCCAGATGGTGTACGTGGGTGAGCCGAATGTCGAGGATACGGTCGCGATCCTGCGCGGGCTCAAGGAACGGTACGAGTCGCACCATAAGGTTCGGATCAAGGACGCAGCGATCGTCGCCGCAGCGACGCTTTCACACCGCTATATCTCCGACCGCTTCCTGCCCGACAAGGCCATCGACCTGGTTGACGAGGCCGCGGCTTCGCTGGCGATTCAGATCGGGTCGGTGCCCGAGGAGATCGACACGCTCGAGCGCTCGATGACCTCGCTCGAGATCGAGAAGGCCGCCCTGCGCCGGGAAACCGACCCGAACTCGCAGGAGCGCTTGCAGGCAGTCGAAGCGGAGCTGGCGGGTTTGAAGGAAAGAGCCTCCGGATTGCGCGCCCGCTGGCAGACCGAACGCGACGCCATCACCCGGCTCTCCGAGGTGAAGCAGCGCGTGGAGGCCCTGCGGTTCGAGATGGGGGAGCAGACCCGGCTCGGACGCCTGGAGCGCGCCGCCCAGATCCAGTATGGCGAGCTGCCCAGGCTGGAGGCCGAACTCCGCGAGCTCAACATGCTCCAGGACACGATGGAACATGGTGCCCGCATGCTGAAGGAAGAGGTCGACGAGGAGGATATCGCGGCGATCGTTTCCAAGTGGACCGGCATTCCCATTTCGAAGATGCTCGAAGGCGAGGTGCGAAAACTGGTCGCGATGGAGGGGCGTTTGCGCGACCGCGTGATCGGCCAGGACGATGCATTGACCGCGGTCGCGAACGCGATTCGGCGGTCGCGGGCAGGCCTGAGCGACCCCAAGCGGCCAATCGGCTCGTTCCTGTTTCTCGGACCGACTGGGGTCGGCAAAACCGAAACCGCCCGCGCGCTTGCCGAGTTCCTGTTCGACGATGAGGCCGCCATGGTGCGCATCGACATGTCGGAGTACATGGAGCGGCACGCGGTCGCGCGGCTGGTCGGCGCGCCTCCGGGTTACGTCGGGTTCGACGAAGGAGGCCAGCTGACCGAAGCGGTCCGCCGCCGGCCGTACGCCGTCATCCTGTTCGACGAGATCGAGAAGGCCCATCCGGACGTGTTCAACATCCTGCTCCAAGTGCTCGACGACGGCCGCCTGACCGACGCGAAGGGCCGGACGGTGGACTTCAAGAACACGGTCCTGATCATGACCTCAAATCTTGGCGCGCAGGTGATGCAAGGGGAGGCGCTGGAGTCGGAGTCCGGTTGGGAGCTGGCCCGCGAGGAAGTGATGGACGTGCTGAAGCTGCACTTCCGTCCGGAGTTTCTCAACCGCGTCGACGATATCGTGCTGTTCCGCCCGTTGGGCGAGGCGCAGCTCACGCACATCATCGATCTTCGCTTGGAGGATATGAAACGGTTGCTGGCGGACCGCAAGATCACGATCGAACTATCAGAGGGTGCTCGAAATCAGCTGATTCTGACCGGGTACGACCGAGCCTATGGCGCTCGACCGCTCAAGCGCGCGATCCAAAAGCTCATTCAGGACCCGCTCGCAATCAAAATCCTCGATGGCGAGGTGCTGCACGGAGACACCGTGCGGGTCGAGGCGGATCCGCTGAACAACCGGCTTCAGTTCACCGTCGAGAACCGGCATGCGGCTCTGGTGTAGAGCCGCATGCCGATTTTGCGTCAGCCACCGAGACGCGTGGCGATCTCGACCGCGCTCACGAGAGGCTGGTCGTATGCGCCGCGCGTGAAGTCGATCTTGAGCGCACCCGTGCTGTCGGCTGCTACGTAAAAGGTCATCGTCGTCGCCCGGAACGGCCCTCCCGCGGCAGCAACGATGTCGAAGTTGGTGAGCTCCGGCATGCCGTTGACGGCTACGTTGAATTGGCGCTGATTCACCGCGGAGAAGTAGAGTTCGGCGAAATGCAGCGTGACGGCATAGACGGTATTGGCCTGCAGGGCTTTGAAGATATAGCTGAAGTGGTCCCCTTCACGCTCGTCCTGGTATACGGCGGCGGGGGCGTCCCCGGAAGGCAGGTTGGCGAGCGAAACCTGTTGGCTGGTGTTCGAGTATGCGCTGCCCAGCACGAAACCGGCATCGGCTGTCCAACCGCTGATTGCCGGCCCTCCGGCATTGATGGCGTAGATGTCGTTCGGTCGCGGGGTGGTCGTTTGCGCCAGAGCAGCGGGGCCGGCAAGAACCGTGCCGGCCAATATCGCTCCGAGTAACAGCGCATAGCGCGGCTTGATAAGGACGGTACTTGGGGGAAGACTTTTCATTGTTTTTCTCCTGAACAAACGTTTGATCGTACTGGGGCAGAACTATAAGTCTGCCTATCCCCGTTTGTCAATCAAAGCCTTCGGCTGCTTTCTCGGAGCGTTTTTCGGCCGCGAATTTGAAGACGGCTGTTTCTCAACACTCTTGAAAACACGATGCGCATGCGTACAAGTGCAGGGTTTCCGGCTCTGTCGAACGTCCCAGCGTACCCTGTTTTACTTCAATGCTTATCGAATTATTCTACGGTTATCGTATTGATTTCAGCAACATCGAACACGCAACACGCGCGATTCCCTGAAGGTCGGGAGAGATCTCCGGGGTGCCCCAGCACGGATCCAAGGCAAACAAGGAGGCTAGCGCTTCCTGCTGCCCGGCCCCGAACTCGATGGCCAGGAAGCTGCCGGGCACCAGCCGGGAAGCGGCTTGCGGCAGCAAGGCCCGGTAGGCATCGAGTCCATCCGGCCCGGCGAACAGCGCGCCATGAGGCTCCCATAGAGCGACCTGCGGCTCCAGAATCTCCAAGCTCGAAATGTAAGGCGGGTTTGAAACGATGCAGTCGTAGCGCTCGTTCTGGACGGCGGCGAGCAAGTCCGACTCGAGAAACCGTAACTGTCCGGCGAGCCCTAATGTTTGCGCGTTGTCCTCTGCAACCGCGAGCGCTTCGCGCGACAGATCAAGCGCATCGATCTCCGCCAGAGGCAGCTTGCTCGCCAGAGCCAGCGCAATGGCTCCAGAGCCAGTTCCGACATCCGCGATCCGGACCGGCCTGTTCCGCGGCATCCGCTCCAGGATGGCCTCGACCAGGTGCTCGGTTTCCGGCCGCGGGATCAGAACCGCCGGGGTCACTCTGAGCGGCAGCCCGAAAAACTCCTGCTCGCCGAGGATGTACTGAACCGGTTCGTACCGGGTTCGGCGCTCCAGAAGCTCCCGGTAAAAGCCGAGTTGCAGCTGCGTGAGCTCCGCTTCGGGGTGCGCGAGCAGCCAAGCGCGATCGCACTCGAGAACATGGCGAAGGAGCAGTTCCGCATCGTGACGAACGTAATGGGAGGTAGATTGCAGTTTCGCGCTTGCCTCGGAAAGCACGAGGCGAACGGAATTATGCTTGCCGTTCATCGATGGTTTTCATTCCCGGCGACATACGCTTTGTCGACCTGACCACGATTCCTCGATTCCAGTTGCGCTCGTCCGAGTGCGTTCAGGCAGCTTCCGCCTCAGCCTTGAGTCTTTCCGCGTTGTCGTGGGCGACGAGCGCGTCCACAACGGGTTGCAGACGGCCCTGCATGATGAGGTCCAACTGATGCAGGGTCAAACCGATGCGATGGTCGGTGAGCCGGTTTTGGGGGAAGTTGTAAGTGCGGATTTTCTCGCTCCGGTCGCCCGTGCCTACCTGACTCTTGCGCTGTGCCGCTTCGAGCTGGTGGAGACGCTCCTGCTCGACCTCGTACAAACGCGAACGCAGGACCCGCATCGCTTTTTCCCTGTTTTTTATCTGGGATTTTTCATCCTGGCAGCTCACTACCGTGTTGGTGGGCAAATGCGTGATGCGGATGGCCGAGTAAGTCGTATTGACCGACTGACCTCCGGGGCCGGAAGAGCAAAACGTGTCGATACGCAAGTCCTTTTGCTCGATTTTAACGTCGACCTCCTCGGCCTCGGGGAGTACAGCGACCGTGATCGCCGAAGTATGGACGCGCCCTTGTGTCTCGGTTTCCGGGACGCGCTGCACTCGATGCACACCACTCTCATATTTGAGCTGCGAGTACACACGCGACCCTTCGACCAGAAACGAAACATCTTTCAAGCCGCCGACAGAGCTCTCCGAGCTCGACAGAATGTCCAGCTTCCAACGGTGCAGCTCCGCGAAGCGAGCGTACATGCGGTACACCTCCGCGGCGAACAGCGAGGCTTCATCGCCGCCGGTCGCCGCGCGTATCTCGACGACGACGTTCTTTTCGTCATTGGGATCTTTGGGCAGCAGAAGAACCTTTAATTCCTCCTCGACGCCGGGAAGCTTGGCTTCGAGCTGCGCGAGTTCCTCTTGGGCCATCGCCTGCATCTCCGGGTCATCTTCGCCGAGCATGGCTTTGGCTTCAGCGATTCCGCTCTCGATCGTTCGATAGCGGCGAAACACTTCGACGACTGCTTCCAGATCTCGATGCTGCTTCGCCGTTTTTTGATAGCGCGGCTGGTCGTTGACGATCGCCGGCTCGGCGAGTTGAGCACCGAGATCGTCGTAGCGCGCGACGATTTGATCTAAACGGTCAAACATGGGTCCACCTCGGAGGATAGGATCGTTCGATTGAATGAAACGCAGGCAGGGACACGAGGCGGCGGGAGCCGCTAGAGGAGTACGCCGGTGTGGATGGCGAAGCGCATACACGACTAGATTACCAAGGGCCGCTTCGGACGCATCTATTCCGAGCGATGAATGAAGGAAACGTACCCGCCGGGAACGCAGACACGCTGGACCGCTGGGCCGAGGTATGCGAGGCACTCGGTGCCACGACGAAGAAGCTCGAGAAGCGTGCGATTTTAGCGGAGTACTTGCGAGCGCTTACGGTCACAGACGCAGCACTGGCGGCTCAGTTCGTTGCCGGAGAGCCGTTCGCGGAAACCGACGGGCGGAACCTGAGTGTCGGCGGGGCGCTGCTGACCAAGGCTGTCGCGGCCCGCAGTGGAGCCTCGCCGGAAGCGATAACACAGGCTTTTCGCCACTACGGTGACATCGGAACAGCAGCAGAATCGCTCATCGGGCCGGGGATGGAACGAGCAGCGTCCAGCCAAGTGCCCGACCTCGAAGAACTTGGGAAGGTACTCGGTGCGATCGCATCGGCGCGCGGGCCGGCATCTAAGCTGGCGGTGCTTTCCG
Organism: uncultured Acidobacteriaceae bacterium; assembly: GCA_964250195.1. Classification (GTDB taxonomy): domain Bacteria; phylum Acidobacteriota; class Terriglobia; order Terriglobales; family Acidobacteriaceae; genus EB88. The sequence goes on from CAXUEU010000066.1 coordinate 10,493, forward strand.
CATTGCTTGCACGCTGCACGGCAGTCGAATGCAAGTATGTCCTGAAGCTGATCTCGGGCGATATGCGTATCGGCGTCAAGCAGAGCCTCGTCGAAGACGCGATCGCCACAGCGTACCGCAGTGAGCTCGCAGCAGTGCGGCACGCCGGAATGCTGCTCGGCTCACTGGGAGAAGTGGTCGAGCGGGCTGCGGCGGGTACGCTGGCCGAAGCGCGCATGCGCCTGTTTCACCCGCTTGGCTTCATGCTCGCCAGCCCTATGGACAGCGTCGAGGAGGCGATCGCGCGTTTTACGGAAGAGATCACGGCCGAGCATACGCTTAACGAGATAGTGGCCGAAGAGCAGCCGGAGCAGTTGCTGCGTGAAGCTCAACTCGAGGACAAGTACGACGGCATTCGGGCGCAGCTGCACGCGGGCGATGCCGAGCAGTCCGGGCGAGTCGGGTTGTTCTCGCGAAGCCGTGAGGACCTGCGCGCAGCATTTCCGGAACTCGTGGAAGCTTTTGCCGCGCTTACGGAGCCGGTTATCCTTGATGGGGAAATCCTGGCTTGGTCGCCCGAGACGCAACGGGCGCTGCCGTTTTCCTCCCTACAGCAACGGCTCGGACGCAAGCAGGTGTCGATGGAGTTGCGCCGGACGCACCCTGTCGTTTTCATGGCTTTCGATTTGTTGTACGCGGATCGACAACTTTGGCTCGGGAAACCACTGGAGTCGAGGCGCGCTCGCCTTGAACGATACTTGGCCGAGAATGCTGGGCTCCTGGATGCTTCCGGTACGCAGAACGGGGAGCAAGGGACGCTTTTTGCCACGGATGATCCCGTTGCGCGATTCCCTCGCTTGCTGCTTGCGCCGGTCAACAGACTTACAGGGATCGCACAACTGGAAGCGGCGTACGCGGAAGCGCGCGCGCGGGGCAACGAGGGCGTGATGCTGAAAGCGGGCGGCAGCGTCTATCAGCCTGGACGCCGCGGCTTGGCCTGGCTCAAGCTGAAGCGGGAACTGGCGACACTCGACGTGGTGGTCACGGGGGCGGAGTTCGGAACGGGGCGGCGAGCCCCATACCTGAGCGATTATACCTTCGCGGTGCGCGGGCCTGAAGGCGACTTGCTGAACGTAGGGAAGGCGTACTCGGGTGTGACTGATGCGGAAATGCAAGCACTTTCTAAGCATTTCCATTCGATTACGGAAATAGATTTCGGCAATTATCGAACAGTTCGACCGGATACTATTTTCGAAGTCGCATTCAACAACATTACTCGTTCCGAGAGGCATGCCAGCGGGTTCGCTTTGCGCTTTCCTCGGATCCAGCGAATCCGTACCGATAAGCCTCTGGCGGAAATAGATACGCTGGCCCGGGTTGAGCAGCTTTACCTGGAGCAGCCCGACAAACCAGTCGAGCGTTGATCCAAGCGAGCCTCTGCTATAAGGGGAATGCCGTGATCAAACCCTTCCGCCACCTGATGCTCGCGACACTCGAAGATACAAGCGACCCGCTTGCCTGGAGCGGCTCGGCCATGGAGGTTCGGCATGCTTTGGCCGGAGCGGTCGAACGGCTCACGGTACTGGATCACTTGAAAGTCAAAAGGCATCCGGCACATGCGCTGCTGCGGATCGCGGCCGGCGGCAAGCCGGCACGGTATCCACTGTGGATGACAAAGCCGGCACTGCGCGAGTTCGCTCGGGTGACCGCGGAGGCGCTCGAACGGCACAAGCCGCAAGCCCTCTTTTCTATCGCTTCGCAATGCCTGATCTACCTACCGGACTTCTACAAAGGGCCGCCGATTCCGACGTTCTTGTTTTCGGATTCGGCGTGGATGGCATGGCTGGAGATTTACAAGGGCTATTATCCGGCTCCGCTTGGGGCTACCCGCTTTGCAGCACGGGAGCGAGTGGCAGCCCGGCGCGCAACGGGGCTGATTTATGGTTCGGAGTGGGCCAGGCAGGATGCTGTCCGGCGTTTTGACGTACCGCCCGAGCGTGTACAAGTGCAGCCGCTCGGGGCCGCATGGGTGCCGGCACAGGACGAAGCAGCCATTGAGACAGCGGTGCGCGACCGTCCCAAGGATCGGTTGGACCTGCTCTTTCTTTCCAAGGAGTGGGAGCGCAAGGGCGGTCCTTTGGCACTCGCAATCGCGCGCGGGCTCAAAGCCAGCGGCAGAGCGGGGAAAGTCTGCCTGCACGTCGTCGGCACGCAGGCGAGTCTGGAGCAGCCGGGGGATGCGGAGCTGGTCCGTAGCTATGGCATGCTTCGGCGGAATATTTCCGAAGAAGCAGCAACGCTGCGGCGACTCCTACTCCATTCTCATTTTCTGGTGGTCCCGACACTGGCGGAATGCTTCGGTCTGGTTTTCGCCGAGGCGCAGGCTTTCGCACTGCCGCCTGTGGCGCGCGCCGTCGATGCCGTGCCTTCAATCATCCTCGACGGAACGACCGGAATTCTACAGCCGAAAGAGGATGGGCCGGAGCCTTACATACAGCGCATGTTGGGTCTTATAGATGGAGATCGAAGCGCGTACACCGATATGGCGCTCTCCGGGCGTAAACACTTCCGGGAGCGGCTAAACTGGCCCGCTTTCGGCCGAGGCATTTCGGCGATCATCGAATCGTTTCCGGCTTAAGCCCGTATAGACGCGCTGTGTCCCAGCAACTCATCCCGCACCGCATGTGCGATCGCCATCGCCATCACGCAGTCGTCATGCGCCCCGCTCGCAGCTCCCGTTTTCCCTGACGGCAGCCGTACAAAGCTTCGGCACTCGCGCAGCAAGCGCTCGCTCATAAACAGCTCCGGGCACTCCACCAGCAGTCTCCCCAGTCCTGCAAGCATTGCCGGCCTCGTCCCCGCCGAGGTCAGCCATCCTTGCGGCCCCGCCTGTTGCCGTCCGGACCTGAAGATGCGTCCCTGGTCGACCATGCTCCCCAAGTGCGCCAGCACTCCCGACCCATGATTGTTCCGTTCTACGACCACCCAAGCCTGGTTGTAATCCCGATGCAGCTGGGCAGCCTGCTCAGCCAGTTCCAGCACCGGCAGCTTGCCTCTCAGCTCCGCGCACTGCATGCCTGTCCGGATCTCGACTACCTGCGCCACCGAGTAATCGCCATCCCTCCCTCCACCGGCCGTGTCGACCGCAATCAGGTACTTACTCCCTTTTTGCGGAGGCAGCCATACCCATAGCTGGCCTTTGAGTCTCTTTTCCAGCGGCTCCGGCGCATGAATCAGTCGCTCGTCGATCGACGGAACATCAAAAATCGAATATCCGCTCGCCTTGAAGCAGCTTTCCGCATCCTCGGCAAACTCCTGCGCCGCCGCATCCTGGTAGTCCGCTTTCAAACTTCTCCTGAAGCCAATCTGCCTCGGGCTTAAGCCTTCTCGTTTCACCAGCACCCGCTCTTCCTCATTCCAGTCCGTAACCGGCTCTCCCGCGTAGGAGCTCTCCCACCACCATGGGAAAAAGTGCCGCACTGTCCGAGTCTCCTCCGCTCGCCGCCACTCTTCCCAAAAGCACCCTTCCGCCCCCATCGGCGTCGATTCCAAAACCAGATCCCCGCTTGGTGCCAGAGCCGCCTTCAAGCCCTGGAGCACCGCCCTCGCGTCCCCCGGCCATCGCGCTACTTCCGAGCAGTGCAGATTCGTCACCGTCAATCCCCGCCCAGCATTGGTATCTCCCGCGCTCTCGACCCGGAAAGCGGAATCCAGTCTCCTGAATCGAATTTCCCGCACGTTCGCTCGCGACGTCTCGAGCGCTCCCTCCCGTAAAAAATCGGGAAGCAGCTCCAAAAAGCGATGCGCCATGCCGAAGATCGCCTCCGCCGCTTGCTGCGTATGTGCTACTTGTAGACTCAAGGTCCCCGGAACGGTAATCGCTTGCAAAAACAATCGCGCAGCCACCCAGGTCGAAATTCCCATCTGCCGGGCCTTAAGCACGATGTTCTTCTGCCCCCGCCGTGCCTCGAACTCCATCTGCGCTCGGTTGGCTCGCAGCGGCACCACGACCCCGTCCCGTCCCCGCACCTTCAACAACGATTCGGCCAGAAACATAGCGACCGTCCGCCCCCCCAGCTTGCGCGGCCGCTCGCTCAGGATCCGCCCATATGCCATCAGCTCTTCTAAGTCTTCCACCGCAGCCAAGTTGCCCCCCGCAAACCAGTCCGTTGCGCGTAAATCCCAGCAATGCATGCGAGGGCGGGAGCCGCCGCATGCCACCGCCCTTCACGATCCGATTAACCCGCTCGCTTTCACCGCGTTCTCCACCGCCTCGACCCTCTCGACGTCCCCCGCTGCGGCTTTTGCTCCGTGGTCTGCCTGAAACAAGTTCAGCATCCTGCTCACGACCACGCCCAAAAACTCGTGCTTGCGCGCCATCAGCGCCGCATGGGCTGAGATCGTCTCGTCCTCGGCCCCGCCCAGCGCTACATTCGCCGCGATGTCGAGCGCAACCAGCATGCGCAGCAAGTACCCATCCTTGGCCGCCGATGCTTTCTCGACTTCCGCTTCTGCCGCGCTCAACGGTGTCACTGCTGCATTCATAAGTCCTCCTCGACGCCCGCTCGATCGCGCTTCTAAGTCGCCGTGATCTGCGCCGCAAGCTTTCCGTTCGCATCCAGCGCTAGATACACATGATTGTCTGGGCTGGGCCGTACCGCGCCCAGCCTCGGTGCGACCAGCAAGTTAGCCGCAGCCCCTGCCGTCCGGGCCGCAGCCAGCCAGGTAGTCAACTGCACCGCCGTTCCCACCGATGCGTCATCGCACACCAGGCACGGTCCGATTCCAGGCACGTGAATGACTTGCCCCTGCGATTTGGAATCTCCACTTTGCAACACACGGACGACCATATAGCCCCTCCTTGCTTGACTTTCCCTGACAGCTTTCTCGCCGGGGCAGGGCAGCCCTGCTCCCGGCTCCGCAGTTTACCGCGCTTTTACCAGCGCAGCCACTTGCGACACACTTCCCAAGACTGCTTCGGCTTGCTGAATCACTGCGATATCCAGCCCCGCATCTGCCAGCTTTTGTTTCGCCGCTTCACCTCCGGCATTGAGCAGTCCAACCAGCTCACCTAAAACCGCGAAGCCCGCGTTTTCCAGCGCTGCCCCCGATATACCCGCCCCGGGTATTGCTGCGGTTACCGCTTCGATCACCGGCGCGGCTTTCTGCGCAGCCGCCAACGTCTTCAACGCACTGGCAAAAAAATGCCCTACGGATTTCCATGACAAAGCCATTTCCATATCTCCTTTGTAAATAATGCGTTGAGTCGAATGAGCGCTGACCAAGCCGGCCCTATATCCTCACCACGCATACCAGTTGTTATCCGGCCCGCAAACAGCTGAGCGCCTGCCTGCCGCCCCGATCACCAACGTTCCAGCCGCCGTTCCGCCGTAGTTGATCGTCTGCCCGCTCACCGTCTGCAGTGTCACCGCATTGTTCGATGAATCCGCCTTGACGATCGTCAACTCCAGCCCCGTCGGTGTCGCCTTGTCCGCCATCGGCGTGTAGCAACTCGGCAACGTAAGCACCTGCGCCCCGGAAGAGGCGTTCGCGATCACGTTTTTGTTCGCCGTTGTTAAGGCAAGGCTGGCCGCGGTATTGATTACGGTCGAGAGCGCGATCCCGCCTGCGGACTTGATCGTACCCTGGTAAGTGATGTTGAAGAATGGCATCTGTCCGGCGATATGCCCGTCGAACAAATCCCCCTGGTATCCCGTGTACTCCTGCGCCGAGTAAGCCGAGTAGGTCGCCGCTCCGGCTTTCGGTGCCGCCCATACTGCCGCGACCGCCCCGTTGCCCGGCGCATTGTTACTCGCACCTCCCCCTGAGAAGCCGGTGGTCGTCGCCGGCTCCAAAGCCTGGTAATAGTTGCCGCACCCTGTCAAATGGTGTACGGATGCAAAAGTAGGCGGCACTCCCGCCGCGGCCTGATAATTGATCCAGTTCACTGAATTTGACATTCCCAGACAGCTCACATCCGAGATCAGCAGATTGTTCGTCACCGCCGAAGTTACGGTCGCGAAGTTGGCCGAAGGAAAACTCGTGAACTCCGGCCATTGCACATGTCCTCCATGCACCTCCACCCCGTTCGCCCCTATGTTAAACGCCGAAACCGCGGGCGAGTCCGCGTACACATCCGTCCACACGTTCCCGCCGCCGCCGGTATCTTGCACCACATAGTTCGTCGCCCACGAAGCATTGGCCGCCGTCGACGAAGCAGCTGTATTGGAACAAGGTGCCGTTGTACACGTATATGGGTAGCCAAACCCGTGAATCGCATATCCCGTGTTCCCCGTTCCCTCGTTCCATACTGAAGCCACCAACGCATTTCTCACCAGCACGGTATGCATTACGGAGTCGATTGCCGTCTTCTGTAAGTGCACCCCGTATGCCGGCCGCGCACCTGGGCTAAATGCGCCGGCCGAGTAACTCACGGAGATATTCCTCATCACCGACCCCATTTGGTGCCCGCCCGAACTCTCCCCCAGCAAGATACCTTCCGCCGTCGTATCCCCTACGCTCACGGTATCCAGCAGCATTCCCCTTGCCCACTGGAACTCGAACCCGTGCGTCGCATTCTTACCGGCGAGAATATTCAGATCCTTGAACGTGCATCCCTCCGTCAACACGCTGTTGCCTAGAAAGAACACATCCCCGTTCAGCGCCGCAGGCACCGTCAAGGTCGTCGCCGTGGTTCCCACATTGGCACCGATATTCTACCACCCCGACCCCACCACGCTCACACAGACGCCATTCGTGGGCTCGTTCATTGTCGTCGTCACCGGAAAGTTCCCCGGACCCAGCCAGATCGTCTGGTTCCTGCCTGTCGCCGTTGCCGCGCTCACCGCTGCCGTCCAGGCCGCGTTCAGCGATGCGTACGTCGTCCCGTCCACTGTGATGGCCCCATTTACGCGGCTCGCTGTCAGCGCCCCGCCCACCGTCGCCCCGCCGCTGGCTGAAACCGCGCCCGCCACACTCACGCCCGACCCGAACGC
>CAXUEU010000067.1:0-2672 GCA_964250195.1 uncultured Acidobacteriaceae bacterium
TCGAGGCTGACTTCTGCGAGTTGGAGTACTCCGCGCCGGCGGTGGAGCCGCACAGGACGCGGGCTGGGTTTCTGTTCTATGACGTGCGGGGGATGGGGCAGCATCCGCTTGCGGGAGCGAAGCTGGTGCTGCGCAAGATCAGGGATAGCGGGGGGAAGGAGTTGTTCGCGTTTGAGGTGCCGCTCGATGCATATTTGCAGGCGGCCCCGAAGTAGTCGGAGCGCTCGTCAAAGACCCACACCGGGGCCATCCTGAGGAGCGACGACGAGGTTCCCGGCGAGCGCCCTGTGCTCGCCGGGGCGTCCGAAGCAACGAAGGACCTGCTTTTGAAGCGGGCGGGGTAAAGCAAAACCTTCGCTTCGCTCAGGATGCCCCTTCGAGAGTTTGATTTCGTTCTAAGTCTTGTAGAAAGGACTGCGATGGCAAGGCACCTACACACCCTTCTTCTGCGGCTCCCAGATGTACTTATGAATTTGCAGGCTGAGGCGGGCGGGGACCTGGTCGGCGAGCATCCAATCCACTAACAAACGGGGGTCGAGGGCGCAGTTGCTCGTGGAGCGCTCAGAGGTAGGAAGTTTCTTGAAGGCGGGGGAAAAGAGGACCTGGCCGGCACGAGTTTCGAGCGCGTGGTCGCGGGTGAACTCACGGGCAAACTCGTAGTCGGCGCGGTCGGAAACGACGAACTTCACTTCGTCGCGCGCGGTCAGGGCGTCGAGGTTGTCCATGCGGAAGCGCCCTGCCTCGCCGGAGCCTGGGCACTTGACGTCGACGATCTTATGGACGACTTTGGGGACGTCGGCCAGGGGGCGCTCGCCGCTTGTTTCGATCATCACCTGATAGTTAGCCGCGAGCAGGCGATCCATCAACGGAATAAGTTCGCGGGCTTGCAGGAGAGGTTCGCCACCCGTGAATTCGACCAACCTCACCGGTGCGAGGGACTCGATGGCCGCGATAACTTCGTCGGCGGACTGCTTATAGCCTCCGGAGAAGGTGTACTCGGAGTCGCACCAGGAGCAGCGCAGGTTGCAGCCGGCGAGGCGGACGAAGATACACGGGAGGCCTGCGAAGGAGCTCTCGCCCTGAACGGATTTGTAGGTCTCGATAAGAAACACAGCTTACTCGTAGTAGGTCGCGGCGGAGGTGTCGGTCTCGTGGATGGTGCAGTCCTTGACCGTGACGCGGCCGCCGGTCATGCCGCCGATATGTTTATTGGTCTCGTCGAAGAAATACTTCGCCAGGTTCTCGGCCGAGGGATTGACGGTGGTGAAGGGCTCGAGCTCGTTGATCATGCGATGGTCGAGGTACTCGATGACCGGGCGGAGGACGCCCTTGAGCTGCTTGAAGTCGAGCAGGAGGCCGGAGGGGTCGAGTTCGCGGCCGCGGAGGGTCACGCGGACCTTGTAGTTGTGGCCGTGGGGGTTTTCGCACTTGCCGTGGTAGTTGCGCAGGTAGTGGCCGGAGGAGAAACCCGCGTCGACGGTGATTTCGTACATGATTCCTTCATTGTAGGGGATGGGGTGCCGGGAAAGAGAAAGCAGATCCTTCACTGCCACCCCAGCCAGCAAAGAACGCTTGCCGGGGACCCCGGCTGCGTTCAGGATGACCCCTGTTTTCGCGCGGGATCGAGCCCCTCGCCGAAGAACGACCGTACCTCAGCGAGGTCGCGGGTGAGGCGGTACGGGGGGAGGCTGGCGAGGAAGGCTTTGCCGTAGGGTTTGCGGATGCGGGGGTCGAGCAGGACGAGGACGCCGCGGTCGGAGAGCGAGCGGATGAGGCGGCCGAAGCCTTGTTTCAGGGTGATCACCGCGGAAGGGATTTGGTATTCCATAAATGCCTGACCGCCGGCGGCCTCGATCGCGCGGGTCCGGGCCTGCACGACGGGGTCGGAGGGGACGGCGAAGGGGAGGCGGTCGACGATGACGCAGCTCAGGGCTTCGCCCTGCACATCGATGCCCTGCCAAAACCTGGAGGTGCCGAAAAGCACGGCGTTGGGGGTCTGGCGGAACTCCTGGAGCAGGGCGTTGCGCGGTGCGGTGCCTTGCAGCAGCAGCGGCCAGGGAACGAGCGGCAGAAGGCGCTCGTAGCTTTCGCGCATTTGGGCGTAGCTGGTGAAGAGGCAGAAGGCGCGGCCGCGGCTGGCATCGAGAACGTGCTCGATGGTCTTCGCGGCCTCGGCGGGGAAGCCGGGGCTGCGCGGGTCGGGCATGTGGGGCGGCAGGTAGAGCAGGGCCTGCTCGGCATAGCGAAAGTGCGAGGGGACGATGAGCTCTTTTGTGTGCTCCAGGCCGAGCCGCTTGCGAAGGTGGTCGAAGCCGCCCTCCACGGTGAGGGTCGCGGAGGTGAGGACGACGGTCGGGAAGGCTTCGAAGAGCACATCGCCGAGCAGGCCGGAGACGTCGATGGGGGTGGCCTGCAAGAACGTGTTGTAGGAGGATTCCCTGCCCCTGCCGCCCCCGCGCCGCTCCAGCCAAAAAACTGTGTTTCTATCCTCGGCTTCCATGAGGAACTTAAGCCGATCATGCAGTTCGTTAGCGCGGCGCTTGAGGCCCGGAGCTTCCTCCACGTTGCGCATCCGGTCGAGCTCCCCGGAGAGCAGCTGCAGCGCGGCGAGCCCCCCCCGCAAAACCACCCCCGGGGCATAAAAGCAAAAATAACAATCGGGGGACCCGGGC
>CAXUEU010000067.1:2682-14776 GCA_964250195.1 uncultured Acidobacteriaceae bacterium
CTTCCAGGAACTCTTCCCTGTCGGCGAACCGGGCGCGGCCTTCGATGCCGAGCGGCAGGGCGGCGAAGAACATGCGGGCGCGTTCGCGGGTAGTTTCGGCGGCGGCTTTCGCGCTCGAGCTCGCGGAGTGTTTCGAGCGCAGAAGCAGGTCGAGGTCGCGCGCGAGCTCCTCGAAGCGAATGTTGGAGATCTGGAGGCCGAAGTAGGCGCTGGCCACGTCTTCGAGCTCGTGCGCCTCGTCGAAGATCACGGCATCGGCTTCAGGCAGCACGCCCGCGTCCGGGGCATTGGCGGCCTGCTGCTTGATGGCGAGATCGGCGAAAAAGAGGTGATGGTTGACGATGATCAGGTTCGATTCGGCTGCCTTGCGACGCATTTCCGTGATGAAGCAGCGGTCGAAATCGGGGCAGGTCTGGCCGAGGCACGCCTCCGAGCGGGCGTCGAGCTTGGCCCAGAGCGGGGAGTGCTCGGGCAACTCGGGGACCTCGGCGCGGTCCCCGGTCGCGGTGGTGCGCTCCCAGCGGACGAGCGCGTTGAACTGCTTGATCTCATCGAGACCGGTCAGGATGGGTTCCGAGTGCAGGGCGTGGAGCTTGCGGCGGCACAGGTAGTTGCCGCGGCCCTTCATGTAGGTGGCGCCTAAAGGCCCAAGCAGCGACTCGAGGAACGGGATGTCCTTGAAGAAGAGCTGTTCCTGGAGGTTTTTAGTGCCGGTGGAGACGATGACGCGCTTGCCGGAGCGCAGGGCGGGCAGCAGGTAGGCGAGGGTCTTGCCGGTGCCGGTGCCGGCTTCGGCGATGAGGTGCTGCTTCTCCGAAAGAGCGCGCTCGACGGCTTGGGCGAACTCGAGCTGGCCGCGGCGGAACTCGTACGGCAGCGAGGATTGCGCGAGCAGGCCGCCTGGGGAGAAGAAGGCGTGCAGCGTGGGCAGTTTCTTTTGGGGGATTTCCGGCACGGCGTTGGCTCTATCATAGAAGTTTGCCCGTTCTTCGCCTCCCTAAGAGTCGCGGGCCGGAGGCACCAAAGTCATGAGCAAGAAGAAATCGAGCTACCGCCCCAATCCGCTGCCGCACTCCGAGGAGGCGGTAGGCATGCCGCTGATCGCGGTTTGCGGGCGGCCGAATGTGGGCAAGTCCACGCTGTTCAACCGGCTCACGGGAACGCGGCGTGCGATCGTCGGCGACGAGCCCGGCATCACGCGGGACCGCATCTACGGCGAGGTGCACTGGGCCGGGCGCGTGGCGCGCGTGGTCGACACGGGCGGCATCGTGCCTGACGACGAGGCGCTGATCCCGGCGGAAATCTTCCGGCAGGCGCGGACGGCGTTTGAGGAGGCCTCGGCGATCGTGATGGTGGTCGACGGGCGGACGGAGCTCGCCTCGCCGGACATGGACCTGGCGCAGCTGCTGCGGCGGCTGAACAAGCCGGTGTTCCTGGCGGTCAATAAAGTGGACACGATGCAGATGGACGCGGCGGCGCAGAACTTTCGGCGGCTGGGGTTGACGAATCTGGTCGCGGTCTCGGCCGAGCACGGGCATGGGGTAGGGGATCTACTGGATGAGGTGTTCGGGGTGTTGCCGGTGGTGCTGGAGCCGGAGGCTTCACCCGGCCCGGCTGAAGAGCAGGTCCTTCGCTCCGCTCAGGAGGACAGTGTTTTGGCAGAGGAGCAGGACTCCGGGGAGGGGCAGCCTCGGCACCGGACGCACGGCGAGTTCGAGCAGAGAGAGGTCCGGGTGGCGATCATCGGGCGGCCGAACGTGGGCAAGTCGACGCTCTTGAACGCGCTGACCGGGACGGCGCGGGCGATCGTGTCGCCGGTCGCCGGGACGACGCGGGACGCGGTCGATGAGGTGCTGGAGTACAACGGCAAGCAGCTGCGGATCATCGACACCGCGGGGATCAGGCGCAAGGGCAAGACCAACCTGATGGCGGAGAAGCTGTCGGTGGTGATGGCGCGGCGCCATCTGGAGGCGGCGGATGTTTCGCTGCTGCTGATTGACGCGGTCGAGGGCGTGACGGGGTCCGACGCGACCATCGGCGGCTACGCGCACGAGAGCGGACGGTCCGTGGTGGTGGTGGTCAACAAGTGGGACCTGCTGACGACCGCGCGGACCGACGGCAAGCCGCACGCGGACCGGAAGCTGTACGAGGAGCAGGCGCGGGACTCGCTCAAATACCTGGACTACGCGCCGATGGTGTTTATCTCGGCTTCGGAGGGCAAGGGCGTGCAGCGGGTGCTGGAGGCGGTGGAGCGGGTGGCGGCGGAGCGGCGCAAGCGCGTGTCCACGGGCCAGATGAACCGGTTTTTGGAGAAGGTGGACTTCGAGCGGGCGACGGTGCCGATGAACAAGCGGGTCAGGATTTTCTACATGACGCAGGCCGCCGTAGCACCGCCGACGTTTGTGCTGTTCACGAATCGGGATGTGGAGCTGCACTTCTCGTACCGGCGCTTCCTGACCAACCAGATTCGGGAGGCGTTCGGGTTTGAAGGCTCGCCGATCTGGTTTAAGGTGAAGGCGCGCAACGCGGAGAAGGAAGCATGAGCGAGCTTACGGACGAAGAGGCGGCCCAGGCAATCGCGCGCGCGCTGGCGGACCCGCAACGGTGGCGCATCGTAAAGGCCCTGGCCGCGCGGGAGAAGGGTGACAACACGCAATGCGCCAGCCTGCGGGACGTCGTCGATCTGTCTCCGGCGACCGTGTCGCACCATATGAAGGAGCTGCGCGATGCCGGGCTGGTGGAGGAGCGGCGGGTAGGGCGGACCGTCGAGTATAAGCTGAGGGTCGAGGTTGTGGAGGCGTTTCTGGGTGTGCTGGAACGGGATTTGCTGAGGCGCGAGAACGCGGCGGAGTAAATGTTCTGCATCGCACATGCGGGTTGAGCCATCTTTTCGATGACGGTCTAAAGATCGTCCGGAGAGAAAGCAATGGCAAAGCTGACAGGGAAAGTCGCGGTGGTGACGGGTGCGTCGAAAGGCATCGGCGCGGGGATCGCCAAGGCGCTCGGGGCGGAGGGTGCTTCGGTAGTGGTGAACTACGCGTCGGACAAGGCGGGCGCGGAGAAGGCTGTCGAAGCGATCACGAGCGCGGGCGGCAAGGCTATTGCCGTGCAGGCGAGCGTGGACAAGCTCGAGGATGTGGAGCGGTTGTTCGCGCAGACGTAGAAGGCATTTGGGCCGGCTGGCGTGCCGGTGAACAATGCGGGCGTGTACGCGTTCGCGCCGCTGGAAGCCATCACGGAAGAAGATTTTCACCGGCACTTCAACATCAACGTGCTTGGGGGTTGCTTGCCTCCCAGGCGGCGGCGCGGCACTTGGGCGAGCGCGGGGGCAGCATCATCACCATCGGATCGATCGTTTCCGATGGTTCGATGGTTCGATGGTATGGGCAACGGTCTACGCGGCGACGAAGGGCGCGCTTGACACCATCACGATCAATCTGTCGGCTGAGCCGGGTCCGAAGAAAATCCGGGTCAACAGCGTCAATCTCGGCCTAACTTCGACGGAGGGCAACGCCGGGATGCGCGCAGGCGAGATGGAGGCCGCCACCGTTCAGAGGACGCCGCTCGGCAGGCTGGGCGAGCCGGACGACATCGCCGATGCAGCCACCTTTCTGGCCTCGGAGGACGCGCGCTGGATCACCGGCGAGCAGATCCGCGTGGCGGGCGGGCTGCGGTAACCTACGACAGCAACGCACCCTCTCTTATACTGGGACGGTGCGGAGCGCCCATCAGATTCGTTTTGCCGCCGAGGCCGATGTGCCCGCCATTCACGGCCTGATCGTCGAGCTGGCGGTGTATGAGCGCGAGCCGGAGGCGGTGGCGATTACCGAGCAGGACCTGCTGCGTGACGGCTGGGGCGCGCAGCCGCGCTTTACCTGCCTGGTGGTCGAGGATGAAAAGCAGGTCTGCGGGTTCGCGTTGTACCACCCGATCTACAGCACCTGGCAGGGGCGGTCGATGTATCTGGAAGACCTGTACGTGCAGCCGGCCAACCGCGGACGCGGGCTGGGAACAGCGCTGCTGGCGCGGGTCGCCGCGGAAGCGGAGCGGGCCGGGTGCGCGCGGCTGGACTGGAGTGTGCTGGTCTGGAACGAGCCGGCCATCCGGGTATATGAGCGGATCGGAGCGTTCCGGATGGAGGAGTGGCGGAGAATGCGGCTCTCGGGCGATGCGTTGACGGTGCTGGCCGCGCAGGCCGGGGTGCCTACGTGAGCGCGCCCCGCATCCGCGTCATCGGCGGAGGGCTGGCCGGGCCGGAGGCGGCGCTGGTGGCGGCGCGAATGGGCGTGGCGGTCGATTTGTACGAGATGCGGCCTGTTCAGACCACGCCTGCCCACCAAACGAGCGACTTCGGAGAGTTGGTGTGCTCGAACTCACTGAAGAGCGAGAGCGAGGGGACCGCGCCGTGGCTCCTGAAGCAGGAGATGCGTCGGGCCGGGTCGCCCCTTTTGAAGTGCGCCGACGCGACGGCGGTGCCCGCAGGTCATGCGCTGGCCGTGGACCGGGTTGAGTTTTCGCGCGCGATCGCGGCGGCCATCGAAGCCGAGCCTCGGATCACGGTGCACCGTAAGGAAGTCGCTTCGCTTGCGGACGGAGCTATCACGGTGGTCGCGACAGGACCGCTGACGTCGTCCGCGTTGTCGGACGAGATCGCGCGGCTCACCGGCTCGGAGCACCTGGCGTTTTACGACTCCATCTCGCCCATCGTGGACGCGGAAACGATCGACATGGAGCGGGTGTACTTCGCGGCGCGCTGGGACAAAGGGACGGCGGACTACATCAACTGCCCGATGGAGAAGGCGGAGTACGAGCGGTTCCTGGATGCGCTGCTTGCCGCCGAACCGGCCGAAGCCAACGAGTGGGAGAAGCTGCCCTACTTTGAGAGCTGCCTGCCGATCGAGGAGCTGGCGCGGCGCGGGCGGGACACCCTGCGCTTCGGGCCGATGAAGCCGGTGGGCCTGCGCGACCCGCGCACCGGCAGGCAGCCATGGGCGGTGGTGCAGCTGCGGCGGGAGAACCTGCGGGCGGACTCCTACAACCTGGTCGGCTTCCAGAACCACCTCAAGTACGGCGAGCAGGCGCGAGTTCTGCGGCTGATCCCGGGGCTCGAAAACGCGAAGTTCCTGCGGTGGGGACAGATCCACCGCAACACGTACATCCACTCGCCCAGCGTCCTTAGCCCCGAGCTGCGGCTGCGGGCGCACCCGCACATCTTTTTCGCCGGGCAAATCTCCGGGGTCGAGGGCTACACGGAATCGATCGCCACAGGGCTGCTGGCGGGGATGTACGCGGCGCAGGCAGCCCTGGGCTCGGAGATCGACATTGTGCCCAGGGGTACTGCTCTCGGGTCTCTAGTCCGCTACATAACCGAAGCCGACGCGAAGCACTTCCAGCCGGCAAACATCACCTTCGACCTGCTCGAAACGCTTGATGAAGAGACCCGGAAACGCGTGCGGGACAAAAAGGCCCGGCACGCGCTGGTGTGCGAGCGGGCGCTCGGAGCCTTCGACGGATGGTGGGCCCGGCAAGAAACGACGGTCCCGACGGTGCCGGCATGAGGGCGGTCGTTTCGCTTTCGGGCGGCATGGACTCCTGCGTGTGCGCGGCGCTGGCCGCCCGCGACCACGAGGCGTGCGCGCTCCACGTCTCCTACGGCCAGCGGACGGAGGCTCGGGAGCTCGAGGCGGCGCGGGCCGTGGCCGAATCGCTGGGCATAGCTCAGTTCCTGCACCTCCGGACCGACCTGTTCCGGCGCATCGGCGGTTCGGCCCTCACGGACCCTTCCATTGCCATTCCCGATGCTCCGGAGACGGTCGGCGCGGAGATCCCCGTCACCTATGTCCCGTTTCGCAACGCCCACTTCCTGAGCGCGGCGGTGAGCTGGGCGGAGGTTCTGGGAGCCGGGCGCATCTTTATCGGCGCGGTGGAGCAGGACTCCTCCGGCTACCCGGACTGCCGGCCGGCGTACTACGAGGCGTTTCAACAGCTGGTCAGGACCGGCACGAAAGAGGGCACGATCCGCATCGAAACGCCGCTGATCCGCATGAGGAAACGTGAGATCGTGCGGCTCGGAGTTGAGTTGGGTGCGCCCTTGCGTGTAACGTGGTCCTGCTACGGGGCCGAACGGGAAGCCTGCGGCGTGTGCGACAGCTGCGTGCTGCGCCTGCGCGCGTTCACCGAGGCCGGCGTGCCCGATCCGATCCCCTACGCGGCGCGAGCCGACGGGGACGCACCCGAAAAGAAAAGAGGAGAACGATGAACGTACCCAAACTCCCGGCAACAGCGTTGTCCCTGAGCGCCCTGAGCCTGTCCTGCCTGGCGGCGCTGGGCCAGGCCAAACCGACCGGCAGCATCCACGGGCAGATCACCGACCCGGCGGGCGCGCCGATCCCGAACGCGATCGTGGTCGTGACGCCGGACGGCAAGGCCAACAAATATCAGTTCACCGCGGACGCGAACGGTGCCTACAAGGGTGACGGCATCGAGCCGGGCACGTACGTGATCGAGCTGCAGCCCGCGGGCAAGCCGGTCGACCTGTCGAAGCCGGTCGATGTGTTCCAGAACATCAAGGTCGACGCCGGGGCCGACCTGACCGAGAACTTCGACCTGACCCGCGCCGAGTACCTGGCGAAGCTGACGCCGGAGCAGCGCAAACAGATCGAGGACGTAAAGGCCAAGAACTCCGAGGCACTCAAGGCGAACTCGGTGATCAAGAACCTGAACGCCGATCTCCAGACCGCGCGCGCCGACATCAAGAGCAAGAACTACGCTGAAGCCGACACGCTGATGACCAAGGACTCGCAGCTCAAGCCGGACGCGGCGGTGATCTGGCTGGAGCTGGGCAACGCGCAGACAGGCGAGAAGAAGTACCCGGAAGCGGCGACCTCGCTCCAGAAGGCGATCTCGCTCGAAACGGCGAACCCGAAGCCGAACGCGGAATTACTGGGCGGCGCGAACAATGCGCTGGGCGAGGCGCTGGCGGGGCAGAACAAGGTTCCCGACGCGCAGGCGGCGTACGAGGCGGCGGCGAAGGCCAACCCGCCCGCGGCCGGCACGTACTTCACCAACGAAACCATCATTCTCGCGCGGTCGGGCCAGGCGGGCGACGCGGTGACCGCGGCGGCGGACAAGGCGATCGCGGCGGATCCGAACAAGCCGATCCCCTACTACCTGAAGGCGCAGTCGCTGATCTCGAAGGCGACCGTGGACCCCAAGACGCAGAAGATCCAGGCGCCGCCGGGCTGCGCGGAGGCATACCAGAAGTATTTGGAACTCGCGCCGGATGGGCAGTTCGCGGCGGACGCGAAGAACATCCTCGAGAGCATGGGGCAGAAGGTCAACACGAAGTACACGGCGGGGAAGAAGTAACTCTTCGCTTCGGCAAGGGTGCCCGGAAACCGGGCATCCCCACGATTTTGCGCGCACGGCGGTTGACTTTTGGGCTTCGCGGGCGTTCCAATCAGTTGTGAACGCGGAAGATTTCCCCGGTGTTGCGTACCACCGGGGGATCTGGTCACCGCTTTCGCAGCAGCCGGACCAAGGTGCAAACTGCCAGGATCGTTAGGCCGTCAAGCTTCACGATCATCAGCAGATGCACCCAGGATGTCTTTCCATCCATAGGTCACCTCCATCAGGGAATCGGCGTTCGCCGTTCGAAGCGGCGAACGCCGGATGGCTGTTCCCAGCCAACCTCGTTGTGCCGCCACGCAACCTGTTGAAGATGGCTCCAGCGTAGAGCGGCCGACCGCTCTCCCAGACACACCGAAGTAACGCCGTGCGCGTTTATCTCTACACTCCTCCTATGAGTGTTCTGACCTATGACGAAGCAGCAGCCCGGGTGCGCGCGGAAGCCGCGAAATTGAATCCTGCCGGAACGGAAGAGGTAAGCCTGGCGCAAGCGCGCGGGCGTGTGCTGGCCGAGCCGGTCACGGCCGACCGGGACCAGCCGCCGTTCCCCCGGGCCACCCGGGACGGCTTTGCCGCGCGAGCCGCTGACTGGCCCGGGCCGCTGCACGTCGCGGGATTGTTGCGCGCGGGCGAGAGCCGGCCCGGAGAGATCCCGCTGGGCGCATGCCTCGAAATCATGACCGGCGCGCCGGTGCCCGCCGGGCTGGACACCGTGGCCATGGTGGAACACTGCGAGCGCAGGGGAGACAGCGTTTCCCTGAACGCGGGCCGCACGCTGCGGCCGGGCGAGAACATCGTCGCGCGCGGGGCCGAGGCACGCATGGGGTCGGTCCTGGTGCCGGCGGGCACACGGCTCACCGTCCACGGGCTCGCGGTCGCGGCGGCTTGCGGCTACCCGCGCCTGCGGGTGTTCGCCAAACCGCGCGTGGCAATCCTGGCCACGGGCGACGAGCTGGTCGAGCTCGCCGCGACGCCGCTGCCGCACCAGATTCGCAACTCCAACACCTGGACCCTGGCCGCGCAGGTGGAGGCGCTCGGGGGCGAGCCGGTACCGCTGCCGCCCGCCCCCGACGAAGCGCATGCCCTAGGGACGGCGCTTGAGCAAGCACTGACCTCCGCGGACATGCTGCTGGTCTCGGGCGGCGTGTCCATGGGCAAGTTCGACCTGGTCGAGCCGGCACTGGCGGCCCTGGGCGCGCGCTTTCACTTCA
The DNA here is from genome assembly GCA_964250195.1 of uncultured Acidobacteriaceae bacterium. Classification (GTDB taxonomy): domain Bacteria; phylum Acidobacteriota; class Terriglobia; order Terriglobales; family Acidobacteriaceae; genus EB88. Next base: position 11,301 of record CAXUEU010000067.1, read on the forward strand.
CGGGCGCGAAGATCCAGCCGGGCAAGCCGGTCGTGTTCGGGTCGGTCGCGGGCAAGCCGTTTTTCGGGCTGCCGGGCAATCCCGTCTCGACCATGGTGTGTTTCGCGCTGTTCGCCGCGCCGGTGCTCGCCGCTCTCGAGGGGCAGCCGGAGTACGCACTCCCGTTCGCCGAGGCACGGCTGAGTAAGCCGGTGGGAAATAAGCCGGGGCTCACGCGGTTCCTCCCTGCCCTGCACACGCACCCGTGGGTGGAGCCGATCGTCTGGCAAGGCTCGGGCGACCTGGCCGCCACGGCGCGGGCGAACTGCTTCCTTGTCGTGCCATCGGAAGCCGGCGACCTCGCGGCAGGTGCGTCCGTGGCCGTGCTGCTAGCCTGAGTAGATGGAACCGAAGCTCTCCCACTACGGCGCGGACGGGCAGGCGCGCATGGTGGATGTAAGCGGCAAGGCGGCGACCCGGCGCGAGGCGAAGGCCGAGGCGTTCGTGGCGCTCTCGCCGGCGGTGCTCGCGGCATTGCCGCGCAACCCGAAAGGCAATCCGCTCGAGGTCGCGCGATTCGCAGGAATCCAGGCGGGCAAGCGCACCAGCGAACTGATTCCCATGTGCCACCCCCTGCCGCTGACGTTTCTGGATGTTTCCGCGGTGATTGTCGCGAACGGGGTGGCCATCCGCGCGACCGCAGCGACGGAAGCCAACACCGGCGTGGAGATGGAAGCGCTCACGGCGGCCTCGGTCGCCGCCTTGACGGTGTACGACATGTGCAAGGCGCTCGACAAGGGCATCGTGATCGAGCGGGTCCGGCTCACGCGCAAGACCGGCGGCAAGGGCGGGGCTTACCTGCGCGAGGAGACTCCGCAAGGATGAGCATGGAACAAGCGCACGCACCGGCGCACGCGACCACCCACGCAACTGCAAGCGCCGCGCCGCCGCCGCACAAGACCGTTTTCGACTCCGCGCACTGGCAAGCCGTCGCGATCGGCACCGTCGCCATCTGCCTCGCCATCACCCTCGGTCTGGCGGTGCACAGCGTCCTTTTCCGCATTCTCGCGCGGTTCCGGCACCGGGACCTAAAGCGCTCGCCGGTGCTGCACATCCTGGGCAGCCGCCTGCGCCGCCCGGCGTTATGGATCACGCTGCTGACCGCGGTCGGGATCGTGCAGCCATTCCTCTCGATCGACGAGCCGCTGCACTCGCAGATCGGCAAAGCGATCGCGATCGCGTGGCTGCTGGCCTTCGGCTGGCTGATGATTTCGAGCGTGTACGTCTTCGAGGACGTCGTGCTGCTGCGCTACACGGGTCCCAGCGCGGCGGACGACGTACGCGCCCGCCGGGTGCGGACACAGCTGGTGCTGATGCGGCGGCTCGCGATCCTGCTGCTCATGGTGCTGACCGCCGGACTGATTTTGTCGCTGTTCCGCGATTCGGCGATCTGGCAGTACGGCGCGGGGCTGCTGGCTTCGGCCGGTCTCGCCAGCCTGGTGCTCGCCACCGCCGCCAAGTCCAGCGCGTCCAACCTGCTCGCCGGGATCCAGATCGCTCTTACCGAGCCGATCCGGCTCGACGACGTGGTTATCGTCGAGGGCGAATACGGCAAAATCGAGGAGATCACGACAACCTACGTCGTGGTCGCGCTCTGGGACTACCGCCGTTTGATCCTGCCGCTGACGTACTTCATCGAGAAACCGTTCCAGAACTGGACGCGCGAGCGCTCCGACCTGATGGGGACGGCGTTCCTCTACGTCGACTACTCGGTGCCGGTGGAGGCGCTGCGGGCGGAGTTCTTCCGCCTGCTGGAGGACGCGGCGCAGTGGGACGGCAAGATCAAGGCTCTCCAGGTAACCAACTTGTCGGAGCGCGCGATGGAGGTCCGCTGCCTGTTGAGTGCGCGCAACGCCGGCGATGCCTTCGACCTGCGCTGCATCGTGCGCGAGGGCATGATCGCCTTCGTGCAGCGCGAGTATCCCGAAGCGTTCCCAAGGACGCGCATCAGCGCTTCAGGGGGCGCGCTGGGCGGCGGTCTGAACGAGCTGCCGCCGACCGGTCAGACCGCTTCAGCCAGGTAAACGCCGAACCAGCCCCGCTCGTCGGACCACACAGTCCCCAGCGCGAAACCCGCTTCGGCGAGCAGCGCCCGGACGCCGGCACCGGTGAACTTGTAGCTGTTCTCGGTATGGATGGTCTCCCCCGCGGCGAAGCGTAGCTGGAGTTCAAGCGCCGGGATCCGCACCGTTTGCGCGACGGCGGAGCAGAGGTGCATCTCGATGCGCGAAGCCGCCTCGTTCCAGCGGGCTTCGTGCGCCCAGGCGCTCAGGTTGAAATCCGCCCCGAACTCGCGGTCGATGCGGCGCAGCACGTTTCGATTGAACTCCGCCGTGACACCCTCCGCGTCGTCGTAGGCGGCGAGCAGCAGCTCCGGGGCTTTCACGTGATCCACGCCGAGCAGCAGGCGGTCGCCGGGCGCGAGCTGGCGGCGTACGGAGGCGAGCAGGGCCGCGGCGGCAGGGGGCTCGAAGTTGCCCAGGCTGGAGCCGATGTACAGGACGAGCTTGCGCCCCTCACTCAGCGGCCCCAGCCCCTCGGTATAGTCGGCGACTCGCGTGTGGACGCGCACCCCGGGAATGCGCGCTTCGAGGTGGCGGCGGGCCTCCGCCAGGGCGGACTCGGCGACGTCGATCGCGTGGTAGTCGACCGTGCCCTGCGCGGCAGCCGCCGCCCCGAGCAACAGGCCTGTTTTGAGCGCGGTGCCCGCGCCCAGCTCGACCAGCGCGAGCCGCTCCCCGACGGAGGCGGCGGCGACGATCTCGGCGGCGTGCGCGGCGAACAGGGCCCGCTCGGTGCGGGTCAGGTAGTACTCGGGCAGCAGGGTGATCCGCTCGAACAGCTCGGACCCGCGCTCGTCGTAGAACAGCCAGGGGCTCAGGGTGCGGGGCGAGGTGGAGAGACCCCGATAAACTTCGGCGCCGAGGGCGGTCTCGCGCGCGGGCGCAACGGCTTGGAAAGGCATGGGTGTCCGATCGAGAGGAGTGAGGTTGTCAGCGCCGGGCCAGGCGAATGCCGGAGAACTGCCAGCGGGTGTGGGTGGGGAAGAAGTTGCGGTAGGTGGGCCGTATGTGCGAAGCGGGCGTGGCCACCGAGCCGCCGCGCAGGACCATTTGGTTGGCCATGAACTTGCCGTTGTACTCGCCCAGCGCGCCGGGCAAGGCGTCGTAACCGGGGTAGCCCAGGTAGGCGCCGGCGGTCCACTCCCAGGTGCCTCCGAGCAGGGCGGTCATGCCCGCGAGCGGGTGCAGCGCGCCGCCTTCGAGCATGTTTCGCTCATCGGGCTCTTCCCCCGCGGCTCGGGTCTCCCACTCCGCCTCGGACGGCAGCTTGGCCCCGGCCCACCGGGCGAAGGCGTCGGCCTCGAAGTAGGAAACGTGGCACACCGGGGCGGCGAGCAGGTCGGCCAGCGGCACGTCGCCGCGCAGGGTGAACAC
>CAXUEU010000067.1:14786-17046 GCA_964250195.1 uncultured Acidobacteriaceae bacterium
GTCCAGTCGCCGTCTTCGCGGTGCCAGTAGAGCGGCGCGTCCCAGCCCTCGCGCTGCACCGCGTCCCACCCCTCGGAGAGCCACAGATCGGCCCGGGTGTAGCCGCCATCTTCCATGAACTGCAGGTACTCCGCGCAGGAGACCGGCCGCGACGCGAGCTCGAAGCGGTCAAGCCAGACGCGGTGGCGGGGCTGCTCGTTGTCGAAGCAGAAGCTGTCACCCTCGAAGCCGATCTCGCGTAACCCTTCGTCGTGGGCGGTCCAGTCCAGGCGGGTGAACGCCGCGCCTGTCCCGGGCAGCGTGCCGTCGAGGTAAGCCGGGTGGAGCGGGTTCGACCACAAGGCATGCTTGATGTCGGTGAGCAGCAGTTCGCCGTGCTGCTGCTCGTGATGGAGACCCAGGACCAGGCGGTGCTCGGCCTCCTCGGGGGCTCCCTCCGCGAACAGCCGCTCCAGTGCCGCATCGACGTGGGCGCGGTAGTGCAGGATCGCGTCGAGCGCCGGGCGCGAAAACGAGGCGCGCAGTTTCTTTTGCGGCTGGCTCGAAACGGCGTTGTAGTAGGAGTTGAACAACCAGTGGAAATCGGGGTGAAAGGGCCGGTAGCCGGGGGAAAACTCGCGGAGCAGAAAGGTTTCAAAGAACCAGGACGTGTGGGCCAGGTGCCACTTGGCGGGGCTCGCCTCCGGGCAGCTCTGAACCATCATGTCCTCAGGGGTAAGGGGTGCGGCCAGCGCCAGGCTTTGCCGGCGCACCGTACACAGCTGGGCGAGCAGATTCGTGTTCGACGAGGTCTCGAGTGCGGCAGCCATGGAGCGTCTCCGGTCCGTCCTAACTTAGCAGCACCGGGGCGCGCTTGTGTTGCTCGCGAGCCGGATTTTAAGCCCGCGAAAGCGCCGAAGGTGACCACAGTAAACTGAAGGTGCCCCTCCCCCCGGGCCGGCGCGTCTTTTCCCGGCGAGGACCGTCTTACCCGAGCGAGCCCCTCATCCATGCGTTTCGTCCACGATCTGCTGCTTGCCTCCTGCCTCGTCCTGCCCACGCTCGCCGCGGCGCAGGACGACTCCGCCTTCGACATCCCCGGGCTGCAGGCTCTGCGCGGCACCGTGGCGCGCACGGCCGGCTCGTCGGTCTTCATCAAGGTGCAGAGCGGCATCGTGTACGAGGTGGAAACGGGCGCGAACACGCACTTCGTCAAAAACGCCGGGGCCGCCAAGGTGGGCGACACGGTGATCGCCGGGGGCGAGCTGGACGCGAAGAAGCACACGCTGGGGGCAGTGTTCGTCGCCGTGGTGGATGCGGCCGAGATGACGGAGCTGGACCAGCGGCGCACGCAGTGGGGCAAAACCTGGCTCGCCGGGACCATTACCGCGAAAAACGGCGCGTCGCTCGTCATCCAGAGGCCCGACGGCGTCGTCAATACGGTCACCGTGGACGAAGACACCTCCTTCCGCAAGCGCCACCAGAGCATCACGCTGCCTGACATCGAGGTGGGCGACGGGCTGACCGCGAGCGGCGCGCAGGAGAACGGCAAGTTCACGGCCAGGGTGCTGACCGTGGTGGACGCGGCGGAGATCCGGGCCTGGCAGCGGATCAACGATCAGACGGGCCAGACAACGCAATCCGAGAAGAAGGCGCAGTGAGGGTACTCCAGATGCTGTGCGCGGCCGGTCTTCTGCTGCCTGAGGCGTTGGCGGCGCAAAACCCCGCTGCTCCGCCGTTGCCTGAGCCCGTGGGCGGTCTGGTGCACGGCAGGGTCACCTCCGGGCAAATCCCGCTGCCGGGCGTGGCCGTAACGCCCGCCAACACCCTGACCGGCGCGAAGTACACCACCACCACGGGCCTGGACGGCGGGTTCCGACTCGAGATTCCGGAGGACGGGCGCTACGTGCTGCGGACCGACTTCGCCGCCTTTGCCGCGAACACGGCGGAGGTGCGGTTCGGCGGGGCGCGCGGCGGCCCGCGCGACGTGACGGAGGCGTTCGCGCTCCTGCTGCTCTCGCGCGTGCCCGCGCAGGCCGAGGATCGGGGAGCGCTGGGTCCCGCGCCCGAAGCACGGCCGGGCGGATTCGGCGGGCCTGGGAGGCGCGGCTACGGGGAGCAGGGCGGCGGGGCGGAGCGGCTGGGCTTGCTCAGGTCCGCGGGCGGCGCGGTGGACGCGGGCGGCACCGCCGGGGCACTGGGGGCGGCCCTGCCGGGGCTGGCCGGCAGCTCGGACTTCGCGACGGACTCGGTCGCCGTGCAGGGACAAACAAGCAACAAC
>CAXUEU010000068.1:0-16850 GCA_964250195.1 uncultured Acidobacteriaceae bacterium
CCGCCGTCCTGATCGCGTCGAGCGCGAAAATCACCGCCGAGCTCGGCTGGCAGCCGCGGTACACGGAGATCGACGCGATCGTCGCCTCGGCCTGGGCCTGGCACCAGGAGCGCTACCAGCGAACCGGGCACACCCAGGCTTAAGCTCAAGTCAATGAGCCGGCGCGGGCAATTTCCGGTCGGGCGTAGGGCGGAAAACGTCTCTACGCGGCTTTCCCTCCGGGAAAGCCGCGTCCTTGTCTGTGAAAGGTCTGCGAAAGCTCTTTGGAGCCGCCCCGTCCATGCGGCACGAGCTGAGGAAGTAAGCCCGTCCTGCATCGGGCCAAGCCCCATGCAATCTTGCTTTTTCCGACCGCCCTCCTTATCGCGCGGAGGTCCTTGGCGTCAGGTCTTTCCCGTTGCGTACCGTCGGGTACGGACGATTCCCGACCAGACCCTGCCACAGCACCCGGTTGTAGACCGCCGGGTTCGCGGCATCGACATCAACAAGGTCCAGGCCCTTCGTCTTCTTCGCCCACCAAAGACTGGTGTGCGTAGGCTGCGAGGCCGCGCTTTGGCATGACACCGGCAGCTGCGTGGCGCAGAGATAGGACGAAGGCGCGGCCTGGAAGTCCCACTTTTTCCGGCTCAGATCGAATACCTGGGTCATCGGCGGCTGAAAGGCGTCATTCACGTTCAGGTGGTCGATGCCGAGCACATCCTCGATGGTTCGCAGCATGTTCACCGTCGTGTAGCGGGTGGAAACAACGGCTCCCTGCTTGACGTACGGCCCGATGACGTAGGCGGTGGTTCGATGGCTGTCGACGTGGTCCGGACCGTCCTGCGCATCGTCCTCCAGAACGAAAATCAGCGTGCTGTCGGCATCCGCGCTGTGCGCCACGGTTTGCGCGACCAGACCGACCGCATAATCGTTGTCGGCCAGCTCCGTTTCCGGCGTGTTCACGCCCAGGATCGCCGCGCTGAAGTTGCCGGTGTGATCGTTTCCGAGCCGCAGAAGGCTCAGATTCGGCAGGTTGCCGGCTGCCTCGAACTGGTCAAACTCGCGCTTCCATTCCTGCACCCTCGGGTAGTCCGGGTAGGCGGTGTCGATTCCGCGAAAGTAAACGTCCGTCAAGGGCGCGAGGATCGGGTTGGAGGAGAACCCCATCGCCACCCGGTCGGCATACGGATTGGGATCCCTGGGGATCTCCGTACCCCGCTTGCCGTAGCTCGTAGGCGACGGCCCGTACAGGTTCTGGTCGTCGTAGAAGCCGTAGTTGCGCACGGTCAGTCCGGCACGCAGCGCGGAGTTCCAAATATAGCCGTTCAGCGTCTTCCCAGGCGTGTCGTCGTCCAGCGGCCCGTCCAGGGCATCCTCATCGTTGGTGGAGGGAAGCAGATTCGGATCGTTCGGGTACGAAGGGTTCTCCGCTTGGCGGCCCGCGACCGTGCCGGAACCGCGCCAGACGCCCCGATTGATGCCCTCGTCATCCGCGACGCCGGAAGTGTGGGGACGGGGTGAGTAGTCGAGCGGAATCGTTTTGACGTTGAAGTCGCTTTCGCGCCCCGCGGTCGACCACTGCCAGCCGTTTCCGCTGACCTCGGCCGTCGCCTCGAAGTTGTCGAGGTCCACGAAATCGGTCGCGATCCGATGGAGGTTGGGCGTAATCGCCTGGCCGAACTCGACCAGGGAAGGGTCGCCGTTGCCGCGGCCCAGGTCGCCCAGAACCTGGTCGTAGGTGCGGTTTTCCTTGATGATATAGATCACGTGTTTGATGCGCCGGTGCAGCTCTTCCATCGTTTCGCTGTCTGCAGGCTCCGGCTTGCGAAGAATGCCGTCATTGGCCGCGACCTGGCGCGTGAGTTTCGCGGTCTCCAGGAGGTTCGGAACCGGCTCAGCCAGGAAGCCCGCATGTTCAAGCTGGAATACGGAGTCGTTGACGCCGCAGTTCGCGACCCACGGCAAGCCGGGGAAGAACTGCGTCTCGCCCGGGCAGTAGCGCAGGTTCGGCCCCGAATCGCTCTTGCTGTTCACCGCGTAAAGCCAGCCGCCGGCTGCCGCGACGTCCTGCGGGTACCAGGCCGTCGGCAGCAGGCCGTACAGTGTGTGGATCTGGCCGGGCGCTACGTTGACAACGCCGATCGCGTTCAGGCCGCCCTCTGAAACGTACAGCGTATTCTCGTCCGGCGACAAGGCAAGCGCGTTCGGGGCCGCGCCCCGGTAGCGTTCATGGGTTGCGCTCAGGACGGCCGGAACGCCGACCTCGATGCGCTCGATCACCTTGTTCGCGGCCGTGCCGATCACCTGCACGCTGTCATCGTTGTCCGCGGCGACATACAGCAGCGTGCCGGCCCGGTTCATCCGCATTCGGTTCGGTGTGCCGCGTACCGGAATCCTGGTCTTCAGGACCGGCGCGGTGCCCGCGATGTCGAGCACGTCGATCTCCCGATCGCGCAGCGTGCTGACGTAAGCCGTCGTCCCCTGGATGACGATGTCGAAGGGCGTTTCGCCGCCCGGCACGCCGTTCTGTGCCGCGTCGATAACACCCGGCCGCAGATCCAGCTCGCCGGTCACGCTGTTGGAAGCCGTGCTGATCAGCGAGACGCTGTCGTTGTAAATGTTGGCCACGAGAATCTTGGCATCGTCGGCCGTGACCGCCAGGCCGGCCGTGCTCGGTGAGTTGCCGTTCCCCACTCCCGCTTTGTGTCCCAGCGCGATCGAATTGCCCAGCAGCGCCCATTGACCCTGCACCAGCGCATAGGTGCTCACATCGTCCGCGCCCCCGCCGCCCACATAAAACTTCTTGCCGTCCGGCGAGAAGGCAAGGCCGACATAGGTGGTCGGGATCTGCACGACCTGCCGGCGCACCGGCGTGTGCGCGGAAATGTCGTACACGAACAGGTACTCGCTCGAGGACGTCGTATCCAGCGATCCGTTGCTGTTGCTGAGTCCGTTATAGCCGCTGGTCATCACCAGCAGGGTTCTGCCGTCGGGGCTGACCAGGGAGCGGACCGCCTGGCCGGCCAGGTAGTTCGGGAACGCGGCCAGTCCCGGGTTCAGGTTCTGAAAGATCGCGCCCGGCGCGGCCGAGGGAGTGACGTACTGCCCGCTCGGCAGGGGCGGCGTTTGGGCAAGCGTGCACGCCGCGGCGAGAAAGGAAAGGACGGCGGTGCCGATCGGTAACTTACTCAACATGGGATCTCCAGGGGCCTGAACTGTCGCTGCTTCTCAACTGCTGCAACGACGGTAATCTCAAGATCCCGGCAAACTCATGAATAAGCCGTCAAAAGATGACGGGGACTCCTCGCCGCTCGCGTGAAGCAAGGGGAAGTCAGCACACCCTGCCCGACCGTCTATTGAAACAGCTTTGCCGCCCGCAGAACCGTGTTGTACACGCCCCACACCGCGGGGATCACCACCACCAGCCAGGCCAGCGCCACGCTGACCGGCGACGTCGTTACGCGTTGCTCTTCCATCGCACTCTCCTTTAAACGTTGGCCTCGGCCCGGGCCGGCAGCCAGAAGCGCTCCGCCACGGGCCTCACCAGCAGGCTCGCGACGAGGCCCACCACCAGGAGCCCGGCCATGATGTGCAGCACCAGCGGGTAGGCCGAGCGCAGGGGCTGGCCGGCCGCCGTCGCCTTGTCCAGGATGTAGGCTACCAGCAGCGGACCGATGACCCCGGCGGTGGACCAGGCCGTGAGCAGGCGCCCGTAGATCGCGCTCACCTCCGCCGTCCCGAACAGGTCCTTGAGAAACGCCGGGGCGGTCGAAAAGCCGCCGCCGTACATGGAGATGAGCACGCCCGCGACGACGACGAACAGCGGCACCGACTCGATCGAGGGCAGGAAGAAGAACAGCACCATTCCCAGAATGAAGAAGGTCGTGAAAGTGAGCTTGCGGCCCACGAAGTCCGACATCGACGACCAGATGAACCGTCCGCCCATGTTGAACAGTGAAAGCACCCCGACGAACCCGCCCGCCTCCGCCGCGTTGACCTTGCCGGGGAAGAAGTTCTGGATCATGGGCGCGGCCGACTCCAGGATGCCGATGCCCGCGGTGACGTTGAGGAACAGCATCGCCCACAAGAGCCAGAACTGCGGGGTGCTGACAGCCGAGCCCGCCGCGACGTTGTGGGTGCTGATCATGCTCGGCTTGGCGGCGGCGTCGCCGGTCGGGGGTGTCCACCCGGCAGGCTTCCAGCCGGGACGCGGCACGCGCAGGAGCAGCGCCCCGAACATCATGAGGCAGAAGTAAAACACGCCCATGGTGACCATGGTCGCCGCGATGGGCTGAAAGCTGGAGTGCGTTTTGTAAAACGCGGACAACTGCGTGGTCAGCGGCGAGCCGATCAGCGCGCCGCCTCCGAAGCCCATAATGGCCATGCCCGTTGCGAGGCCGGTCTTGTCGGGGAACCACTTGATGAGCGTGCCGACCGGGGTGATGTAGCCCAGCCCCAGCCCGATGCCGCCGATGACCCCGTAGCCCAGATAGATGAGCGGGAGCGAGTGGAGCTGCACCCCGGCCGCGGCCACCACGAAGCCGAGCCCGAAGCACGCCGCCGCGATCACGAGAGGCTTGCGCACGCCGACCCGCTCGATCCACTTGCCGAACAGGGCGGCGGAGATGCCGAGCACCGCGATCGCGATTGAGAAGATGACCGCCACCTGCTTCTGGTTCCAATGCGACCCGCCCGGGCCGGCGAGCGCCGTGAGCGGCTTGACGAACACCGAGAAGGCATACACCTGCCCAATGGCCAGGTGGACCGCCAGCGCCGCCGGGGGCACCAGCCAGCGGCTCCAGCCAGCGGGCGCGACGGTGCGCTCCCGATCCAGAAAACCCACCCCGCCTACCGCGCTCGCTGTGCTCATCCTCACCCGGCCTTTCGCCCCACGTCCGGCACGATTTTCGCTTTCCGCTTCTTTTTTACGGCACCTGTCGTCAAAGCGCAAATATTGAAGCCTCGCTCTACCCACCCCTTCCCGCCGCTTGCTTCTGCCCTGGACACCCCGCTACCGTAGGGCGAGACCAGACGATGCCGGACACCCCCAACCTCACCTCCTCCCTTCGCGAAACGCGGCTCTTTCCTCCGCCCGAGGCTTTCGCCGCGCAGGCTCACGTGTCTTCGCTCGACGCCTACCGCGCGCTGTACCGCCGCTCGGTCGAGGACTCCGAGGCGTTCTGGCTCGACATCGCCCGCGAGATCGCCTGGTTTCGCGCCCCCACCAAGGCCCTCGAGTGGTCGCCGGGGCAGCCCGACCCCCAGATCCGCTGGTTCGCGGACGGGCTCATCAACCTGAGTCACAACTGCCTCGACCGCCACGTCGAAGCCGGCCGCGGCGCGCACCCGGCCATTGTCTGGGAAGGCGAGCCGGGCGAAATCCGCACCCTCACTTACTCCGATCTCCGCGACCAGACCGCCCGCTGCGCCAACATGCTTCGCTTCCTCGGCGTCCGCAAGGGTGACCGCGTCGCCATTTACATGGGCATGACCCCCGAGGTCGCCGTCGCCATGCTCGCCTGCGCCCGCATCGGTGCCGTCCACTCGGTCATCTTCGGCGGCTTTGCCCCGCAGGCCATCGCCGACCGCGTCCTCGACTCCGAATGCCGCCTCATCCTTACCCAGGACGGCACATGGCGCCGGGGCGCGGAGATCAAGCTCAAGTCCGCCGTCGACGAAGCCCTGAAGCAGTGCCCGGCGGTCCGCAACGTGGTCGTGCTGCGCCGGACGGGTTCCGAAATCGCAATGCACCCCACGAGGGATCTGTGGTGGCACGAGCAGATGGCCCAGGCCTCCGCGGAGTGCCCGGCCGAGCCACTCGCCGCCGAAGATCCTCTCTTCATCCTTTACACCTCCGGCACCACCGGCAAGCCCAAGGGCCTGCTTCACACCCAGGGCGGCTATGCGGTCCAGACTTACCTCACGACCAAGCTCGTCTTCGATCTCCATCCCGATGACATCTTCTGGTGTACCGCCGATGTGGGCTGGATTACCGGCCACTCCTACGTCCTCTACGGCGCGCTGCTCAATGGCATCACCACCCTGCTCTACGAGGGCGCTCCCAACTCCCCCGACCCCGGCCGCTTCTGGCAGCTCATCGACCGCCACCGCGTCACCGTCTTCTACACCGCCCCCACCACCATCCGCGCCTTCATGCAGTGGGGCGCCGACTATCCCCGCAACGCGTCCCTCCAAACCCTCCGCGTTCTCGGCACGGTCGGTGAGCCCATCAACCCCGAAGTCTGGATCTGGTACCACAAGGAAGTCGGCCGCGAGCGCTGCCCCATCGTGGACACCTGGTGGCAAACCGAAACCGGCGCTCACATGCTCACCCCGCTTCCCGGCGCGACGCCCACCAAACCCGGCTCCGCGACGCTGCCCTTTCTCGGCGTCGAGCCGGCTATCGTCACCAAGGAGGGCGAGCCGGTCCCGCAAGGCCGCGGCGGCCTCCTCGTTATCCGCAAACCCTGGCCCTCGGTCGCCCGTACCATCTGGGGCGACCACTCCCGCTACCTCAAGACATACTGGTCCGAAGTCCCCGGCTGCTACTTCTCCGGCGACGGCGCGCGCACCGACTCCGACGGCTACTACTGGCTCATGGGCCGCGTCGACGACGTGCTCAACGTCTCCGGCCACCGCCTCGGCACCATGGAAATCGAGTCCACCCTCGTCGCCCACCCCGCCGTCTCCGAGGCCGCCGCCGTCGGCCGCCCCCACGAGCTCAAAGGCGAAGCCATCGCCTGCTTCGTGACGCTGAGGACCGGGCAGACACCCTCGAGCGAGCTGCGCGAGGCTCTCCGCGCCTGGGTCGCCGGGGAGATCGGCCCGTTCGCGCGTCCCGACGACATCCGGTTCGTCGAGGCGCTGCCGAAGACCCGCTCCGGCAAAATCATGCGCCGCCTGCTACGCGAGCTCGCCGCCAACGGCGAAATCAAGGGCGACACCTCCACGCTTGAAGATTTCGCCGGCTTGGCGAAGCTCCACGAGAAGGACGAATAGTTGGCGGCTGGGACCTTCAAAGCGGGCTCTCGTGCACACGCGCCTGAGTGTCAAGCAGCTCCGGAAACATTTACACGAAAGATGGCCGAAAACATGTAGTATCGGCGCGTTCTTCAATTTGCTTAAAAGGTCGCCCTCATGAACTTCGCAAGTGGTTCAACACTCCTGGGTGCTTTTCTTCTCGCCAGCACCATTCCCGCTCTCGCTCAAACAGCGCCATCGTGTCCCCAGGGGGTGCAACAGGGGATCACGACGAACCCTGCCTACATCGGAACGCAGCAGCCGTTCTCTCTTGTGATCCAGGTCTGCCCGCCGAACACGAACGTCTTTTTCCGCGTCGGCGTCTCCAACAACGCGCCTCCGTACTACACGCTCAACGTCACTGTTCCCACGGATGCCGGCGGCGCGGCAAGGGTCCCGATCGCGGGATTGCCGGCGGGTTTCTATCAGGTCGCCGCCAACTACCCCGGAGATGGAAACGGAAACCTGAGCCTGTTCTCGAGCTTTACGGTCGGTGGAGGCGCAGCCGCTGCGGCCCTACATGGACAATATGCTTTCCTTCTTCAGGGCATCAGCGGCCTTAGTGGCCCGGGAAACTCGAATCAAAGCGCCGTGATCGGCAGTTTCACGGCTGACGGCCAGGGCAATATCATCGGCGGTATCGCCGACCTGAATGCCCCACAGGCGGCAGCTCCCGGCTTCGCGCTTACAGGCAAATACATCCTGGAGAACAATGGCCGCGGCACGGTCATGCTGAACACGCCGTTCGGTTCCCAGATTCTCTCCATCTCCGTACCTACCGCGCAAACGTTCGCCAAGGTTCAATCGGCAACGCTTACCGCTTTGAAGCCGGGCGCGTTTGTAGGTAGTGGTACGCTTGCGCTGCAAGACCCCACAAGCTTCTCGAAGATAACAACGCAGACCGCGGACTACGCTTTCCGTCTGACAGGTGAAAGCGCCTGTGCTTCCAGCTGTGTAGCCGGCGGACAGCAAGCCTTGCCCATTGCGGTAACAGGCTTGGAGAGCTTCGATCCAACAAGCTTCACGCCCGTTGTCTTCACCTACGATCAGAGTTTCGGCACCACGGTACAGTCAACGCTTCAAGAGGCTTACACCGTGCAGGCCGCAGATCAGAACGGACGCAGCCTGCTTTCGTCGAAGATGCAGCAAGGTCCGGACGGCTCGCCGGCGACCCTCGTCGAGTACCAAATAGATGCAACCCATTTGTTCCTGCTCTCTCTCGATCCCCACAGTCAGGCGATCCTGCTCAGTGGGTCGGCACAGCGGTGATGGATGCCGGAGAACTCATATCTCGACTGAGAGGTGTGGGTTCTTCTTGAGCGAAAGCGAAGTGCGGATGGCTCTCGCTGGAGAGGATTCCGCACTTCGTCGCCGGAGTTGCTTGTATCCCTGCCACTCCAGCCGATATCGATCTGCTTCCCGCCCGGGCGACAATAGCTCCATGTCCGAAACCACCCAGCTCCGCGTCCCCGACGCCGCCCGCAACGACCGCCGCTCCTTCGAGCTGCTGCGCGTCTGGATCGCCGACGGCGAGCAGCATATCTCCCTCCGCGCCGGCATCTGGGACGATCCCCAGGCCTGGGGCGTCATGCTCGCCGACCTGGCCGGCCACATCGCCATCACCTTCGAGCAGTCCGGCACGCTCGCCCGCGAGGAAGCGCTCGCGGGCATTCAGGCGGGCTTCGAGGGGGAGCTCGCGGACCCCTCGGACGAGCTTTCCGGCGACCTCTCCTGAGCGCGGCGGCATCCAAGCGCTCTGAGGAGAAACAATGGCAGACACATCCGTGACCAAGGTCGAAGCGGCGAAGGCGCCGAAGAGTTCGCAGGGGCAGCGCCTCCTGGCGAGCGGGCTGGGTTTGTCGATGCGGCTCTGGGAAGAAGAAGCTCCCGGAACTCCGTCTACCCCGGTGCGGCGCGACTACGAGACGGTGGGCTACGTTCTCGCCGGCCGGGCCGAGCTGACGCTCGAAGGGCAGACCGTGAAGCTCGAACCGGGCAGCTCCTGGATCGTGCCGAAGGGCACCGAGCACTCCTACCGCTTTCTCGAAACGTTTACCGCCGTCGAGGCCACGCATCCGCCGGCCGAGGTGGCTGACCGCGACGCCGCGCCGTCTCAGGGCTGACCGGCAGAAGCGGCGGCCCGCTATGCTGGTCCCGTGACCGGGTCCTGGTTTGAAAGCCGCCTCCGCTGGGTGTACGCGGCCGCCCTTCTCTGCTGGTTTGGGGGCCTCGGCTTCCACGTGCCGGGCCTGCGGCTCCCGGCCTTGTTCGCGCTCGCTCTCTACACCCTTCGCAAAAAATCCCTGACGCCCTGGATTCTCTGGTCGATGCTCGCCGGCGTCGAGTACGGGCTCGACCTGCCCCGCTTTGCCGCGGAGACCCGCGTCTTCTCCGACATCTTTCTGCGCCTCATCAAGACCATCACCGCCCCGCTCATCTTCGCGACCCTGGTCACCGGCATTGCCGGACAGACAAGCGACTCTAAATTGGGTCGCCTCGCTTGGCGCTCCATCCTGCTTTTCGAAGGGCTCACCACCGCCGCCCTCGCTGTCGGGCTGGTCGCGATCAATCTCTCCGGGGCCGGGCGCGGGCTGGCCGTCGTCGGGGCCGCACCCCCGAAAACCGCTGCCCTCTCCACCTGGCAGGAGTTCCTCCTCCACGTCTTCCCGGAAAACATAGCCCAGGCCGTCGCCGCCAATCAGATTCTCCAGGTCGCCGTCTTCGCGCTGCTGTTCGCCCTGGCCCTGCGGCGCGTCCCGGAGGCACGCCGCGCGCCCATGCTGGCGCTTGTCGACTCGCTCGCAGCCGCCATGTTCGCCTTCACCAATCTGGTCATGTACCTGGCCCCGCTCGCCGTCGCCTCCGCCCTGGCGTACACGGTCGCGAGCTCCGGAGCGGGCGCGCTCGCGAGCCTCGCCGGGCTGCTCCTCACCCACTACCTGGCCATCGCGGCCTTCGCCGTGCTCGTGCTGCTGCCGCTCACGCTGCTGGCGCGCATTCCGCTCGGGGAGTTCCTGGCCGCCGTCGCCGAGCCGGCTTCGATCGCTTTCGCCACCTCCACCTCCGAGGCGGCCCTGCCTCGCGCTATCGAGCAGATGGAAGCCTTCGGCGTCCCCCGCCGCATCACCGGCTTCGTCATCCCCGCCGGATACAGCTTCAACCTCATCGGCTCCGCGCTCTATCTCGCGCTGGCCTCGGTATTCGTGGCGCAGGCCGCCGGCATGCACATGTCCTTGCGAGCGCAGATGAGCATGCTGTTCGTCCTGATGCTCACCTCCAAGGGCGTCGCCGGGGTGCCGCGCGCTGTGTTGGTCGTGCTGCTCGCCACGGCGTCGTCGTTCGGTTTGCCCGAGGGCCCCATCACGCTGCTGCTCGGCATCGATGCCCTGATGGACATGGGCCGCACCACCCTGAACGTCACCGGCAACTGCCTGGCCGCCGCGATCGTCGCCCGCTGGGAGGGCGCGTTCCGCACGGAAAAGCCAATCCTTTAGCCGTTCAGAGTACCGAAGTGCTCTTGCCGCCTGCCGGAAACGGCCTATACTGGGCAAGCCGGAAGGGGTCGTACTATGACTCAGCTCGAAATTGTCGGCGCGGTCGCCGCTATCGCTGTTCCGACCATCATTCCGACCACCGCCATCGTCATTTCCATCCTTCGCTCCGACGCGAAGGTCGATGCGCTCAAGACCAGCGTCGACGCCAAGTTCGACGCCCTGAGCACCCGCATCGACTCGAAGCTCGACTCCAAGGTCGACGGCTTGCGCGCGGACATTCGAGCCGACATGCGCATTCTCGACAAGATCGCCTACGACCACCACGGCCGCCTCATCCGCATCGAAGCCGATCCGTCCGACAGCCCCAAGCTCTGACCGGCATGGCTTCGCTCCGCGAACCGACGTCACATGGGAAGCATCACTGGCCTATCTGCCGCGAAGGCGTTACCCTGTGAGGGTTCCAAGGAGCGAACGTCATGCCCCCTTCCCGCCGCGAATTCTGCACCGGCTCCCTCCCGGCTCTGCTTGCCCTCTCTGCTTCTTCCCGCGAGAGCCTGGCCGAGACCACGCAGCCCCTTCAATCCTTCGTCCGCACGTTCGCCGAGATGCAGCCGCGCGTGGGCGCGGCCAGCACCATGCGCCCTGTCGTCCAGGGCACCACGGCCACGGGCGACCCCGTCGAAGTCCACGAGACCCAGCTCAACCCCGGCGCGGAGCCGCACCCGCCCCACCGCCACAAGCACGAGGAGTTCATCCTCCTGATGAAGGGCACCTTGCAGGCCACCGTCGACGGCCGGAGCTCCACCCTGACCCCCGGCTCGGTCGGGTTCTGGCAGTCCATGGCCCTGCACCACCTCCAGAATATTGGGCCGGAGGTCGCCCAGTACTTCATCGTCGCCTTCGGCCCCCAGAGCTGACCCTGCGTTTGAGTACTTCGGTGCTCTTGCTTCTCGACCTGGGCGTCTTACAATCACGACAGCATCGGAGAGCCCCGTATGACGCAACCAGAACTGATCGCGGCTGTCGGCGGCATCGTCGGCCCGGCAATCATTCCGACAACGGCCATCATCATTTCGATCTTCCGCTCGGACTCACGCGTCGAGTCTCTGGGCAATCGCCTTGACGCCAAGATCGATGCGAAAGTGGACCTCCTGGCCAACCGTCTTGACGCCAAGCTCGACTCCAAAGTCGACGGCCTGCGCAGCGACATCCGCGGCGACATGAGCATCCTCGACGGCATCACCTACGACCACCATGGGCGCATCACCCGCATGAAAACCAAGGCCGACCCCGGCAAGTAGCCCACGACGCTCCCTTGTATACTTGAGCTTGAGAGGCGGCCCCCAACCCCGGAGGCCCTTGCGCGCCGCGTCCCCCTTGCCGCGGCTGCCTTCAGGGAGCTCATGATCTCCAAACCGACGAACCGCCTCGGCACAATTCAGTCGCCCGCCGACATAAAAGCCCTCTCGGTTCCCGAGCTTGAATCGCTCGCGCGGGAGATCCGCGAGCGCCTCATCGTCTCGCTTTCCAAGACCGGCGGCCATCTCGGACCCAACCTGGGCGTCGTCGAGCTCACCCTGGCGATGCACTACGTCTTCTCGACGCCCAAGGACAAGTTCGTCTTCGACGTTTCGCACCAGGCCTACATCCACAAGCTGCTCACCGGCCGCGAGCCCCGCTTCGACACCATTCGCCAGCCCGGCGGCCTGAACGGCTTCATGCTCCGGACTGAAAGCGAACACGACAGCTACGGCGCGGGCCACGCCGGCACCGCGCTCTCCGCCGCTCTCGGCATGGCCGTTGCCCGCGACCTCTCCGGCGGCGAAGAGCACATCGTCGCGCTGGCCGGCGATGCCGCCTTTACCAACGGCATTACCTTCGAGGCGCTCAACAACATCGCGGACCAGACGAAGCGCCTCATCGTCGTGCTCAACGACAACGAATGGTCCATCGACCGCAACGTCGGCGCGATCGCCAAATACCTGCACAAGATCGTCACCAACCCGCAGATCACCTCACTCCACAGCGGGGCGCAACGCCTGGTCGAGAAGGTCGGCGGCCGCGGCGCGAAGAACATCGTCCGCCGCGCGGAGGAAGCCGCCAAGGGCGTTCTGTTCCCGTCGAGCTTCTTCGAGGATTTCGGCCTCACCTACTACGGACCGCTCGACGGCCACAACATCGGCCTGCTCATCGACACCTTCGAGTTCCTCAAGCAACAGGATCGGCCCGTCCTTCTCCATGCCATCACGGAGAAAGGCCGGGGCTTCGCTCCCGCGCTGGCTGGGCAAAAGAAGTTCCATGGCCTGGGCCCCTACGATCCCGAAACCGGCCATACCCACTCCGGCGGTGCCCCGACCTACTCCGAGGTCTTCGCCAAGACGCTGGTGCAGTTGGCCGACAACGATCCCAAGGTCGTCGCCATCACCGCAGCCATGCCCAACGGCACCGCCCTCGACCTGTTCCGCCCCTACCACCCTACCCGCTACTTCGACGTCGGCATCGCGGAGGAGCATGCGGTGGTCTTCGCGGCCGGCCTCGCCACCCAGGGCTTCAAGCCGTTCTGCGCCATCTACTCCACCTTTCTCCAGCGCGCCTTCGACCCCATCGTCCACGATGTCTGCCTGCAAAACCTGCCCGTGGTTTTCTGCATGGACCGCGGTTCGCTCTCGGGCGACGACGGCGCGACCCACCATGGACTCTTCGACATTGCCTATCTGCGGCCCGTCCCCAACCTCGTTCACATGGTTCCCTCGAGCGAGGGTGAGCTGGCCGACATGCTAGAAACGGCCCGTCTCCACCCCGGCCCCGCCGCCATCCGCTACCCACGCGGCACGGGTCCAGGCGTCGCCCGCAAGGCCGCCCCGCAGCCTCTCGCCATCGGCAAGGCCAGGGTCGTGCAGGAGGGCGAGGAGATCGCCATCTTCGGGCTGGGCGCGATGCTGCCCATGGCGCAGGAGCTCGCCGCCGAGCTGGGCCGGCAGGGCTTCTCCGCCGCAGTCATCGATCCCCGCTTCGTCAAGCCCCTCGACGCGGAACTGCTGCTCCGCTATGCCCGCACGGCCGCCGCTCTCGTCACTTTCGAGGATCACGTGCTCTCCGGCGGCTTCGGCTCCGCCGTGCTCGAGGAGCTGGAGCGCGCCGCCCTCACCACCCCGGTCATCCGCATCGGTTGGCCGGACCGGTTCATTGAGCACGGCAAGCCGGACGAGCTGCGCGAGCGGCACGGTTTAACCGCGCAAGCCGCCCTCGGGCGTCTCGCGCCCGTTCTCCGCACCCTGCCGAAGCGCGGGCCGCGTGCCTTGGCCGCCTCGGCCCGGTAGCCCGACCGGTCATGGAACCAAACTCGCCAACCTCGAAAGGCACACGCGCCACCCCGCAAATCGGGGTACGGAAGTGCGGCGTCGTTCCTACCGGCCGGACAGGGTCGATCCTTCCCCGCATCGCGCAGAAGTGGCCATATCTCCTGTACGTTTAGCCGGAAACACGTAAGAATCGGCCCTGCCTGCACGAAAGAATCTCCTCGCCGCCATAGGAACCTTGGTCACGTCTTACTTCGGTAGGAGCACCGCGTCGATTCCGTACAAAACTCCGTTCACCTGCGGGATGCTCGTCGTCAAGGCGTTCGCGGTCGTCCCTTTTCCATCCAGGATCACGAAGTTTCCAGACTGAATCGACACCGTCAGAATCCCGCCCTCGACCGTCTTGAGCTCCGCCTTGCCCTGGCCCTTGCCGATCAGCTTCTTCAGGTTCTTCGCCGTGAACGCTCCAGGCACGACGTGATAGCTGAGCAGCGCCTTGAGCCGGTCCGCGTTCTCCGGCTTCAGCAGGTCTTCCAGTTGCCCCGCCGGCAGCTTATCGAACCCCGCGTTGGCCGGCGCGAACACGGTGAACGGCCCCGGTCCTTCCAGCGTGTTCACCAGCCCCGCCTGCTTCAAGGCTGACACCAGGGTGGTGTGGTCCTTCGAGTTCATCAGGTTTTCGACCACGTTCTTCGACGGGTACATCGCCGCACCGCCCACGATCGGCACTTTGCTGTTCTTCGCGCCCAGGCCCCCGAACAGCAGGATCGCCATCAAAAACACGCTGAGCATTTCACGTTTCCGCATAGATTCCATTCCTCCAGCCAGTCAGCTCCCTTCCTGAGATGACGCGAGCCGCCCGCGGGTGCGCGAAAGGCGGCCCGCGTACACTTGAGGCTGTCTCCGCATCCTTACTACCCATGCAGCTAGCACCCGCCCCGGCTCAGCACGCGTCTCACCGAACAAGCTGGCTGGTGCTCATCGGCATCGGCAAGCTGCTGAAGGCGGTTCTCTTCGTCGCGCTCGGCTTCGGCGCTCTTAAATTGGTTCACCGCGATCTCGTCACGCTCGTGACGCACTGGGTCACCGACCTGCGGTTCGACCCGGAAAGCCGCGTCGTCAATTTTCTGCTCGACAAGGTCTCCGACGTGACCCCGCACCGCCTGCGGCAGCTTTCCGTGCTCATCTTCTGCGATGCCGGGCTCGACATCGTCGAAGGCATCGGCCTGATCATGGGCAAGGCCTGGGCCGAGTACCTGACGCTGATCGTCACCGCGTCGTTCCTGCCTTGGGAGTTCTTCGAAATCGTCCGCAAGCCGAGCTGGCCCAAGGCCGTTCTGAGCCTGCTCAATATTCTCGTCGTCATCTATCTGGCACAGAATCTCCAGCGGCGCAGCCGTGAAGACCACCCCGATCCGACTGCATGAACGCATCTTCCTCCGCAAATCCATAGAACGTATCGCAATTCGCAAGTGCCATTCGTAATCGGGCATACATTTGCACAGAACTTCCACCGCTTTCCAACTTTAGTAACCAAGGGCCGAAAATGTTCTCCAAAAAACATTTGCAAAGCCACGAGTCTTGGGTAGTCTGTGGTCGGAAGTGGTGAAAAGTGGAGCGAAAGGGAACCAAGCTCCTCCAAGATCCATCTCCCGAGGCGTCCAGCGAATGTTTCGCGGCAACCACCCAGCCCGGGTCGACGACAAAGGCCGGCTCAAGCTGCCTGCGGAGTTCAAGGCCCTCATCGACGAGCAGCATGGAGGGCAGTTTTACATCACGAGCAAGGATGGCAAGGTCGCCGAGATCCACCCGTTGAAGGAGTGGGAAAAGTTCGAAGACAAGCTGGCCGCGATTCCCAGCTTCAACCCGGCGAAGAAGAAGCTGCTGGACCGGCTGAACTACTACGGCCAGATGGCGAGGATGGACGAGCAGGGAAGGGTGCTTCTGCCGCAGATCCTGCGCGGCGAAGCGAAACTCGCCGGGGATGTGGTGGTGTTCGGGATGCAGCGCTACCTCGAAGTAGCCAACCACGACTTGTTCAAGCAGACGATGGAAGCCAACCCGCTGACCGAAGCCGATCAGCAGGCTCTGGCGGAGTTTGGGTTGTAGGTGGAGGCCTCCAAGGCCGGGCATGCGCCGCGGGAGCGGCACACGCCGGTTCTTTTACAGGAAGTTTTAGAGTTTTTAGCGGTGCGCCCCGACGGGGTGTACCTCGACTGCACCCTCGGCTTCGCCGGGCACGCCGGCGCGATCGCCGAGCGGCTGGGACCCGGGGGCAAGCTGATCGGCCTGGACCGGGACCTGAGCGCGTTGGAGCTCGCCCGGGAGCGGCTGGCCGGGTTCGGCGAGCAAGTCGAGCTGCATCACGCCGAATTCAGCCGAGTATCCGAATATGCGGAACCGGGAACGGTGGATGGAATCCTGGCCGACTTCGGCGTCAGCTCCATGCACCTGGACGACGCGCACCGCGGATTCAGTTTTCAGGCGGATGGGCCCCTCGACATGCGGATGAACCCGCAGGGGGACGCACCCACCGCCGCACAAGTGGTAAATGAGGCGGACGAGGAAGATCTCGCCAACCTCATTTACGAACTCGGAGAGGAAAGGAGGTCGCGGAGAATCGCCAGAGCCATCGTGCGGGCGCGGCCTTTACACACGACGGCGCAGTTGGCCGCCGTGGTCAAGGCCGCGGCCCCGCAGATGAACGGCCCCATTCATCCGGCGACCAGGACCTTTCAGGCGCTCCGAATTCACGTGAACCGCGAAGTGGACGAGATCCGGGCGCTGCTCCAAGCCGCGCCCTCGCTGCTGAAGCCGGGAGGCCGGCTGGTGGTGATCTCGTTCCACTCGCTCGAAGACCGCCCGGCGAAAGATGCCCTCCGTGAGGGAAGGGACGCCGGGGTGTACGAGGTACTGACCCGCAAGCCGGTGACGGCCGGGGAGGAAGAAACGAGGCGCAACCCCCGCAGCAGGAGCGCCAAGCTGCGGGTCGCCGAGAGATTAGGAGTACCCGCTGAGATGAAAGCGGAAACGAGATCGGGCCGGGTTGTCCTGCCGC
>CAXUEU010000069.1:0-16613 GCA_964250195.1 uncultured Acidobacteriaceae bacterium
GATCTCCGGCGGGTTCTGGAGGTTCTGTCTGGCCTCGTCCAGGACGCGCGGCATCTGCTTTTCGCGGCTGACCATCGAGCGCAGCCGCTCGTCCGGGGAGGAGAACTCACGCTCGACCAGGGTGAATGCCGAGGTGGTGATGCCGGACGGATAGAAGTCCGGGTTGCGCTGCCAGGGCTTGATGGTTTCGAGCGTCAACAGTTGCGAGCGCAGGTTATTGCGCATCATGGCGAGGTCGCCGCGCGTCGGCTGATCGAGACCCGCTTCCGGAAAGGCGTCGAACTTGCTCATGAAGTAGTGCAGCCCTCGGATCTCCGTCGCGCGCGTCGCGTCGCTCCAGTCTTCCAGCTTGCCGTCATCCTTGTGGACGCCGAGCATGGTCGCCTGCGTGGGTGTGAACGGCAGGGCCGTGGCGTAATAGCGGTCCACGAGCGCGCGGAAATCGGCGGCTCCGTCCTGTGCCGCCGCCGCGCAAGCAGCGACCACTGGAAAAACGCTGAAAACGACACAAAACAGGCTGGATACACGCACGGGCGGCGCACCTCGGAACGGAAGTTGAGGCTGAGTATACCCGGCGCGGCACGATCAGCTCCCAGCTGGCGGTACGCCCCTGTAAGACCGGCGGCAGACCGCTTATGAAAGGATATAGCGTTTTCCTTTCATAACGGGATTCCTTATGAAAAGATATTGCAGATGAAGGAGAGCGGCAGTTTTGTCGATGGAAGCACAGCGGGCCGGCACCTCCGCGCATTTGTGCCGAACCCCTTACCGCCGCTTCTGGGTCTGCAGCCGCTGCTGCTGTTGCTGGAGCGGGCCAACCGTGCCCTGGGCCGGCTCGACGGCTCGCTCAACGTTCTCCCGGACATTCACACCTTGCTGTACAGTTACGTCCGGCGTGAGGCGGTGCTGTCGTCGCAGATCGAAGGGACGCAATCCTCCTTTTCGGACTTGCTGCTCTTTGAATCCGAGGCGGTGCCCGGGGTGCCGATCGATGACGCTTCCGAGGTTTTGAACTACGCCGCCGCCATGAATCATGGCTTGGAGCGGCTCGCAGACGGATTTCCCCTCTCCTTGCGGCTGCTGAAAGAAATGCACGGCATCCTCCTGCGCGGCGGGAGAGGGCAGTCGCAAAGCCCCGGAGAGTTCCGCCGAACACAGAATTGGATCGCGGAAGGCGGCAACATCTTGTTCGTCCCACCGCCGCCCCACTTGCTCATGGACTGCCTCGGAGCGTTTGAGCTGTTTCTTCATGAGACAGAGCTCCCGCTGCTGGTGCGGATCGCCTTGCTTCACGCGCAGTTTGAGACGATTCACCCGTTTGAGGACGGAAACGGGCGCTTGGGCAGACTGCTCATCACGCTCCTGCTGTGCGAGGGAGGCGCTTTGAGCAAGCCTTTGCTGTATCTCAGCCTGTACTTCAAGACGCATCGCACCCGCTACTACGACCTACTCCAACGCGTTCGTACCGAGGCAGCGTGGGAGCCATGGATTGAGTTCTTTTTACAGGCCGTGGAGCAAACAGCCGGACAGGCCGCGGAGACGGCGCGGAATCTGCTGGAAGTTTTCAACGCGGACCGCATGCGGGTGCAGGCTTTAGGTCGTCCGGCGGGTTCGGCCCTGCGGGTACACGGCTACATGCGGGAACGACCGATCATCGAGCTGGGCGAGGCGGCTCGAGCTCTCGGGCTTGCCGTCCCGACAGTTTCGGCTTCGGTCAAACACTTGCGGCGGCTGGGCATCGTCGAGGAGATCACCGGCCGGCGGCGCGGACGGCTGTTCGCGTACAGCCGCTTCCTGGCAACCATGAACGCCGGGACGGAACCGCTCCCGCGCTAGACCTCCACCATCTCCTCGTCCGCCTCCATCACTAACTCTCCCGCATCGTCTTGCGCGTCTTCGACCGCGATGTTGTAGCGCGCGGCCAGCTCCGGGGCAAAGCGAGCGATGTCGTTCCTGAGCCGCAGCAGGGCCAGGTCCTTCGCTTTCGCTTCCAGCATCACGTCCGCGTCCAGGTGCGCGATCGACCGCAGAAAGGTCACGGTTTCGAAAGGATTGTTGTAGTCCGCGTGGCCGGTCCAGATCGGCGGTTGCAGCACCAGCTCGGGCTTGCCCGTCTTGCGGTTCTTGCGCTTGATCTCGCGCAGTTCCGTGCGGGCACAGGAGTAGTGGATCTTCGGCCGTACGCCTTCCGGCCACGTCGCCAGAAAGCGCTTGATCGTCGGCAGCATCTCCAGCTTTTCCGGGTTCATGCACCAGAAGTGCTGGTAGTCGAACACCAGCGCGACCCCGGTCTCCTCGTGAATCCGCAGCACGTCCGCGGCCGAGTAGCGGATATCGTCGTTTTCAAGCACCAGCCGCCGGCGCACGGGCTCGCTCAATCGCTTCCAGGTCGCGCACCAGCGGTCGCAGCCCGAAGCCCGGTCCCCGTATGCCCCGCCCACGTGAATCACGAGCCGCGCCTCCGGCCCGCAGCCCATCCGGTCCATGATTTCGGCCTGTGAGTCGAGATCGGCCATGCTCCGGCGTGTCAGGTCTTCGGACTCCGAGTTGAGCACGATGTACTGCGACGGGTGAAAAGAGAGCCGGATGTCCGCGTCTTTTGCAAGCCGCCCGACATATTCCAGTTCGCTTGCCGACTCGCGGACCATCGCGTGGAACTGAGGCATCTCCGGGTGCGTGGCGTAGGGTGCCATGTCGGAGCTCATGCGGTACATGTGGATGCGGTGCCGGCGCAGGTACGCGAAGATCTCGCACAGGTGCCCCAGCGAGACGCGCAGGTGCGGATTCTGCTGCCAGCGGCGGGTGTCGTTGCTTTTGAGGCCGGGTTGACCCATGATCTTGACGGCGAAGCCGAGCCGCATCGCCGAGGCGGGCCAGGGTGCCGGGGGCAGCGCGTCCAGATCCTTGCAGGGGAACAGCGGCTCGGCCGCGCGCCGGGCCACATCGGCTTCGGCGAGCTCCTTTTTGCTCGGGGCTTTTTTGGCGGCTTTCTTCTTTTTAGTGGGTGCTTTCTTCGCGGGCTCGGCCTTGCCTGCTTCGGATTTAGCCGGGCGGCTCGGCTTCTTTTTCGGTGCGGTCTCGTCTGCCATCTCGCTTCTAGGATGCTTCCAGCTGCAGCTCCGGCCCGAAGCCCAGGTCCGCCGCGAAGTCGTTCCAGCTTGCCACGGGCACCGCGCCGCCCGAGGCCTGGTCGTGGCCGTTGCCGTAGCCCTGGTCGGCCCCTGCAGGGGTGTGCTCGCGCAGGAACTCGATGACGTTGACGCCCTTCGGGCCCCGCGCGGAGAAGTGGACGTAGCCTGGCCGGAAACCGAAATTCACACCCATCACAATGGAATCTTTAAACCGCCCGCGCCAGGTTTGCGCGACCAGCGGGTGCACCTGGCAGGGCGTGTCCATGCGCAGGGCGACCAGGTCCGCGCCGAGCCGCTCGCGCCACTTCTTGCTGAACTTCGGCGCGGCCTTTTTTGCGGCGGCGAGGGCGACGGCGACCTCCTCCTTGGCTTTCAGCAGCGCCGCGGTTTGGGATAGGGCACCGCTGACGATCTGCTTCGGGTTCTCCGCGGCGAGCAGGGCGTTCAGGGCCTCGCTTGCGTCGGCGGAGGCCGTCCGGCGGGGCGCGTTCAGCAGGGCGACCGCGTCGCGCATCGGCCCGGCGGGCCACTTCGCCCGCGCCTCGGCGAGCTCCGCGAACGGAGCTTTGTCGCCCAGGTCGGACAGGATGCTCAGGGCGGCCATCCAGAGCAGGCCTTCGTGCTGCTCCGGGGTCAGGATAGCCCGCACGCACCACCAGACCAGCAGGCCCGTGGTCGGCGTCGGCTCCGTCCCGTAGCCGGTGATGAGCTCCGCGCCGGGCGGAATGCCGCCGGGCAGGTGGTGGTCGATCAGCATCGTGGGAACGCCGGGCAGCAGCGGGTCAGGCCTGCTCCCCAAATCCAAGACGAACAGCGCCTGCGGACTCTGCGCGGTCAGCCGGGCAATCACGGCCGGATCCCACGCCGACTCGCCCTTGCGCCGGGGCTCCACGCTGACTTGCGTGTACCCGGCCAGCCTCAACGAGCGGGCCAGCAGAGCCCCCGCGGGCAGCCCGTCGCAGTCCGCGTCGCACAGAATGTGGATGCGGGCCTCCTTCGCCAGCGGGGCGAGAAAGGCGTGAAAACGGGCGGGAGCGTCGTCCTGTAAAGGCATAGGCGTACAGATGCGGCCGGAAGAGAAAAGTGAACGCCCGGGCGCGAACCCCGGTCTTCGAGTGTGACGTGACCGCCATGACCGTCCTAACCGCTATGACCGCTTACGCAGGAGTGCAAACCTTGGCCGCCGACACCCCGGACAGAGTGCTGGACGGGGAGGGGCGGTTCGCCGGGCGCTTCACCGAGTTCGTGGAGCGCAACGCCCGGCTCGCGTACCGGGTGGCCTGCATCCTGCTTTGTCCGTCGGCGAAGCTGATTGAGGCTTCCTCGAACCGTAAGAAAAGGCGGGAAGTCCTTGACACTCCCGCGCTTTGTTCGTACCGTTCTCCTGTCCGCGATTTCGCTTCGCGAGCGAACGTCCGCAGCATAATTCGATTGAACAAGAGGTAAGTGTGATGGATCGTCGCGCTTTTCTTTCTGCTTCAGCCGGCGCGGGTGCCGCTTCTCTGGCTTCTGCACGCTTTTTCGCCCCCCCCCCCCGTACTCGCACAATCGTCGGGTCCTGACGTTGCTGTCTACAATGCGGCAATGAACGCACACGCCTTGACCAGCGGAAACAACATCAACGGCGTTTTCAATGCCAGTGACTACTCGGCTTTGGCAAATGCATTGATCTCGATGCGTCTCGACTGGATCAACAACAACATAGACGGCCATCTACAGCCCGCCTACAACGCCATGACCCCCGCCTTCATCAATAACAGCAAGATCGACATCGACACAGCACTGTCACACTTTCAGGCCTACAACCCTCAGACGAGTGCCGGCCAGCTTCAGGCTGTTCAGTCGGCTGTCGGACAGCTATCTGCATTGGACGCCCAATCCATCGTGGGTTCTTTGCAGCAGCAAGGCATGCAGCAGTACTTCAGCCAGATGATCGGGATGTGTCGCAGCCAGGCTGCCAGTTTGACGCCAAACGCGGCGACTATCTCCCCATTTCGCCTTCCTCCTATCATCACCAACCCCGGAGGCGGCGACTACTGCGGTGGCCTTTCCGCCAGAAGTTCCGCCATTATCGGCAGCGCCTTGGGTACGCTTCGATACCTGCAAAGCGGCATCCCTGATCTTGGCATTCCCGCAATCGCCGCGATAGACGCCCCATTCTGGGGACCAACATTGGCTCTCGGAAGCCTTGCGTTCTTCGGCTGGGGTGTCTACAAATTACTGAATTGCTAGAGATTCTATGGCGATTACACTGCATAGCGAGGGCATCCCTTACTTCATCGTCGGCACTATTCTGCTCTACAACAGCGTCCGATTAATACGAAGAGCGAAAGCACAAGGGCAACCGCTCCAATGGGGCAAAGCTTTTCTCGCAGTCGCGACAGTCATACTGGTGCTCTTCCTGCTTTCCAGATTTTCTAACCCCTAAGTCTGCGACACAACAAGCAGGTTTGCCGGAATCGCAAACCTGCTTCATTTTCAAAGTCGCAAAGTGTATGCAGCCACCGTAAGCTTCGATTCCAACGCGCTCGATATCAAGCACTTCCGTATGTTTGTCTCAGGCGCTCCGGCCTGAAGATGCGAGAGCCTTTAACGCCTTGAACAGCCGGTTTAGCGAAGGATTTGTCCCTCCCGGATCGAGCTTACTGTCATTATGCTGCCTTAGCCTCTGCTAACATGACTGCGCGAGGCGATCATGGCATCTCCGGGCGCGGTTCCGCTCCAGCAGTACCTCACCACCGTCTACGAGCCGGACTGCGACTACGTGGACGGCGTGCTGGAGGACCGAAACGTGGGCGAGTACGAGCACAATCTCGTGCAGCGGGCCATTCTTTTCTGGTTCTACACGCGGGAGCGTGAATGGCGGATACGCGCCATTCAAGAGCAGCGGACCCGAGTGGCGTCCACCAAGGTACGGCTGCCCGATGTCTGCGTATTTCGCCGCGGCGCACCTATCGAGCAGGTGTTTACCAGGCCGCAGTTGATCGCGATCGAGGTACTCTCGCCCGAGGACCGCCGCGCGCGGATGGACGAGAAGATCGCCAACTACATCGCGTTCGGCGTTCCGCATATCTGGGTCGTCGATCCACTCACGCGCGAGGGCTGGGACTGCAGCACGGGAGAATGGATCCGCACAGTCCGCTTTGCGGTTGCGAACTCGCCCATCTACCTGGATCTGCCCGAGTTGTTCGCGCAGATGGATCGCGAGAACGACGATGACGCTGCGGCTGAGGGGCCGGATCTGTAGGCAAGGGTGAGTTGTATCCGAAACCGGATGCTACACTCCCACCCATGCCGCGCACGACCCTGCTCGCCCTGCTGCTTGCCCCCGCCCTCCTTGCCCAGACGCCGCCCGCGAAGCACCCGATGGCCCTCGACGACCTCGCCAAGCTCCAGCTCGTCGGCAAACCCGAGCTTTCGCCCGACGGCATGTGGGCGGCGTACACAGTGCGACGGGTGCTCGCGGAGGACGACAAGAACGTCAGCGACTTGTGGATGGTGAGCGCGGACGGCAAGCAGGATGTGCAGCTGACCTATGACAATGAGGGCGCGAGCGACCCGCAATGGTCGCCGGACGGGCAGTCGCTCGCCTTCCTTTCCGGGCGGCCCGGCAAGGCCAAGGAGACCCAGGTGTGGGTGCTGGACCGGCGCGGCGGCGAGGCCCGGCAGGCCACCAACGTGAAAGAGCGCCTGAACGACTTTCGTTGGTCGCCTGATTCGAAGCAGCTGCTGCTGACGCTTACACCGAAAGACGAGCCCGACGAGGACAAGAAGGACGGCAAGCCGAAGCCGCCGAAGCCCATCGTCCTCGACCGCTATCACTTCAAGCAGGACGTGGAAGGCTACCTGACCGACAAGCACCCGCACCTATACCTGTTCTCGCTCGCGGACCAAAAGCTGACCCGGTTGATCCCCAAGGAAGATGACATACTCGAAGAGCACGACGCGGAGTGGTCGCCCGACGGCAAGCTCATCGCGTTTACCCGGCGCGGCGACCTGCCCGACCCGTTCCGCACCGCGAACTCCGACGTGTATGTCGTCGAGGCCGCGCCCGGCGGGACGCCGCGCAAGCTCACCACCTTCCCCGGCCCGGACGAGGGCCGGCTCGCCTGGAGCCCGGACTCCACACGCATCGCGTACCGGCAGGCCATGTCGCCCACTTACTCGATCTACAACGAAATGCAGCTCGCGGTCGTAAGTGCCGCAGGCGGGTCGCCGACTGTCTTGACCTCCAAGTTAGACCGGCCCGTGAGCCCGCCCGTCTTCACCGCTGACGGCACTGCTCTGCTGACCACCGTGACCGACGACCGTGACAGCTATGTCGCCCGCGTGGCCCTTACAGGCGCGATGGAGCGGGTGACCCAAGGCCCGGGCGACGCGGCCGCGCTCTCGTCGGAGAAAGGCCGGACAGTTCTGCTCTGGTCCACCGAGGACCGCATCTCGGAGATTTACGCGCTTGAGGGCTCGACCCTGAAGCAGCTGACCCATCACAACGACGCGCTGCTCGCGACGCTGGACCTGGCAAAAACACAAGACATCTCCGCGAAAACCAAGGACGGCAACGACGTGCACGGGCTGCTCACGCTGCCGGTTGCCGCCAGGCGGGGCAAGGCGCCGATGCTCCTGTTCATCCACGGCGGCCCCACGGCGCAGGACACGCACACCTTCGACGTGGAACGGCAGATGTTCGCCGCGCACGGCTACGCGGTGCTGCAGGTCAACTATCGCGGGTCCGACGGGCGCGGTTTCGCCTACTCGAACACCATCGCCGGCGACTGGGGCGACAAGGAGGTCACGGACCTGCTCGCCTCGGTGGACGCCGCGGTCGCCACGGGCACGGTCGACCCGGACAAGCTCGCGGTGGGCGGGTGGAGCTACGGCGGCATCCTGACCGACTATCTCATCGCGACCACGACGCGGTTCAAGGCGGCGTCCTCGGGCGCGGGCGTCGGCAACCTGTTCGGCCTGTACGGGGTCGACCAGTACATCCTGCAGTACGACAACGAGCTGCAGCAGCCCTGGAAGCATCCGGAGTTGTACATCAAGCTGTCGTATCCGTTCTTCCACGCCGACCGCATCAAGACGCCGACGCTGTTCATGGGCGGGGATCGGGACTTCAACGTGCCGGTCGAGGGCGGCGAGCAGATGTACCAGGCGCTGCGGTCGATCGGGACCCCGGCGGAGCTGATCGTGTACCCGGGGCAGTTTCACGGGTTCACGCGGCCCTCGTTCATCCGGGACAGGTACCAGCGGTGGTTCGGGTGGTATGACAAATATCTGCCGTTCACGGCCACGGCAACTCCGCCGCCGCCCGCGCCCGCCAAGTAAATTTGCCCTACTCAGGAGCACCCTTGATTCTTCGCCTGATCGCTCTCCTTCTAGCCGCCACGCCCGCGCTTGCGCAGGTGCCCGCGCCTGGCGTACCCGCCTCGATGCTGGGCCAGTACGCGCGGGACCCGCGCCAGCCTGTCGACCAGGCCTACACCGCCGCCATCGCCAAGTACACCACCGAACCCTACTTCAACTCGCCTTTGACGGATTACCTGCCAGCCTCCAAAACCGGAGTGCCCACCCCGGCGTCCGTGCTGGGTGATGTGGCCGGCGCGCCCGGCAAGCTGCCGTACGCGGAAGAGGTCTACACCTATTTCCGCGAGCTAGAAAAGCACACGCCGCGGGTGAAGGTCTTCTCGATCGGCCGGACCGAGGAAAGCCGCGAGATGATCGCAGCCGCGGTCGGGGACGAGGCGCTGCTCCGGCAGATGGACGCGAACAACGCCCGGCTCGCGAGGCTGGCGGACCCGCGTACCGGCATCACGGACGACCAGGCGGCGGCACTGGCCAGGCAGTCCTTCCCGGTCTACTACATCACCGGGACCATCCACTCGACCGAGACCGGCGCGCCAACCGCGCTGATGGAGCTCGCGTACCGGTTGGCGGTCGACGACTCGCCTTACATCAAGTTCATCCGCGAGCACATGGTCGTCCTCATCACGCCGGTGGTCGAGGTGGACGGGCGCGACCGCATGGTGGACCTGTATAAGTGGCACCTGGCGCACCCCGGCGAGACGTACCCGCGCCTGCTGTACTGGGGCCACTATGTCGCGCACGACAACAACCGCGACGCGATGGCGATGACGCTCCAACTTACGCAACATATACTCGATACGTTCCTGGACTTCCACGCACAGGTATTACACGACTTACACGAATCCGTCCCTTTCCTGTATGACAACACGGTCGGGGACGGGCCGTACAACGCGTGGATCGACCCGCTGCTCGCCGACGAGTGGGCCGCTCTGGGCTGGAACAACGTCGGGCAGCTCCAGTCGCTGGGGCTGCCGGGGGTGTTCACGCACGGCGAGTTCGATACCTGGTCACCGGGGTACCTGATGTTTCTCGCCGGGATGCACAACGGCATTTCGCGCCTTTACGAAACATTCGGAAATGGCGGTGCCGATACAGTCCGGCGCATCCTGACGCCCGGCGAGTACAGCCGCGAGTGGTACCGCCAAAACCCGCCGCAGGCAAGCGTGCTGTGGTCGCAAAGGGATAACAACAACTACGAGCAGGCGGGGCTGCTGACTACCCTTTCTTATTTCGCGCAGAACCGCGAACACTTTCTGGATAACTACTACGTGAAGGCAAAGCGGTCGATCGCGAAACCCGCGACCGGTGGCCCGGCCGCTTACGTGATGGCGGCGGACCCGGCGTATGCGGACCGGCAGCTGGCACTTATCCGTACATTGCGGAAGCAGCACATCGAGATAGCGCGGCTGTCCGACCCCGCGACGGCGAACGTTACCGCGAACGACGCCGCGGCCGCCAAAAACGAGAACGCGCCTCCGGCCCCGGTGGGCAAGCCGGGCGTCGCGGGGGATGTTTCGACCGTGCGCACGACCTTTCCGGTGGGGTCGTATGTGGTCCGCATGGACCAGCCGTTCTCTCGCGCGGCGGATGCGCTGTTGGACCGGCAGTACTGGGCGCCGGAGGACCAGCAGAAGACGCCCTACGACGATACGGCGTGGTCGTTTTCGCTCTTGTTCAATGCGAAGGTGACGCGCGTCACCGATCCATCCATCCTGCGGGCGAAGATGACCCCCGTCACGGCCGACCGGCTCCCCGCAGGCGACGCGGGCCCTGCCAAACCGTACCCGCGCATCGCCGTCATGCATACCTGGCTTTCGACGCAGACCGAGGGCTGGTGGCGGCAGGCCTTCGACTCGCTCGGGATCCCGTACACCTACATCAGCACGCAAACCGCCGCCACGGAGCCCGACCTTCGCGCGAAATACGACGTGATCCTGTTCGCGCCGGTGACGGGCCACACGAGTGCGCGGCAGATCGTCGACGGGCTCCCGATGTACGGAAACCCGCAGCCTTGGGCTGCGACCGCGCTCACCCCGAACTTCGCTAAAACCGACGCAACCCCGGACATCCGCCCCGGCCTTGGGGAGGCGGGCGTCGCGCACCTGCGCGGCTTCGTCGAGAAAGGCGGCCTGCTCGTCGCCAGCGAGGACTCGGCCGAGTTCGCCATCGCCGCGGGCCTCGCGCCGGGGGTTTCCGTCGCGCCCACCGACAAGGTCAAGCTCACCGGGTCCATCCTGGGCGCGGTGCCCGTGAGCACGAGTTCGCCCGTCCTGAACGGCTACTCCGGTACGCTGCCGGTCTACTCCGAGGCAGGCCTGGCGTTCAACGTCGGCAATCTGACAGAGGGCGGCCGCACACTGCCGACCGAGAGCGAGACCCACCGCGTGACCGGCCGCGGAGGCCCCGTCGATGACGACCAGCCCCAGGACCGCACCCCGGAGATTCGCCCGAAACTGCCCAACCCCAAGCCCTGGGAGGCCACCCCGCTCAACGAGGAGCAGGCCCGCAACAACCCGTACGTCATCCCGCCGGCGGACCGCCCGGAGGTGCTGCTGCGCTTCAACGAAGCCAAGCAGCTGCTGCTCTCGGGCCTGCTCGAGAACCCGGCGCAGCTGGCCGAGCGAGCCGCGGTCGTCGACGCGCACCTGGGCGCGGGCAACACGCTGCTGTTCGCGATCAACCCGATCTGGCGCGGGGAGACCATCGGCTCCTACGCGCTTGTGACCAACGCGATCCTCAACTGGGACCGCCTGAGCCGTGCGCCGGAGAAGGCTGCGGCAAAGTAGGCATCTCAGCCCGCGTGTCCGCCGCTCACATCGCCCTGCTCGCCATCGCCGCCCTTTCGATCGGGCTCATGCTCGTGCGCCCGCGCGGGTGGCCGGAGGTGGCCTGGGTCGGCTCCGGAGCGGTTCTGCTCGTGGTGCTCCGGCTGGTCCCGCTAAGTCTGGCCGGGAAAGCGGTCGCCGAGGGCACCGACGTCTACCTGTTCCTGATCGGCATGATGCTGTTATCCGAGCTCGCGCGGACGCATGGCGTCTTCGATTGGGTTTCGGCGCAGGCGGTCCGGCACGCGCGCGGGTCGCCGGTCCGCCTGTTCACGCTGGTCTACGGCATCGGCACTCTCGTAACGGTCTTCATGTCCAACGATGCCACGGCCGTCGTGCTCACCCCGGCGATCCTGGCGGCGGCAAAAAAAGCCAAAACCGAGCCCCGCCCACACCTGTTCGCCTGCGCGCTCATCGCGAACGCCGCTTCTTTCGTGCTGCCCATCTCCAACCCCGCGAACCTGGTCGTGTTCCACCAGGGGCTGCCGCCGCTCGGGCGCTGGCTGGCCTCGTTCGCCCTGCCCTCGCTGGCCTCGGTGCTCGTTACGTATCTCGTTCTGCGGCTGCTCTTCCGCAAGCAGCTTCACGGGCAGGTCGAGAGCAGCGGCGGCTCGGACCCGCTGCGCCCGGAAGGCAAGCTCGTGCTGGGCGGGTTGGCGCTGGTCATCGCGGTGCTGCTGGCCGCCTCGGCCCTGCACCAGGACCTGGGCCTGCCCACCTGCCTGGCGGCACTCGCGGTCACGGGTTTTGTCTCCTGGCGAGCGAAGACCAACCCGCTCGGGCTGGCCAGGCACATCTCCTGGTCCACGCTCGCGCTGGTCGCGGCCCTGTTCGTGCTGGTCGATGGGGTTGAAAGCACCGGAGCGCTTACCGTCACGGTGCAGGCACTCCGCTGGGCCGCCGCGCTCCCGGTCGCGGCGGGCGCGTCGCTTACTGCCGGCGCGGTCGGGGTGGCGAATAACCTTCTCAACAACCTCCCGCTCGGCCTCGTCGCGGGGGCCGCGCTCCACGCCGCGCACCCGAGTGCCCTGCTCACCAACACGGTCCTGATCGGCGTCGACCTGGGCCCCAACCTGTCCGTCACCGGCTCGCTCGCGACCATCCTGTGGCTGCTCGCGCTCCGCCGGGAGGACGTCCACGTTTCCGCGCTCGACTTCCTGCGCGTCGGCGCGGTCGCCATGCCCGCGGCGCTGGCGGCTGCCGTCGGGGCAGCATTGCTCACGCACTGAGGAGAACCCGCCCATGAAAACGTCCCTGGTCTTCCCGTTCATCATCCTGGGCGGCGCGCTGCAGGCCTGCGGTGCCGCCATGAACGGCCAGCTCAAGCACTCGCTCGTTAACCCCTACCTGGCGTCGACTGTCTCCTTCGCGCTAATTACCTTCTTGTTCGCGGGCCTTTTTTTGGTTTTCCCCAACCCGCTGCCCACCACGCGCGACATCGCCGGGCTGCCCTGGTGGGCAGTGGTGGGCGGGCTGGTGGGCGCGGTGCAGGTGTATGCGGGGCTCACGCAGGTCAACAAGGTCGGCGCGGGGCCGTTCATGGGCTTTACCGTGACGGCCTCGCTGCTCGCCTCGCTCGCCATCGATCACTACGGCTGGTTCCGCATGGACCAGCACCCCATGAGCTGGCCGCGCGCGCTGGGCGGGGCGCTGCTGGTCGCGGGCGTGGCGCTGATCGCGAAATTCTGACCCGCAAAGCAATCACAGCTACCGGTCGAGCCCCATCAACTCGAAAGTTTGTAATGCGAGGTCGTATAGGTACAAGAAGTCGTAACGGCCTGGGACCGGACGCCAGTACCGCCCATGCGCCATCCAGTGTCGGAAATTGAACGCAATCCTTAGATTAGCAATGGCTCGTTTATGCAAGATGGAGACCGCGCTCCAACTTTCGAAGGGGTCGCCGTCCAACTTCACATTCTGTCCTTTGTCTCTACTAAGAGCCCGAAAAGCGCGCGAAAGAGGATCCTTAAACCTTTTCTCCACCCGCTTGCGATAGTCGAGATGGAAAGCCGCTTCAATGCCGCTCAGGAGCACCAGCGCCGCTTGCCGGTCGGCTTCTTGAAGCCGAGCATTTCGCCTTTTCACGACTGCCGCGCTCGACTCGCCGGAGAAGCGGATTTGGAAATTTGAACTGCTTGAATCGAAGTAAAGTTTGAGGGCCGCCTGAACGTCGGCATGGTGCCTGAAGATTCTTCCAAATCCAGTCCCGTAGCGAGGCGCTGCTCCCGCTTCATGCAGGCGAAAGCTCAACGATGAGTTGGTAGAGTGTCTCGGCATTCAGCTCAAGAAATTCTCGCTGCGCGGACGTGGTTACAAGCTTCCAGACCCAAGTGATTGAAGGACTGCTGGAATGCGATCCGATCTCGACCCCGATGTTGACATGCGAGTTTAGAGCGGTCGATGCAAGCCGTACCATGGAGGCCACATTCTGCGCTTCCTTGCTGACCAAAGCCAGTGATGCACTTCCGTTCGGGCCGGTCACCTCGATCCTGCCTTTCATCCCGATAAGAAATGTGCCGATCGGCTCGAACTGAATGGGTATCTTTCCCACGCGTAGAAGCATGCTTGTCGCTTCATAAGAACCGACTTGCTCCTCAAACAGGCGAACGGTTCCAGTCTCGACTAAAACTTGACCGGTCTCAATGTACGGCTCCAGATACGCGCGAACCATGGCGTACAAAATGTCCAGCTGCCCGAGCCACTCCTGCAACTCCTCTTGCGCGGTAAGCTGCTGTTCCGCAAGCCTGCTTGGGTCCGCCGGTGGGGGCTGATGCTGCTTCACGAAGCTTTCGAACGAGGCTTGATCCATAACTCTCCAGCACGGCTCTCAATTACCTTCAGAGCCTAATCGATAATGGCAGCACGGCGTTTAAGGCCGGTACTCTCTAACCCAGCCGCACCAGCGCCGCGCTCGCCGCCGGCAGCGTCAGTTTCGCGAGCGACGCGGGCCCGCTCGCGCCCAGTTGCCACACAGCGCCCGGCTCCCGCGGTCCGGTTCCGAATGCGACGCCCGTCTTGCTCTCGAGCGCGGGCCCGGTCAGCCGGACCACCTCCGCGTTCCCGCCCCGCATTCCTCGTACGGCCAGCTGCATCGGTTCGGCGTCCTTGTTGAAGACCGCCAGCAGCTTCGGCCCCGCGTAGGCCGTAACGTTCGCCCCCGCTGCCAGCCCGGTCAGTTCGGTCCGCAGCAGCTTCACCCCGGCGAACCGCGCAGCGAGCCACATCCCGTAGAAGTCCGGCCTGGCGGATGAGTGCCCGTCCCGGCCCGTCGCGATCGGCGTGTACACCCCCAAACCGCCTCCATGGAGGTTTACCCCGGCCACCCCGCGCGCGGCCAGGTCCAACAGGAAATCTCCCGCCCACAACGCGGAGGCCAGCGTGTCGCTCACTCCCGGCTTGCCGCCGTTGTAGCAGGAGTTGCCCTCGCTCATCCGGAACGGCAGGCCCGCCGCCTTGGCCGCGGCGATAGCCGGGTACACGTCGGAGGCGATCTTCGCGCCCGGATGCAAGAGCAGATCGATGTTCATGCGCGGGTCCTTCGGAGGACCCTCGGCGTAGTAGTGCGTGGTCAGCGACTGCACCGCACCCTTGGCGTCCCCGGCGAACCGCCCCACCCAGGCCGCGTCGAAGGCGCAGTCCGGCCCGGCGATGGGCACCCGCGGCACCCGTGCGTGTACCGCGGCATACATGGCCTTCCAGGCCGCGAGGAACTCCTCATACGTCCAGCGGGTGCTTTTGTCCTCGGAGGCGAGCACGTGGTTGAACAGGTCCGGCTCGTTGCCGAACTGGAGCGCCAGCAGCTTCGCGCCGCAGGCATCGGCGACGTAGGCGGCTTCTTCGGCGGCGGCCTCCGGCGTGCCGTAGCGCAGGTTCAGACCGTAGATCAGGTCCCATCCGGTCGCGTCCAGAAAGCCGCGTAGGTTGCGGATCGCGGCGGGCGTGATCGGGTACGCGCCGGGCTTTTGCTTCTCGACGCTCGCGCCCAGGTCCGGGCCGTAGGGCGCGGCGTCCCGCATATTCTCGCTGCCGTCGAGCTGCCACTTGGTAAAAGCGCTGGTGTTGCCGCCGATGCGCAGCACGCCCTTGCTGCCCAGGGTGCGGAACAGCGCGACCAGCTCCTTGTTTTCCGGCGCGAAGTAGCCCGGGTGCACCAGCTGCGCCGACTCGTAGCTCAGCCCGGTGAAGTTCGAGGGCACCTCGGCGAGTGTTTGGGCGGCGTGCACGGTCAGCACGGCCCGGCCGCCGCCCTGGGCCGCCCCAGAGGTCGGCAATGCGCCGACCATCCCCGCCGCGCCGAGCGCGCGCAGCACTTCACGACGTGTTCTGAACTTTGTAGATGGCACAGGCAACCCTCCCCGGTGAACGAAGACGAGTGTACCGGTTTCGAGAGGATCGAGCGAAAATCAGAGAGATGGAGGCGCGGGCCGGGATCGAACCGGCGCATAAAGGTTTTGCAGACCTCTCCCTTACCACTTGGGTACCGCGCCGGATAACTCACCAGCCACGCAGGGCGAAGCGGCTGGAGCGGGAGACGGGACTTGAACCCGCGACCCTCGCCTTGGCAAGGCGATGCTCTACCACTGAGCTACTCCCGCGTGGGTACATCCCCTAATCTACCCAACCATGCAGGCCCGGTCAAACCGGCTTTCCCGGCGCGAGCCCCCACCCGTAGCGCAGCAGCGGCGCGGCCCGTTGCGCGAATGCGGCGGCCCGGTCCACCACCGCTCGGCCGGCCAGCGACTCGGGCGGAAGAGGCTCCTGCACGATGAAGCTTTTGAGCCGCAGCAGCGGGGCGGCGGGGGTGTCCGCGAACCGCTCGAACCCCCGCGGCAGACGCGTCAGGGCGTCGCCGGTATCGAGCGGCAGCACTCGGTCGATGGCGAGCAGCTCCTCGGGCGCTTCCGCGATCCGGTCCCGCCAGCGGCCGAGCGCAGCCTTCTCCGGCTGCCAAAAGCCCACCGCCACGAACGAGCCCGCCGGGTCGATGTGCAGATACAGGATCCCGTCCACCCGCTTGTCGCCGTCCCGGTGCAGCGCGCTCGCGACGTTGGTCTTGAACGGCGTCTTGTCGTTCGAGAACCGGATGTCGCGGTAAATCCGGAAAACCGGGTTGCGCTGCCGGGGCGCGAGCGGCAGCCCGGCTTCGTGCAGCGCCCCGGCGAGCTCCCGCACCAGCGCGAGCATGGGCCCGGCCAGCAGTCGCTCGTACTCGTCCTTGCGCTCGGCGAACCACTCCCGGTCGTTGTTGCGCTTCAGTTTTCGTAGAAACGGCAGCGCCCCTGCCGCGAAC
>CAXUEU010000070.1:0-16475 GCA_964250195.1 uncultured Acidobacteriaceae bacterium
ATTCGACACGGCCGTAATGCGTCGTTCCGAACTCGAGCAACTGCCCGGCGACGTTTCCTTTTTCCAGAACGACATCCCCGCCGCGTTCGCCAAGGCCACCGACCCGGCGCTCAAGGCGGAGTTCGCGAAGACCAACGCGGCAGTGGTCGCCGCGCTCCAAAGCTATGGCGCGTGGATAAAAACGGACCTGCTGCCGCGCTCGCACGGGGACTTCCGCTTCGGCGCGGACACGTTCGCAAAGAAGCTCCAATATGACGAAATGGTAACGACGTCCTTGCCGGAACTACTCACGATCGCGATGGATGACCTGCATAAGAACCAGGCGGAGTTCGCGCGGGTGGCGAAGCTGGTCTCGCCCGAGAAGGAGCCGAGGCAGGTGCTCGCCGACCTGGCCGCCGACCATGTCGCTCCGGATCAGCTGCTGACGGACTTTCACGACCACTTCGCCGGGCTCGTCAAGTTCATCCACGACAAGCAGATCGTCACGATCCCGTCCGAGGTGGAGCCGGTGCTCGAGGAGACGCCGCCGTTCCTGCGCGCGACCACGCAGGCCTCCATGGATTCGCCGGGGCCGTTCGAGGAGCACTCCAAGACCGCATACTTCAACGTGACCCTGCCCGACAAGGGCTGGACGCCCGCGCACATCGCCGAACACATGGCCGCCTTCAACGTCGGCACGGTGACCAGCACTTCCATCCACGAGGCCTATCCGGGGCACTATGTGCAGTTTCTGTGGGTCAACACGGCCAGCCTGAGCAAGGTCCGCAAGATCGTGACGGCGAACACCAACGTCGAGGGCTGGGCGCACTACTGCGAGCAGATGATGCTCGACGAGGGCTACGGGCAGCCGGGCGCGGGCGCGAAAGATGCCAGGGACGCGAACCTGCAGCGGCTCGGGCAGCTCCAGGACGCGCTCTTGCGCGACGCCCGCTTCGTGGTCGCGATCCGCATGCACACCGGCGACATGACCATAGAACAGGCGACGGACTTTTTTGTGAACGAGGGCTACCAGTCGCGCTCGATCGGCTCGGTTGAAGTGAAGCGCGGGACCGCGGATGCGACGTACCTCTATTACACGCTGGGCAAGCTCGAAATCCTGAAGCTGCGGGCGGATTACCGGCAGAAGATGGGCGCGGCATACACGTTACAGGGCTTCCATGACGCCTTCATGAAGCAGGGCGGGGCACCGATCCCCGTCGTGCGCGAGGCGCTGCTGGGGGATGCTTCGCCCGCTTTGTGACCGGTTACACTGGGTTTGTCGGCGAGGAGGGCGCGCATGGCGGCGACAGAAGAAAGGCAGTCCAGCTTTGATTACGCGGAGCAGCTTGCGCGGATTGAGCGCGCGATTGCTGAGACACGCAAGCTTTCGGAGGAACGAGACAAATTTGTAGTAGAGCAGCACAGATTGACGGCCGAAACATCGAAGTTCGGCGCGGAGCAGCAAAAGCTGTACGAGGAAGCGCTAAAGTTCCGGCGCGAGCGCAGTTTAGCTCCGCTCGCCCTGCTCTCCGGCTTAGTGAGCGGAGCTTTTGTGGCAGCAGTCGCCCACTTTCTCCGCTGAAGCTTGAAGCCGCAGAGCACGACGGCGATTCGCGGGTCTCCGGCGAATCTGGCACAATGAACCGGAACGCCTTCACCCCAGGAGACCCGAACGCGCATGAAGCACAAAGTACGTAAAGCAGTCTTTCCCGCGGCGGGGTTGGGAACCCGGTTTTTGCCGGCCACCAAAGCCATGCCCAAGGAGATGCTTGCGCTGGTGGACAAACCCATCATCCAGTACGGGGTTGAGGAGGCGCTGGCCGCGGGGATCGAGGAGATCATCCTGGTGACCGCGCGCGGCAAGGGCGCGATCGAGGACCATTTCGACACGAGCTTCGAACTTGAAGCGAACCTCGAGCGCAAAGGCAAGAAGGAGCTGCTCGCCGTCGCCCGCCACGTGGCGGGCATGGCAAGGGTGGCCTCGGTACGGCAGAGCGAAGCGCGCGGCCTGGGCCATGCGGTGTTGCAGGCCAAAGCGCTCGTGGGCGATGAGCCCTTCGCGGTGCTGTTGCCGGACGACGTGATCGCCGGAACAGTCCCGTGCATCCGGCAGATGGTCGAGGCTTACGACGAGGTCGAGAGCTCGCTGATCGCGACCGAGGTGGTCGAGGGCGAGGCGATCTCGGCTTACGGCGTGCTCGACGGCAAGCCGGTCGAGGGCAAGCCGAAGCTGTTCGAGGTAAGCGGGATGGTGGAAAAGCCGAAACTCGCCGACGCGCCGTCGAAGAACGCGATCATCGGCCGGTACATCCTGACGCCGGCGATCTTCGGGAAGATTGAAAGTCTCCAGCCCGGCGCGGGCGGGGAGCTCCAGCTGACCGACGCGATCAAGGCGCTGCTCGGAGAGGAGAAGGTCTACGGCTACTCGTTCGAGGGTAAGCGCTACGATGCGGGGGACAAGCTGGGCATGCTCGAAGCCACGGTGGAGTTCGCGCTGGAGCACCCGGATCTGGGGCCGAAGTTCCGGGAGTATCTGAAGGGGCTCGCGCTGTAAGTGCCGTTCCATGCACCCTTTGGTCGCGGCCATATTTGTCGGGCAACCCGCAACGCTCGAAGACGAGCGCGGCCAGTGGCGTTCTTCCATCCGCCGCACCGCGGTTTCTAGCTCGGTCGAGGTAGTTCCTGAAGGGCTGCGAGGAGATCGCGTTACGCAGCCTTACCACGGCGGCTCGGGTGCCGCGGTG
Source organism: uncultured Acidobacteriaceae bacterium (assembly GCA_964250195.1). Classification (GTDB taxonomy): domain Bacteria; phylum Acidobacteriota; class Terriglobia; order Terriglobales; family Acidobacteriaceae; genus EB88. The sequence continues at coordinate 2,724 of CAXUEU010000070.1, forward strand.
TGCGTGCACTTACTGGATCACTACAGATTTTGGAAAGAGAAGCTCGATTTAGATTTGCAGCCCGGTAGTATAGGCGAAAATCTCACGCTGGACGGCCTCATGGAAGAGGAAGTATGTGCCGGAGACATCGTCGCCGTAGGTACCGCGATCCTCCAGGTATCCGGTCCGCGTACTCCCTGCGCGAACCTGGCCCGGCATCTGGGCCGCCCCGACTGGGTGAAGCAAACCGTCCTTGCGAACCGGACGGGCTTCTACCTGCGCGTACTCCAACCGGGAACAGTTCGTGCAGGCGACGGCTGGCTGCTGCGAGACCGGCTCAATCCGGATGCTTCCATTCCGGCCATCAATCGTTGCATGTATCTCGACTTCCATCCTGAATCCGCCGAGTGCTTTATCGAAGCAGAAGGCCTGGCGGATTGGTGGAAGGAACAGCTGCGGGAGAAGCTCTCGGCTAAGTCTGAGCACTGGACGGAAGGGATGAGCCGATAGACAAGGGGTCATCCTGAGGAGCGAAGCGAGGAAGGACCTGCTTTCCGCGCTGTATGCGAGAAAGCAGGTCCTTCGCTTTGCTCAGGATGACCCTTGTTTGGACGCAGCCTACCGATCCAGCGTCTTCATGTCGATCACGAACCGGTACTTCACGTCCTGCTTCACCACCCGGTCGTAGGCCTCGTTGATCTTGCTCATCGGGATAACTTCGACATCCGAAACGATGTTATGCTCGGCGCAGTAGTCCAGCATCTCCTGCGTTTCCTTCATGCCGCCGATCGCCGATCCTGCAAGCGAACGCCGGTTGGGGATCAAGCTGAAAGCGTTGACCGGTGTCGGGTCCGGCGCTCCCACCTGACACAGAACGCCGTCCCGTTTCAACATGAGGAGATACGCATTCAGGTCGTGCGTGGCAGAAACCGTGTCCAGGATGAAGTCGAAGCTGCTTTTCAGCCCGTCCATCTGTGCCTCGTCCTTTGAATGAATCACCTCATCCGCCCCGAGCCGCTTGGCATCCTGCGCTTTGCCGGGCGAGGTGGTGAAGAGAGTCGTGTGCGCGCCGAGCGAGTGCGCGAACTTGAGGCCGAGATGGCCGAGCCCGCCGAGGCCGACGATGCCGACCTTCTTGCCCGGCCCCACGCCCCAGTGCTTGAGCGGCGACCAGGTCGTGATACCCGCGCACAACAGCGGCGCGACTCCGGCCGGGTCCAGCTTGGAAGATACAGGGTGGACAAAGTGCTCGCGCGTCACGATGACATTCGAATAGCCACCGTATGTCGGCTCGCCTGAGTATTCCTTGCTGTTGTAGGTTTCAACGGTGCCCTTTTCGCAGTATTGTTCCTCGCCGGCCTTGCAGTTTTCGCATTGGAGGCAGGTATCGACAATGACCCCGACCGCGGCGGTGTCGCCCACCTTGAAGCGCTTGACTTCAGTACCGACGGCGGAAACTTTGCCGACAATTTCATGACCGGGAACCATGGGGTACGTAGAACCGGCCCACTCATCGCGAACTTGGTGAATATCGGAATGGCAGACGCCGCAGAACTCGATCTCGACGACGACGTCCTCGGGGCCGGGGTCGCGGCGCTCGAAGGAGTAGGGGCCGAGCGGGTCGGTTGCATTCTGGGCGGCAAAGCCGTGTGCCTGGATCATGTGTGTGTCCTTTTCTGAAAAGTCAGTTGTTTCGATGCGCGGGATTTACCGCGCGAACTCGCTGCGCTTGTGCCCATACGCGAAATACACGCCCAGACCCAGAGCGAGCCACAGGAAAAACCTGAGCCAGGTCACGATCGGCAGCCCCGCCATCAGCAGGGTGCAAAAGACGATCGAGAGCACCGGAAGCACCGGCCCCCCCGGGCAGCGGAACGACCGCCGCCGGTCCGGATCCTTGGCCCGCAGCACCAACACCCCGGCCGAAACCAGCACGAAGGCGAACAGCGTCCCGATATTGGAGAGATCGGCGAAGGTGCCGATATCGAGCAACCCGGCCGGCAGCCCGACCGCCAGCCCCCCGGCCCAGGTCGAGACCACCGGCGTGCGAAACCGCGGGTGGATGCGCGAAAACGCGGGCGGCAGCAGCCGGTCGCGCGACATGGCAAACCACACCCGCGCCTGGCCGATCTGGAAGACCAGGATCGACGACACCATCCCGAGGATCGCCCCGATCAGCACGGCCAGGCGCACCCAGTGCAGAAGGGGAGAGCCGGTGGCGAGCGAGAGCTTCTTGAGCGTGTTCACCACCGGTGCCGCATCGTCGGTGAGCTGGTCCCAGCGGATGAGCCCGGACAACACGACCGCCACGCCGATGTAGAGGATGGTGCATAGGATCAGGGTCGCGATGATGCCGACGGGGATGTCGCGCTGCGGGTTCTTGCACTCCTCGGCGGCAGTGGAAACAGAATCGAAGCCGATGTAAGTGAAGAAGATAATGGAGCCGCCCGTAAGCACGCCGGACCAGCCGTTGGGCGCGAAAGGCTTCCAGTTGCCGGGGTGGATGAAGCTCGCGCCGGCGATGACGAACACCAGAATCGCCCCGATCTTGAGCAGGACCATGACGTTGTTGGTTCGCGCGGACTCCCGGATGCCCCTGACCAGCAAAACCGTGATGAGCATGACGATGAGGAAAGCAGGCACGTTGAAGCCGAAGTGCCAGCCGGGCCCGTACAGCGCATGGCCGGACAGGTCGGAGAGGCCGCTGGGCAGGTAGGCGGGTGAGATCCATCGGAGCGATGGATGCACGCCCAGCCAATCGAGCAAGTCCACCAGATGCGCCGCGAACCCGACCGAAACGGCCATGTTCGAGAACGCGTATTCGAGGATCAGGTCCCAGCCGATGATCCAGGCGACCAGCTCGCCCATGGTCGCGTAGGTGTAGGTATAGGCCGAGCCCGCGATGGGGATCATGGAAGCGAGCTCGGCATAACAGAGGCCGGTAAACGCGCACACGAGAGCCACCAGGACCAGCGACAGGGCAAGCGCGGGGCCCGCGCCGGGGCGCCCGACCAGCGCCGTATGGTGCACCAGGTAATCCGCTACCGGCGTGTTGAGCACCGAGGTCGCGTCAAACTTCTCGCCCGCGATGGCCGTGCCGATGACCGTGAAGATGCCCGAGCCGATCACCGCGCCGATGCCCAGCAGCGTGAGCGACAGGGGCCCCAGCGTCTTGCGGAGCGCATGCTCCGGGAGCTCGGACTGCGCGATCAGCTTGTCGATGGACTTGCGGGCGAAAAGTTGGTTCGGCAGCGGCGTGGGCTCCGGGGCTTCAGGAAACGGGACTACCGGGCAAAACAGAACCGCCCTGCCGCCCGGTCTTGAGCTCCCGGCACAGGGCGGTGCGGTTCAGTTAGCGCTTGCCGGCGTTGCGCGTCAGCTTCTTGGGCTTCTTCTTGGCTGAGCCGCGCGGCGCGGTGCGGGGGGCCTTGGGGGCGGCCTTCTTGCGGGCAGCGCGCTTGAGCGCCTTGCGCTCCTCGGTGGACTCGATCTTGGTTGTGTTTGCCATGGGTGCCGTATGTCCGATCTGGAAGGTCTCATTCACGGTTTTACTACAGATGCGGGGCTCGCGGGGCTCCGCTGCCGTTTGCGGCTCCCCTCGCGCTGATACGCTGGAGCGCATGCCGCTTTCCAACCCGGTCGACCTCGTCGGCCTCGGCCTCAACGCGACCGACACCGTGCTCGCCCTGCCGGAGTATCCGGAGCGGGGCTCCAAGGTCAGCTTCGCCGTATCCTCCGTGCTGCCCGGCGGCCAGGTAGCCACCGTGGTCGCGGCCTGCGCGTTCTGGGGGTTGCGCACCCGCTACATCGGCAAGCTGGGCGATGACGACGCGGCGCGCCTGCACCACGACGAGTTCGCGCGGCTCGGCGCGGAGGCGCAGATCGTGGTCGCCCCCGGCGCGCGGAGCCCGCACTCGTTCATCCTGGTGGACCCCTCGGGCGAGCGCACGGTGCTCAACCAGCGCGACCCGCGTCTGACCCTGCAGCCGAGGGAGATCGCCCGCGAATGGGTCGTGCCCGCGCGCGCGCTGCACCTGGACGGCTACGACACTGAAGCAGCCATCCTGGCGGCCGGTTGGGCGCGCGCCGCCGGAGTGCCCGTCATCGCCGACCTGGACGAGCTGTACCCCGGGGTCGAAGCGCTGCTGCCGCTGGTGGACCACCTGATCGTGAGCCGCGACTTCGCCCAGCGGTTCACCGGCGAGCCTGAGCTTGCTCCGGCGCTGCGGCAGATGCACGCCCGGTGCGGCTCGACGATCACCGCCGCGACCCTGGGCGAGCATGGGGTGCTGGCATGGGACGGCTCTCGCTTTCTGAGCGTGCCTGCGTACAGGGTTTCCGTTGTCGACACGACCGGCGCGGGAGATCTGTTCCACGCCGGATACATCTACGCGTTGCTCGCCGGCCATCCACTCGAGGACCGGCTCCGCTTCGCCTGCGCGGCGGCGGCGCTCAATTGCACGGCGTCGGGGGCGCGGGGGTACATCGCTCCGGTCACTGCGGTCGAGCAGCTCATGATCGAAGGCAAGCTGCGCCATGATACAGAAAGAGCCGAGGAGGAAGAGGTGCGCTGGAGAGAAGTCCCGCGCTGTTTGCAGGAGAGACACGAGACGTCGCTTCTGTGATAGCTTGGTATTGCGTGGCTAAAGCCGCCAAGCCGCAGAAGGTAGTCGATGCCGAGGGGCGAGTCCGCTGCGCTTCAGGCACTTACGGCATTCGCCGCGAGGAGACCTGGGAGGACTCGAATGGGCTGGTAGTCCGCTACAACTTGGCATTCATCCATCACGCGCTTTGCTTCGTGGATAACGGCCGCGTGCTCGGGTACGACAATGCTCATGGTGCACACGAACGTCATTGGATGGGTACGGTCGAGCAGGTCGGTTTCAGCAGCTACCGCGAAGTGTTTCAGCGGTTTCAGAGCGAAATCGATGCAATCAGGAGGAGAAGTTGAAGCTGCAAATCCGGGTAGAGTCGTTCGAGGAGACGCATGCGCGCGTGATGGAACGCGCGCGCAGGATGGACCGTGGGGAGCGGTTGCAGCCCGAACGCAGCCTCACCTTCGAGACGGTCGGAGACATGCTCGAGTGCCTTACCAAGGAACGGGTGCGCTTGTGCGAGACGGCGCGCGAGCCGCGCACCATCACCGCGCTGGCTGCGGCGCTCGGGCGCAACAAACGTGCCGTGGTGCGCGACGTGAAGCGCCTGGCCGAGTTGGGGCTGCTCAAAGTGCACAAGGAGAAGAACCCCGGCCACGGGCAGGTGACGGTGGTCGAAACCGCGGCGGAGAAGTTCGAGCTGCGCGCTGAGTTTTGATTGACCGATTCAGCGGCGGTCCGGCATCGGCGGAGTCGGGCAATCAACGCTTCTCAGTCGAGGGTACCGTCCGTGGCTTGCCGAACCGTCTGCAACAAGCGGATACCGGCGCGTTTGGTGCCGGCAATGCTCGGCTGCGCGGTTCACGGCCTCATTCTTCCTCGAAGTAATCGAGGTCCAGCCGTTTCAGGCTGTACGTAGATGCTTCCGCAACGCCGATCTTGTACTCGATCGCGAAATCCGCAAGCTGCTCACCGTCGATCAGGACGATCTTCTTCTCGATCTTCCCCACGTACTCCCGCGCTTCGGCTGAGAACCGAGAAGTCGTGATGAAGACCCCCTTGCGCGCGCGGTGGCCTTCAAGGCTGCCCGCGAAGGCCTGCACGTCCGGCCGGCCGACACTGCCCTTCCAGCGCTTGGCCTGTACGTAGACCGCATCGAGGCCGAGACGGTCTTCCTTGATGATTCCGTCGATGCCCTCGTCGCCGGACTTGCCGATAGCTTGCCCGGCGTCCTTTCTGGAGCCGCCGTACCCCATCGCTACAAGAAGGTCTACCACCAAGCGCTCGAAGAAAGCGGGTGTGCACTTGCCGATACGATCCAGCAGCTCCTGGGCAAGCTGGGTTTGCAGGAGTTGAAAGCTGGCTTCGAGAATCTCCTGGGGCGTCTGCTGACTTACTTCTTCCACGGCCGGGTTTGAGATTGGCGGATGGAAGCCGGCACGGGCGATCGACCCGGCTGCCTGGTAAGCGGGATAGCGCTGCAGGACCTTGACGTTGATCCCGTTCGGGTTGTCCTGAACCGCCCTTAGTCCTTCCGGTGTGATCTTGAATCGTCCGCTCATCGTCGATGCAAGCAATCCGGCTTTTCCGACGTGGGAGCGGGCCCAGGTCAGCCTGTTGTAAATCCTGGTCTGCACACTGCCGGGCATCATCTCCCGCTGCTCTTCCTCGGTCAGCTTGAAGACGCGAATCGCATCCTCGACTGCTTGCTTCAAGGAGTGCTCCTCACCGTCCGAAGCGAAACGAAGAAGCGGCAGCATCAAGCTTTGAAATCCGGGAACGGGCATGGCCGCATGGTAGCTCGCGGGGCATGGCGAGGATAGTTACGTCCGTCACGCCCGCTCCAGCTTCGCGAACTTCTCCACCAGCTTCTTGACCCCGTGCTGGGCGAAGGTCACGGTCAGCTTGGCTTCCTCGCCTTCGCCCTCGCGCCGGACGACCTGGCCCTCGCCGTACTTGGGGTGGCGGACGCGCTGGCCGGTCTTGAAGCCGGTTGCGCCGGTCGGGGTCTCAATCTCCAGCTTGGGCCGCGGCCCGTTGCCGCGCGCGCCGAAAAACTGCGCGATGTTGTCGAGCGAGGTCGCGCCGGGCTTGGCTGCAACACCGGCGCGCCCTCCATTCGCCGGTTTGGCCGAGGCAGCCGGGCGCCAGCTCTGGTCCTCGTCCTCGTAGGAGTAGTGGCGCTCACCCGTACCTTCGCCCCCGCCGGACCGGCTGCTGCCATACCGCGACCCGTAGCTGCCGTAGCCGGAGACCTGCGGCCGAGCCGCCGCCGAGCCGCCGCTCACGTCCTCCATCAGGTGCGCGGGCACCTCCTCAAGGAACCGCGATGGAACGGACGCCTCGGGCATGTCGTTGCCGTACCGCCGTCGGTAGCGGGCGCGGGTGAGCAGCAGCGCATCCATCGCCCGCGTCATACCCACGTAGCAGAGCCGCCGCTCCTCCTCCATCTGCGCCGGGTCGTTGAGCGAGCGTGAGTGCGGGAACAGGTTCTCCTCCATGCCGGCGAGCAGGACCACGGGAAATTCGAGCCCCTTGGCCGCATGCAGGGTCATCAGCGTGACGCGGGCGTCGGGGTTGATCTTGTCGGTGTCGGAAACCAGCGCGGCGTGGTCCAGGAAGTCCGAAAGGGACTCGCCGCGCTCCTGCGCGTCCTGCGCGGCGTTGGCCAGCTCCTTCAGGTTTTCGATGCGGGAGAACGCCTCGGGCGTGCCTTCCTCTTCGAGCGCGCGGATGTAGCCGGAACGGTCGTTGATGAAGCGAATGAGCTCGGGGAGCGTAGCGGGGTCGCCCGGCTTGCGAAACGCCTCGGCGGTTTCCTGCTCGCGCTCCTCGCGGGCAGCTTCCCGGGGCTCGCCGAGCCTCTGCATACGCTTTGCCGGCGCGCGCTTCGGGGCCGGCGCGGCGAACGGGTTGAACGCGGCTGCGTCGAGCGGGGCCGGCTCGGGATCGCCGAAGCCGGCCGGGTCGAAGCCTGCGTCGGCTTCAGCGCCGAACGCGGACGGGTCGAAGCTCGCGTCCCCACCTAGAGCCAGCACTCCCTGCGCCGCGTCGCCGAACTCGAAACTCGTGTCGTCCCCGGCGTGCAACGTGCGGTCCAGCTCCGTCGGCTGGTCGTCGCGGGTTTCGGCTTCGTGCACGTTGCCGAGGGCGTCGGTCTTGTCCGGATCGGAAGGCGCAGCGACATCCGCGCTCAGCTTGCCCGCGAAGTCCGGCGCGAGCAGCGCGCGCGCGTCCTCGATCATGCGCCGGAACGCGTCGAGCGCGATCAACGCGCGCGCGGGGAGCAGCTTGTCCCGCAGTGCGTGGCCGATCGCCGTGTACGTGCTCGTTCCCGTCTCGATCGCGAGCCGTTCCAGAGTGTCGAGCGTCGTCCGGCCGATCCCGCGCGCGGGCGTGTTGATCACCCGCTGCAATGCGATCGAGTCGTGCGGGTTCTGCACCAGCTTGAGGTACGAGAGCAGGTCCTTGATCTCCGCCCGCTCGTAGAACGAAAAGCCGCCGACCATGGTGTAGCTGATCCCGTAGCGGCGCAGCGCCTCTTCCACCAGCCGCGACTGCGAGTTGGTCCGGTACAGCACGGCCGCCCTCGGGTGCTCCTCGGTTTCGCCGGCTTTGCGGAGGTATTTGTTGAGATAGTCCGCGATGAAGAGCGCTTCGTTCTCGCCGTCCGGGGCTTCGTAGTAGCCGATCTTCGCGCCGCCCTCGCGGGAGGTCCACAGGTCTTTGCCCTTGCGCTGGGCGTTGCGCGCGACCACCGCGCCCGCGGCTTCCAGGATCACCTGGGTCGAGCGGTAGTTCTGCTCCAGGCGAATGGTCCGGACGCCGGGGAAATCCCGCTCGAACTCGAGAATGTTGCGGATGTCAGCGCCGCGCCAGGAGTAGATGCTCTGGTCTTCGTCGCCCACCACGCACACGTTGCCCTCGGGCCCGGCGAGCAGCCGCATCAGCTCATACTGCGGGCGGTTGGTGTCCTGGTACTCGTCGATGAGCAGGTAGCGGTAGCGCCGGTTGTAGCGCTCGCGGGTTTCGCCGGAGGCTTTAAGCAGGTGCACCGCCTCGAGCAGCAGGTCGTCGAAGTCGAGCGCGTTATTCTTTCTGAGCTCCTTGCCGTAGGCCTCGTACAGGTGCGCGATGCGCTCGGCTGTAGGGTCGGCGGCCTGCAGGTAGAACTCCTGCGGGTCAAGCATGTGGTTCTTCGCCCAGGAAATCTTCGAAAGCACCGTGCGCGGGGTGAGCTGCTTATCGTCCAGGCCCATGCGCCGCATGGTCTGCTTCACGATCTGCTGCTGATCGCTCTCGTCATAGATGGCGAAGGTGCGGGTCAGGCCGCTGCCGTCCGGGGCGCGCAGGACTTCGATGTCGCGCCGGAGCATCCGCACGCAAAACGAGTGGAAGGTCGCGAGCAGCGGCTTGGCCAGGGTGGTCGCGCCGATCAGCTTTTCCACCCGCTCCGCCATCTCTTTCGCGGCTTTATTCGTGAACGTCACGGCAAGGATGGAATCAGGCGCGACCCCGCGCTCCTGAATCAGCCAGGCAATGCGGTGCGTGATCACCCGCGTCTTGCCCGAGCCCGCCCCGGCCAGCAGGAGCACAGGCCCGTCCACGGCCTGGACGCCCTCGGCCTGCTGCGGGTTCATCTTCTGGAGGAGGGGGTGCATTCCCGCTAGTTTACGACGGTAAGCATCTCCTTACCTAAAGTAAGGAGACATGGTAGCATTCGTCCAGGAGGCTGCCATGGCAACTTGTGTTGTCTCTTCCAAAGGCCAGATTACAGTGCCTTTCGAAGTGCGGGAGCAACTCGGCCTGAACATCGGCGACAGACTTGTGTTCACAAAAATCGAAGGGACGAATCGGTACGAGCTGACCCGGAAGACACGCCCGGCGAAATCTCTCGTGGGCATGTTCAAGAGCGATAAACCCGCGCCGACGCTCGATCGGATCGACGAAGCGATCGGGGAACAAATCGCCATCGAGAACGATCTTGGTTAACTTAGATACAAATGTGCTGCTGCGCTCCATCTTGATGGATGACGCGGTACAGAGCCCGCAAGCAAAAGCTCTCATCGATGAGCTTACAACCGAGCGTCCGGGGTTTATCTCGACGGTCGCGCTTGCTGAATTGCTCTGGGCGCTGGTAAGGATTTATGAGTTCACCCGCGAGCAGGTCGCGGAACTCGTCTCCGCGCTGTTAGAAACCGCCGAGTTGCGCTTAGAAGCGGCCGAGAACGTGGCTCGTGCGCTTCGCTTGTTTCTTGAAGCAGGGGTTAGTTTCTCTGATTGTCTGATCGCCGGCGCGGGGGTAACAGCGGGATGTGAGTACACGGCGACCTTCGACCGCAAAGCAGCTCGCGACCTGAAGATGCAACTGCTCCAAAGATGAAAGCAGACGGAGTGACATTGTTCAACATCTGCGTTTTCTGCGGGTCCTCCGACGGTACCCGCCCGGAGTACCGCGCCGAGGCCGCCCGCCTTGGCACCCTCATCGCCGGGCGAGGCTGGGGGCTGGTCTACGGCGCCGCTTCGATTGGGCTCATGGGCGCGGTCGCCGATGCGGTCCTCGCCGGCGGCGGCCCGGTTGTCGGTGTGCTGCCGGCAGTGCTGCACGACAAGGAAGTCGCCCATGCCGGGCTGTCCGAACTGGTGTACGTCGACACGATGCACGAGCGCAAGATGCTGATGGCCGATCGAGCCGACGCATTTGTCGCGCTGCCCGGCGGGTTCGGCACGCTCGATGAACTCATGGAAATCATGACCTGGGCCCAGCTCGGCATCCACGCCAAGCCCATCGTTCCGGTGAATACGCTTGGCTACTTTGACGGGCTGCTCGCATTCCTCGACAACACGGTCCGGCAGGGCTTTGTGCAGGCCCGGCATCTGCGCACCATGCAGGCCGTGCCGGATGCGCAGTCCGCTGTAAACCTGCTTGCGACCGCTTTGCCGATGCCGCGCAAGTCCGCCACCGAGCCGGTGCTCAAGCCGTAAGCCTTTCTCGTCTGAACGGAGAGAAGGGGCAGCGCCGGAAGCGGCTTCTCCGCAAAAGAAGAGCCACACCACGACCGCCCCCATCCCTACACCGATACGAGAACGGTTCTAGCTATTTCCCGAGCGCCTGCCACTTCGCCGCCAGCCCTGGCTCTGCCAGCGCCTTGATAAACAACCCGCCCACCACCGAGCGCGCCTGGAAGCCCGACTGCCTGCCCGTTTTCGTGTCGTACCAGTCCGTCATCGGCACCCGGCTTTCCGTCTCGTCCGCCCACTTCGCCAGCGGCGCGATCATCTGCCGGAATTCTGCCTGCGACGAAGCCATCGTCGCCGACCACAGCTCCCAGTCCAACTTCGTATAGTCCTTGCGGGAGTCCAGCGGGAACCCGTACTGGTTCTCATGCGACAGATACCACTTCACCTCGTTCTCGGCGAACGCCGGCGGGAACAGCTTCAGGCCGAGCAGGCGGTCCCACACCAGGTTGTACTTCTGGCTCCAGGTCCCGGGCTTGTCGAAGGCCAGCTTCGAGTGATCGCCCTCCATGCCCATCGCGAGGAACTGCTTCACCATGCCTTCCGCGATGCCTCGGTACTGTTTCGCGACGTCCTCCTTGCCCAGGCGATGCGCCAGGTCGGCATACGCGCCCACCCCGAGGATCGCCTTGACCGTCAGGTTCTCCTGGTGCGCCAAGTGCCCGGCGAAGTCGTCGGTCGAAAGCTGGTTGACCGGGTCGCGGCCCTCTCTCTGGAGAAAGTCCGCCCATTTGGTGAACTCGGGCCAGTAACGCTCGGCAACGTGCGCATTGCCCTGCGAATGCGCCAGCGCGTCGGCCATGATGAGCATGTTGCCCGACTCTTCCACCGGCTGCTGGTCGTCCTCCGTATCCTCGCCGCCACCGTACACCTGCCCGTTCGCGAGCGGGTACTGGCCAACGTCATGCGGGGAGAAGGGGAACTTCCAGCGCGGCAGCGCCGAGTAGCGCAGCACAGGCTCCAACTGCGCCTCCATCAGGGCCGGGTTGAAGAAGAACAGAATCGGCGACTGCGGGTACATCACGTCCACCGTGCCGGTGCACCCGTTGGAGAAGTTTTCCTTGCAAAAGTACAGCGGCGTGCCGGTGGTATCCGCGGTCAGCTCGCAGGCGGCCAGCGATTCGCGGTAGGCCAGGTCGGTCAGATAGCTGTAGTCCGCGCCGCCGGCCGCGGTCATATCCGCGTCCAGCTGCTTGTCGTAAGCCAGGCCGCGCGCGTCCAGCTGGGCATACTGCTGTTCGGCCTGGTCAAGCATGGCGGCCACGGTCTGCTTGTCGCGCTGCCAGTACGGCCGCAGGCGCTGGTGCAGGTACTCGATCGCGTAGTTGTCCGTGTAGCTGAGCAGCACGTGCCGCGCAGCTCCTGCCGCACCGACCGAACCCAGGTGCACGACCGCGTCGAGATGGGCGCCGCCGCGCGCCGGGGCCGGAAACTCCAGTGAGTCCGGCTCGTTCACCGACCCCTGGGCGGCGAACTGCCCCCAAACGTCCCCGCTCGCCAGCACCGTGCCGCCCCCTTCCGAGCGCGGGACACCCAGGTGGAAGTACCCCCAGTCGATGCGGAGATTGTCGCCGGACTTGTCCAGAACCCTCTGATCGCGCGTGCCCACGTTCAGCACGTCCAGCGCGCCGGTTCGCGAGCGGCCCCAAACGACCGAGTCCCCGCCCCGGTCCGCCGCGATCTCCGGGTTCACGTCCAGCAGCGCGTCCACCGTGTGCTGCGCCCCGTCGGTCGAACGCGCCGTCCATGTCAGATAGGTCACGGGCCGCGAGAGTAGGTCTAAATCCTGGGGAAAGGCAGGGGTAAAGAAGCTCAGATCGAGCGTGATGCCCGCGCCGGCAAAGGTATAGACCGTGTGGGTCGCTTCCACCCGAACCGAGCTCTGCTCCATCGCCGGCACCTCGCGCGGCCCGCCGCCCATCAAGCGCAACGCATGCCCATCCACCCGGACCATGCTTTCCAGGGACTGCTCCGAGCCCGTCCAGTGCCGGGTTCCACTGTCGGTGAGCTTGTCGGTGTCGGACCAGATGGAGAAATAGGGGTTGTGCGCGACGAGCGGCACCGCGGGCGGCCGGTGGGGCGTTTGCGCTAGGACGGGGAGTGCAAAAAACGGCAGGAGCGTGCGGAAGAGTTTGCTCATCGCGCCTAATTGTAAAGCCGTTCCCGGACGCCGCGCCGGGGTTTTCGCGGCGAATGCCGCCGGCAGTTCCATTTCGGGAACCGCTCAGCCCCGCGCCGCCGCGCACAGCGGGCATTGGCAGTTGCGGCGCAGGAAGTCCCAGGAGTAAATGCCGCTCGTGTGCCCGTCGTTCCAATGGAAGGAGATGGCATAGCGCCCCACCTGCTGCACGGTGTCAGGGCGCGGCGCGGCCTTGTACATGGGCAGCAGCACGGTCGGTGCTGCCGGGGATTCGCCGAGGGCGCGTCCGGACTTCTCCCGCTCGTCCTGGCAGGTGGCGCAAGGGCAGGCGTGGCGCAGCCACGGGAAGCTCCAACGGCTGCGGTGGCCGTCGCGCCAATCGATCTCGACGCCCGTGCCCTCGGTCTTCAGTACCCGGACCTTGACCGGCTCGACCGCCGTGCGCGGCAGCTCGGCCCGCAGGGCATCTTCGCGCGCGGCCTGCTCGGAGGAGACGAGGCGGAAACCTTCATGGCTCATAAATCCAGTTTATCGGTTCCGCCAAAAGAAGTACCCCGCCATCCCGAACCCGATCAGCGTGACCGCCCCGCGCACCAGCCGCGCGTCGAGCCGCCGCGCGCTCCGCCCGCCTACGTAGCCGCCCACCGCGCCGGTGATCATCATCAACAGGCAGTACCGCCACAGCACATGTCCGGTCAAAATGAACAAGAGCACGGCCACCCCGTTCGCGATGGTCGTGGTGACTACCTTGAGCGCGTTGATCTGATTGATGTTTTCGATTCCGAACACGGCCAGCAGGCTCATGACCAGGAAGCCCGCGCCCGCGCCGAAGTAGCCGATGTAAAGCGTCACGATCACCATCCCGGCGACCAGCGGGGCGAGCAGCGGCTTTTCGGCGACCTCGTCCGCCGCGGGCTCGCGCTTGCCCCGCGCCCGGGCCTGCAGCCGGCGCGAGATCGGCGTCGAGACCGCGAACAGGCTCGCCGCCGCCAGCAGCAGCCACGGGATCAGGTGCAGGAA
>CAXUEU010000071.1:0-16325 GCA_964250195.1 uncultured Acidobacteriaceae bacterium
TCCCCCGGCTCCGGCCCCCGCCCCCGAGCCTTCCTGAGAATATCCAAAGCCCGCGCCCGCTCCTCCTGTTCCAACCAAGCCACCCGCTTCGCCACCGCCACATTGATGAACTGGTCAGCGAAGCATGTTCCTTCTCCGATAATGCTCCGCTTTCTCCCGCACTGACGGCTGCAGCGGCAGCGGAGCGCCGAGGGCTTCTTCACCGGTTCAGTCGCATACTCCCCTCCTAGGGGAAGTTGCGGAAACTCGCCCGGCGTCACGATCAGCATGCCGAATCACGTATGACAACGCATTCGCAATAAGGAGAAAACATTACAAACGAGCCTCCAAGCACCGAAATCGACCTAAATCCCCTTCACCGCGAACAAAACCGTATGGACCAGGATAGCCATATCCAGGAAAAATCCTCTGTTTTCGACGTAGTACGCGTCGTACTCCAGGCTTTGGTGAATCGAGTATTTCCGGTCCGCGCTTAGCTGCCACAGCCCCGTCAGCCCCTGCGGGACCTGGAGGCGCCGCCGCTCGGCCGGGGTGTACCCAGCGACAACATACGGCATCTCCGGTCTTGGCCCAACAAGCGTCATCTCCCCCCGCAGCACGTTCCAGAGCTGCGGCAACTCGTCCAGGCTGGTCTTGCGCAGGATGCGCCCGACCGGCGTGATTCGAGGGTCGCGCGCGTCCTCCGGCGACCGCCCATATTTGGGCGCGTTCACGTACATGCTCCGGAACTTATACATGCTGAATGGTTTGCCGCGCCGCCCCACCCGCTCCTGCCGGAACAGGACCGGCCCCGCCGAGCTCCATTGAACGAGCGCCGCGACCAGAGCCATCACCGGCGCGGCCAGCACCAGCAGAGCCGCCGCGGCCAGCAGGTCCAGCCCCCTCTTGACCGATTCGTAAACAGGCCGTTCCGTCTCCGCGCCCGCGTAGGACACCACCGGTATCCCGTCCAGGTGCCGCAAAGTCGGCTTTTGCGCTTCGGGTGCCGACTGCTCCCCGCCCAGCGCCGAAAGTTCCACCCCCATCTCGCCGAGCACGCCGGCCAGCTCCGCAGTTCGCTCCCGCGAGAGCCCCGGGTCGGCCACGAAGACCTCGGCCACGCCCATCTCCAGCAGCAGCTCGGCTGTTACCCGCATGTGGTGTACCGGGGCGTGCCAGCGGTGGGTATAGTCGTGGCTGTAAATGGAGCTAAGCGCCGTCGGCTCGCCCTCGTTCACGAAGCCCACCGGGCGCAGCCCGAGATGCCTGGAACTGCGCAGGTAGGAGAAGATACGCCGGGCGTCGCTGCCGGTGCCGAGGATCAGAACCTTCCGCTCCGGCCCGCTCATGGCGTGAATACGGCCCAGAAAGCCCCGCCCCAGGTGCTTGGTCACCAGCATCAGGAAAACGGTCAGCAGCCAGCCCGCGCAGAACGGGAGCCGGGGCACGACGGCGTGGGTCAAGAACAGCTCCGCATAGACCAGAATCAGGCAAAAACACGAGATTCTGAGCAGGTTCTCCGTCGTGCGCACCTGCAGCATGGAGTGCGACAGGTCGTAGAGTTTGTGCGCCCGCGCTAGAAAAACGAAAACGAGCCAATACTCGAAGCAGATCGCGAGCAGCAGGTCCGGGTGGCCGGGCCAGGCCGCGGTTCCGTGATAGAGCGCGAAGCACTCCCGCCCGGCGAGCACGCCGGCTCCCACGCAAAACAGATCGAGCAGCATGGCAACGCACATGGTCGCGAGCAGCGGCACCCGCTGCCTGCCTGTCCGCTCCTTCGCCAGGGCAGGGAAGAGCTCCGCGTGTTGCGCCGTCGTCGCCATCCGTTCTCTCCAGCAGAACCAACCATAAAAAGCGCGGCACGATCGCCGAGTACCTGCGCCAAAGACGCCGCGGCTCCTGCCCAAGGCGGTAGAGCCACTGCAACCCGGATCCCTTGAGCCAGGCCGGAGCGTCCCGCGTGCGCCCGCTCAGGATGTCGAATGCCGCCCCCACGCCCACCATCAACTTGACCGGCAGCCGGCCCACCTGCTCCGCCATGAAGCGCTCCTGCTTGGGCGTGCTGAGACCGCACCAAAGGATGTCCGCTCCGCTTGCACGCACCTCACGCTCCAGCGCGTCCTGCTCCGCCCCGGTGAGCGGGCGAAAAGGGGGCGTGTACGTTCCGGCGATCCGAATGCCGGGAAAGCGCCGCTCCAGCGCCGCTTGCAGCTCGCCGGCCACGCCGTCCTTGCCGCCATACAGAAAATGCCGCAAGCCTCGGTCGACACCGTCGGCGCACACGGCCAGCATGTAATCCGGCCCGTAGACGCGGCGCATCCGGGCATGCCCGCGCGCGCGGCCGATCCATACCGTGGGCATTCCGTCCGGCGTGGTCATCGCCGAGCCGTTCAGGATGGCCCGAAAGTGCGAGTCCTTGTGGGCCTCGATGATGCCGTGCACGCCCGTGACGCACACGTAGCCCGGCTTGCCCTCCTGGAGCAGCGACTCCGTGCGACGCACGGCTTCATCCATTGAAATCGCATCCACGCCCACGCCCAGAATGTTGACGCGCTCTGACTGCCTCATTGCCGCCCCTCGGCCGACTTATTCCGCATCGACCAACCGAACATAGCACCGATCCACAGCAGTTACACCAGTACTTAGGTAATGGGCGAGCCGCGAATAAGTGGCTGCGCCCGGCGCGCATCGTGCTACGCTCGACTCGTTTCCCGCTTATGACCAAGCTCAGAATGCCTCGGATGGAGCAACTCGGCAGACGCGCCGCGCGTCTCGCGAACGGCCGCGCGCCCGTCGCTCTGTTCGACCAGGCCCTGGTCAGCGGCGCCAACTTCGCGACCAACATCCTGCTCGCGCGAGGGTTGGGCATGAGGGAGTACGGGGTGTTCGCGCTGGCGTGGATGGTGGTCCTGTTCGCCAACAGCCTCCAGTACGCGTTCGTGGTGACCCCGATGGTGAGCATCGGGCCGAAGCAGGAGGAGGCTGAGAGACCCCGCTACTACGGCGCGGTTCTGGTGCAGGAGCTCGTCTTCGCGGTCCTCGCGTCCGCTCTGGTCTTGGGCGGGGTCTGGCTGGCTGCACGGCTGTTCCAAGGCTGGCATGCCGATGGTTTGGCCTTGCCGCTCGCCGGCGCGACTTTCGCCTACCTGCTCCAGGATTTCATCCGCCGCTTCTTTTTCGTCACCGGACAAAGCCGGATCGCGCTTCAAAGCGATGCGGTGAGCTATCTGACGCAGCTGCCCTTTCTCTTTCTGATGTCCCGCAACCCCCATGCCTCGATCGCGAGCGTGCTCTGGGTCATTGCCGCGACCTCGCTCGCCGGTTTCGTCGCGTGCGCTCTACGTTATGGCCCTTTCGTGGTTTCCCGTCCGGCCATCGCGGAGGTCGCGCGCCGCCATTGGTCCATGGCCCGCTGGCTCGCGCCGTCGGCGTTCATGTCCTGGGGAGCGGGCAACCTGTTTCTCATGGCGGCTCCGGTCTACTACGGCGCGCCCGCCGCGGCTGCCCTGCGCGCCGCGCAGAACGTCGTCGCGGTGGCGCACGTATGGTATCTGGGGCTCGATAACGTCGTCCCCGCCGAGGCCGCCCGGCGGATGCACCTGGGGGGCGTCGAAGCTCTGCTTCACTACATTCAGTCCGTGCTGCGGCGCTGGGGAACCCTCACGCTGGTCTTCGCGGCCGCCATCGCCGCCGCTCCGGAGTTTTGGCTGCACCTGGCCTACGGTCCCAAGTATGCGGCCTACGGCTCCTTGCTGCGGCTGTACGCGCTGCTCTACCTGGTCATCTTTCTGTCCGGGCCCCTGCGCGCGGGGTTGATCGCGCTCGAGTACACCGCGCCCATCTTCTGGTCGTACCCGGTGCTCATCGCGTTTTCGGTCCTGCTCGCGGGGCCATTCTCGCGCAGGCTCGGCTTGGCCGGGTCGCTCCTCGGGATGATCGCCGTCAACCTGCTTTTCCAGGCCATCCTCGCTTCCGCCTTCGTGCTGCGCATGCGGAGGCTCACCCGGCGCCCGCTGAGCCTTCGCGAAGCCGCGCCTTACCCATCCTGAGAGACTCCGGAGAACACCGCCTTTGCTTCGCATCCTCGTATCCGCATATGCCTGCGCGCCGAACTACGGTACCGAGCCCGGCAACGGCTGGAACTGGGCCGTGCACCTGGCCGAGCGCGGCATGGCGGTTCAAGTGCTTGCGGAGCAGGGCGCGCGGCCCGCGATCGAAGCTTACCTTCGCGAGCATCCGGAGGTCCCCGTCAGGTTCACCTTCGTGCAGGCCCGCCCGGTCTGGCTGACTCGCTCGAGCGCGCCCCGCTACGTTCTGTGGCAGTGGGCCGCTCTCAAGGCGGCGCGCAGGCTCATGGCTGCCGAGACGTTCGACCTCGCGCACCACGTCACCTTCGGCAGCGTCCACGTGCCTACTCTGCTCGGCCGGCTCGGGATTCCGGTCGTCTTCGGCCCGGTGGGGGGCGGCAACACCGCGCACCCGGCGCTGCTCTCCGACTTCGGCGCAAGCGAGCTCAAGGAGCGAGCGCGGACCCTGTCCGTCCGGCTGCTTGCGCTATCCCCGCTGCATCGCGCGGCATACCGATCCGCCGGTGCCCTTCTGGGAACCAACCTCGAAACCCTGCGCGTTTTTCGCTCGATGGGTCGAGCGGACGCGGAGTTGTTTCTCGATGCCGGCTTGCCCGCGAGCTTTTTCGCCGACCGGGCGCGCTCTTTCGCGGAGCGGGACGGGCCTTTGCGCATCCTGTGGGTCGGGCGGCTGCTTGCCCGCAAGGGGCTTCCGCTCGCGCTCGACGCGCTGGCCCGCGTCCGGACTCCGTTCACCCTTACCATCCTCGGCGGCGGCATGGAGGCGGGCACGGTGCAGGCGATGCTGCGCGCGCGCGGCCTGGAGGACCGGGTCTCCTGGACCGGCAGCCGGGTGCCTTGGGAAAAAGTTCGCGCGGCCTATCTCAGCCATGACGTGCTCCTGTTCACGAGCCTTCGCGACTCGTTCGGCGCGCAGCTGCTCGAGGCCATGGCATGCGGGCTGCCGGTCGTCTGCCTCGATACCAGCGGTGCCCGCGACTTCGTCCCCGCGTCCGCCGCCATCAAGGTACCCGTGCACATGAGGCAGCAGGTCGTTCGGGATTTGGCGTCGGCGATCGAGAACTACGCCGAAGCACCCGCCGCCATGCGCTCCCGTATGTCGGAGGCAGCGCTCCGTACCGCGCGTGAGCATACCTGGCGGAAGCGAGCCGCCCATGCTGAACAGCTGTACCTGCGGTTGCTCGGGCGAGAGCAGCCCCCCACGAACCGGACCCGGAAAGGCCCCACGATGAACGAAGCACAACAGGCGATGCTCGCCCTCGAAGCTAAACTCGATGGGATCGCGGAGGTGCTCAGGCCGGGCTCCCGCGTCATCTATATCGACTATCCGCTGCACCGCAATATCGGCGACCTGCTCATCAATCAAGGTACGGAAGCGTTTTTCAGCCGCCACCGCATCGCGGTCAAACGGCGCTACAACCTCCACGACCTGCCCGCGGTCCTGCGCGGGGTAGAACCGGACGATGTATTCGTCTTCCACGGCGGCGGCAACCTCGGCGACCTTTACCCCGAGCACCTCGACGCCATGGCCGGCGTGATGCGGCAGTTTCCCCGGCACCAGATCGTGCAGATGCCGCAGACGGTCTACTTCGCGAGCGACCGGGCGCGCGAGCAACGCTGCCGCCTTTTGAAGGAGCACCCGGCGTTGACTGTTTTCGTCCGCGACGGCCGGTCGCTCGCGGCGCTCCGGGAGTGCGGGGTCGAGCGCGTGCATCTGATGCCCGACATGGCGCACCAGCTCTACTCCGGCCTGCGCGCCGACCCGGCCGAACCGGTGGACCCGGCGCTGTACTTTTTCCGCCGTGATCCCGAGGGCGCCGGGATCCCCGAGGCGATCGCCGGGCACGCGCGGGAAGGCGTGGACTGGGACGACTGCATGCGAATGAGCGACCGTCTGGCTTGCGCTCTTCTCTCGCGCTTCGTGCTGCGTACGCGCAAGCTGGGCCGCGCGGCCGACGTGGCACAGCCTTGGTACCGCGTGCGCGACAATCTCGTCCGCAGCGGCGTGGCCATGCTCTCCCGTCCGCGCGTGATCTACACCAACCGCCTCCATGCCATGCTGCTCGGGCTGCTGCTGGGGCGGCAGGTTCGCTGGTTCGACAACAGCTATGGCAAGCTCTCCGGGTATGCGGAAGCCTGGCTCGCGAACCACCCGGATCTCGGTCCGGTCGGGGTCAGCCCGGTCGACATGCCTGAGCGGGAACTCGTGCGGTGAGCACGACGCTCGCACATCCGGTTCCTCGCCCGATCGGCGAGCGGACTGGCCGCTGCATTCTCCTGTCGCAAATGCGCGAGCATGGCTTCAGCGGCGGTCAGGTCCATGCGCTGGCCGTGCAAGTGATGCTCGCGAGCGGTGGGTGGGTGGCGGAGATCCTCACTCCATTTAGTGGGCCGGCGGCGCTGCGAACCCCGGCCTTCGCGCTGCGGCACGCCCTGCGTCCGTTCAGCCGGCAGGCCGCGATCTGGTGGTACCGCGAGGGCCACAACTTATATCTGCGGAAAGCTCTCCGGCGGGCGCTGCGCCCGGGCGGCGAACCCGCGATCCTGTACGCGCAGGACCCCCTGTCGGCCCAGGCCGCGCTTGCCCTGCGCCGCCCCGGCCTCGACAAGGTCGTGCTGGTAATTCACTTCAACGACTCACAGGCTTCCGAGTGGGCGGTGCGCGGAGAAATTCCGGCGCACGGGCGCGTGTTCCGCTCCATCGAGGCGCTGGAGCGCTCCGTTCTGCCCCGGGTCGACGCGCTGGTGTATGTCTCGCGCTATATGCGAGGCCGCATCGAGCAGCGCATTCCCGCCGCGGCGCGCGTCGCTTCGGCCGTGATCCCGAACTTCGTGCTGCCGCCCCTGGTGAATCCCGAGGCGCGCGCGGCGGACATTCTCTCCATCGGCACGCTGGAACCGCGCAAGAACCAGGCTTACACGCTGCGCGTGCTCGCCGAGCTGCACCGGCGCGGCCTACCATCCACGGCGACTTTCCTGGGTGGCGGCGAGGACCGGGCGAAGCTGGAACGGCTGGCCCGCGAACTCGGCTTGTTCGGGCACGTTTCTTTCGCCGGCAATGTCAGGAACGCCGCGGGTTGGCTCGGGCGGCACCGCATTCTGGCCCACGCAGCGGAGCTGGAAAACTGCCCGGTCGCTCTCATCGAGGCGCTCGCGGCCGGAGTTCCGGTCGTGGCGGCCCGGGTCGGCGGCATACCCGAGCTCGTCGATGAGGCCACGGGCGCGTTTTGGGATCTCGGCTCGATCGAGGACGGAGCGGACAAGCTCCAGGCATTATTGGCCGGCGAGGCCCGGTGGAACGCCGCGAGCAGGGAAGCACGCGCCCGGTACGAACGGCTGTTCTCGCCCGAGAAGGCCGGCCGGCAGCTGGCCGATCTTTTCGCCGGGCTCCTGCGCGGCCAGCGCGTCAAGAAAAGCCGCAAGGGATGAATCTGAAAAGGCCGCAGCCACTCGAAAGCTGCCTCAGCGCACGAGCGCCGGCATCGGCCCGATCGCGACCGGAGCGGTCCCGAAGGTCGCTTCCTTACCGGCGAGGTCGACCAGCCTGGTCGCGTGCCAGCTTGGGGGTATGGCCAGCGCTCCCGGGTCCTGGCTGGTCCACACGATGTGCTCGGCCTTGTTGGACGGGGTCAGCAGCGTGAGCGTCCAGACGTTCTCCGCCGAGCGCGCGAGGGCTTGGTAGCGAGTGCCTGTGATCCACTGCTCGACGGTGTCGAAGGCAATGGTGGCCTTCTTGGGGCGTGTCCCGCCGTCGTCGACGAAGGCGTACTGCGGTTCGGCCCAGGCGTACCAGTAGAAGCGTCCGATCCCGGCCGCCCAGCCCGCCAGGTAGGACCGCGCCACCGCCGCCGCCGCTTCGTCCTGGCCGAGGACATGAGTGCCGGATGGATAGTTGCCGATTTGGGCGGCTGCGCCAGGGTCGGAGTGGATGTAGTACCCGGACTCGGTGTTCCAGACCGGCTTGCCCGGCAAGCCGTTGGCCGCGAACAGATCGCGCAGCGCGCGTGCCGTCCCGAGAACGCCCTCGGGGTGCGTGTGCGGATCGCTCAGATTGTCGTAAAAGTGGAAGCCGAGGACGTCAAATGCGCTGCCGCCGCCCTGGCTCAGGAAAGAGCCCAGGTACTCGACGCCTTTGCCCGGTGCCGGTGAAGGTGAAATGACCGTGATGCGCGGATCTACCTCCTTGAGCACCCGATAAGCCTCGCGTGACATGTCGACCAGGTGGGCAATGTCGCCGGAGTAGGAATCCTTCTGGTTGGGCTCATTCCAAAGCTCGTAGGTGTGGACCTTGCCCTTGTAGCGCATCGCGATCGCGCGCACATACTCAGCCCAGTCGTCGAGATGTGCTGCTTCGGCGCGGACGCCGGCCGGCTGCCAGGGGTAGGGGTTGGTCTCGTTTGGCCGCGCGCTGGCCCAGGTCGGCGGGGCTTCCAGGACCAGGTCGAGGTCCGCATGGTGCTGTTGGGCTTCCTCGACGTCTTTATCCAAGTGCGCGAAATCCCAAGCGCCTTTTTGCGGTTCCAGGTGGTACCAGGCGGCGTCGAAAATGCGCACCTGCCGGGTAGATACCGCCGGCCAGGGGTGTTGCCATGCGGCCCCGGCGAGGTTCATGCCGAAGTAGCTGCCCGGCACCGCCGTTTGTGCCGCTACCGCATCGATGTCGAAGGTTTTCGCGGCGGTTTGGGCGTGCGCGAAAGCACTTGCAGCCAGAGCGGCCGTCAGGAGGAGCAGGGTTTTGAAGCGGAACTCAGGCATGGGCAAACTCCGCGTCGACCGGGATTAGATTAGGAGCTTGGAGGGCCGGGCGGGGCAATGGCTTCCCGCGCGGCCGCGCCGTGATCGCGAGAAAGACGAGCAGGAAGATCGAACCCGCGCGAGAAATCGGATTCGTCAGGATGGGCTCGCCCAGCGAGAGAATGACGAGTTGCAGGAAAACCACGAAGAGAAAAGCATCCTTGCTGCTTCTGAACGCATGCCGGGCACCCTTCACCAGCGTTCTCAAGTAAAGGATCAGGACGAGAAGACCTGCGAGCAGGCCGCCGGAAACCGCCGCCTGGAGAAACTCGTTGTGGCAGTGCGGAGGGATCCAGTGGGCGAACCGCCACTGTTCACGCAGCGCATTCTTCACTCCGTTCACGTACCCGTAGCCGAGCCAGGGCCGCAGGGCGAGGGCCTTCATCGCGGCCTGCCAGACATAGGTCCGCTCCGAGAGCGTGGTGATGTTGCTCAGACCGTGCCCCCGGCCCGCGTAGGCGAGGACGCGCTCGTGGAACACGGCCCCGCCCGCCGCGGCGAGAGCGCAAAGCGCGACACCGGCCGCCCGGATCGTCACGCGCCGCGAAAGCACGAGCACATACAGGAAGAATGTGAGAACGAACGCCGCTTCTTCGGCGCGGGCATAGGTGAGGGCCAGAGTGAGCAGGGCCAGCCCGCAGCCGCCCCACTTGCGCCATCCGCGCGAAAACAGGAAACAGTAGAAGAAGCCGATCTCGGAGTAGAGCCCCAAACCGATCGGGTGGATGAGCAGGCCGCCCAGCCTCCGCGCGGTTTCGGCTCCGTCCATGGGGTCGCCGTACACCTGCGAAGGCCAGACCGGGAGCACGCACCAGACCAGCAGGATATTGGTCCAGCAACTGGTGCCCATCACGCGAATCAGCATGTCCGTCGCGGTCGCTTCAGGCTCGCGCGCGTACAGCGATAACGCAAGCACGAAGGCGGTCACCCACTCGAAGAGCCGGTAGCCGCTCACGAAAAAGTCGGTGTGCGACCCCGGTGCGAGCCGGTTGCCCGGCCCGAGCAGGGTAGCGGCGACCATCCCGGCGAGCAGCGGCAACCAGAGCGCCCGGTCCCAGCGCACCGGGCGGGGCAGCAGGGGTTCTTTCCTGAGCAGGCGCATGACGAAGAGCAGGTACGCGAGCGTGAGCGAAAGCGCGATGGCTCCGATCGAGGACGCGTTGAAAAGCCCCGCGTTATGGGTCAAGCCGGAGCTGTCGAACTTGACCACGTTCGGGATGCCGACCGAGCAGGCAACCAGCATCCAGTAACGAAGCGGGTGCTTAACGCGCGCGGCCGAGGGCGCAAGGTCCGTCCTCATCGCACCGAGTAGATGAGCGCGGAGGAGGCCGACGATGCGATGCCGGCGGAGAGCACCGACTTCAGCTTGCTGATGGGGACGTAGAGGATGTCTCCGTCGTGCAGCGCCGCCGGCTGCTCCCGGCCCTCGGTGATCTTCCGGTAGGCGACCGGCAGGCTGGTCAGCGTGCCGTCGCCGGCCTTGCGGATGATGCGCATCGAGCCGATGGAGGCGTCGAGCGAGGTCCCGGAGGCGACTGAGATCGCCCCGGCTACGTCGAGGGTTCCATCTTCCTGAAGCAGGTAGCCGCCCGGCCGGTTCACCGCGCCGAGTACGTAGACGATGCCCGCGCGGGGCACGACGACCGTATCTCCCGGTTGGATTTCGACATCGCGGCCCGCCCCCGCGCTTCGTTTGCGGTCGTAGTGCACGACCCTCTTGAGGGAAGCTCCATCCTGCGGGTGCGAAATCTCGATGGTGCTCCCGGCCAGCTGCGACTCGCCTCCGGCCATCGCGAGCACATCGTCGAGCGAGTGCGGCGCGAGCAGCGGCAGGCGGCCAGGCGTCTGCACCTCGCCCAGCACGGTGATGTTGCTGCCCGCGTACTGGAGCACGTCGAGGTTGGTTTTAGGGTGCAGCAGAATGCCCGAGCTGACCAGCTTCGCCTCGATGCGCTCGCGCGCCTCGGGCAGGGTGAGCCCGGCGACGTGAACCGTCCCCGAAAGCGGAACGGTGACATCCCCCGCAT
This sequence comes from uncultured Acidobacteriaceae bacterium, assembly GCA_964250195.1. GTDB lineage: Bacteria > Acidobacteriota > Terriglobia > Terriglobales > Acidobacteriaceae > EB88. The sequence goes on from CAXUEU010000071.1 coordinate 10,889, forward strand.
GGTCCACCCTGAGCTGGCTCGAAATCTCCGGCATGTCGTACACCGCGAGATCGAGCAGGAAGCCGGGTTCGAGGAGGAGGTTCGCGAAATCTTCCGGCACCGAGGCCGCCGCCGTGCCAGTCGTGCCGTTCCGCGTGCCGGCGCGGTTCGCATGGCTGCCGGCGGAGTCGGAAACGGGCTGGAACTCACGCGTGAGCGGCTGTGTTTGCGCCGAGGCGGCCGACGCGATCAAGGCGAGACAGGCGGCGGCGAAAAGAATCGTGTTACGCATGGAGGGCGGCTCCCGGGAGCGAGCGGTCCGTCGAAGGTTGGAGGGCCGGGGCCGTACGGGCGTCGACGCAGTTCAGGGCGAATCCGAGCAGCGGGGCGCGCGTACGGAGGAGCAGTTGGGTGTAGGTTTTCAGGGCCTCGCGCGAGGTCACCCCGGAGCGGAGCACGGCGACGACTCCGTCCACCTTCTCCGCCATGATCGCGGCATCGGTGTAGGGCAGCATGGGCGGGCTGTCGATCACCGTCCACCGGTAGCTTTCCCGTGCTTCGACGAGCAGACGGTCGAACTCAGGCGAGCTGAACAGTTCAGCGGGGAGCTCCGGGGTTCGGCCCGCGCTCAGGATCGCAAGACCCGGCAGGCGCGGATGGGCGGACGTGTGCTCGGCGAGCGGCTGTCCCGAGGCGAGGGCCGCGCTCAACCCGCCCAGCCCCGTCTCGGACAGAAATTCGCCGAGGCCGGGGTGTCGGAGGTTGCCGTCGATGAGCAGGACGCGTTCGCCGCGCTGCGCCATGGCAGCCGCGAGATTGAAGGCGACCGTCGACTTGCCGTCGCCTGAAACGGGGCTGCCGATGAGCAGGACGCGGGGTTCGCTGCCCGAGCCGAGCAGGCCGGCGACCGCGGTACACAGCGAACGGCACGACTCCGCGAAAGGCGAACGCGGCGAGTCGAGAATGTTGGCCGCGCCCGCCGCCTCGGGCAGCGCCGGGAGCTGCGAGATGACGGGAATGTGTACCGTGTTTTCGACGTCGCGCGCCATGCGGATCGAGCTGTCCGAGCTTTGCTGCACGAACGCGAGCGTCGCCCCTGCAACGAGGCCGAGGCCCAGCGAAGCCGCGATGAGGATGAGGTAGTTAGGCGAGGAAGGCGAGCCCGGCACCAACGCGCGATCGACGATGTCGAGCCGGGTCGCGTGAATGCCCGCCGCGACGTTAGCCTGGTTGAGCTGCGAGTAGAGGCTCTGGTAAAGGGTGCGGTTGGAGAGGGCTTCCTGCGCGAGCAGTTGAAGCTGGACGGCGTCGTCGGTGAACCGGTCGGCGAGCTTTTGCTGCCGCGCGAGCTGCCCGCGCAGAGCGGCTTCGTTGCTTTGCGCATAGCGGAAATCGTTCTCGGCGCGCGTGCGCAGGCGGCCCATTTCGGCCGAAAGCTCGAGTTCCAGCGCGGCGGCCTGGCTCTTGAGCTGCACCAGCTTGGGGTTTTGCGGGCCGAAGCGGGTTTCGAGGTCGGCCAGTTCCAGCTTCAGCGAGGCTTGCTGAGAGCGAAGACCGCGCAGCAGCTCGAGCCCGCCCGCCTGCGAGACGCCGCCTCCGGCTGCGTTCATCGCGCCGAGGCCGAGGACCACCTCCGGGTCTTGGCTCTGCGTCAGCTTGTAGACCGTTTCGGCCGAGATGCGGTTGGCCTCGGCGGCCGTCAGCTCCTGGTTGAGCGAGTTCAGCCGGTCCAGTACCGCGTTGTGCGCCTGGGTCGGCAGCCCGCTCTGCCCGCCCGCTTGCGAAGATTGCACGTCGATGCCGGCCAGGCCCGTCCTGTGTTCGAAGTCGGCCAGGGCCTGCTCGGAGTCGCGCACTCTGTCGCGCAGCGAGGTCAGTTCGCGCCCGATCCAGAATGAGGCCGTTTCGTCGGAGTGCAGCCTGCGGCCCAGCGTGTCGGCGATGAAGGTTTCGGAGAGCGTGTTCGCGACGGTCGCGGCGACGGCCGGGTCTGGGCTTTGAAACGAGACGTCGACCAGTCGGCTCTCCGGCACGGAGCTGACCTTGAGAGCCTTGCCGAACAGGTGCAGGTAGGCGTCGCGGGTCTTGGGCGCTCGGCTCAATGGCAGGCCGGTTTCGGTCTTCACGTGCACGCGGTTGAAGGGGGGCGTACGTTCCAGGTGAAGCCGCTCGATGACCTCCAGGGCCAAACCGCTGGACTGGAGCACACTGGTGTCGGTTTCGACTTCGGTCTTCACATCTTCCGGCAGGCTGCCCGCTTCCGGGGAGAGCGTGCCGGCAGTGGTTCCGCTTTCCCGATTGACCTCGAGCGCCGCCGTCGCCGTGTACTTGGGCGTGAGGACAAAGCAGGCGAGCACGCCCAGGCTCAGACATGCGGCCGCGCACAGGGCGACGGTGCGCCAGCGCCTGCGCAGCACGTCGAGCAGATCATGCAAATTTTCGTAGGGTTCAGCCCCGGCCGTCTCCGGGAAGGCCGCGCTCCCCGCCGATGCCGTCCGGTAAACCCCGTCACGTTCCACCGCGGGCCGCGCCGCGCGTGCCAGTCCCGTTCGCTCTTCCACCATGCCCCGCCAATCCTTGAGCCAGCTTGCTTTCAAAAAACAAGTTTCATCGTGCATGTCGAGTCTTCGCTCGATTTCTTACGACCTGGAAGCAGAACGGGGTTGCCTAACCTGCCGGTTACCAAAGCCTAGCGGTGATGCGCGCCGGGAGCAAAGGAAATCTCCGCCTTGGACGTTACTTTGGTGTAAATGGCGAACAGCTCGAGATAGTTGACCTCCGGGGTGTACCGCTCCAGGTAGCGGGCTCGCGCCTCTTCACGCATCGTGCGCACGTCGCTCGTCTCGCTCGCGAACCATGCCAGTTTCGCCGCAAAATCGAGCGCGTCGCCCGGTTCGAAGAGCATGCCGGTGCGGCCGGGCTCGATCAGCTCCGCGAGGCTCCCATGCCCGGCCCCTAGGACCGGCAGGCCCAGCGAAAACGCTTCCAGCAGGACCAGAGGCAGCCCTTCGTACCAGAGTGACGGCAGGACCAGGACGCGCGCGTGCCGCATGAACTCAAGGATTTGCGCGTGCGTTTGCCGGCCTTTTGGCTTCAGCCGGCTGCCGGGGCGCTCGGAGGCGCTCGTGACCTGCCCCAACATGGGCCCGTCGCCGAGGACCACGACCTCCATCGCGAGCTGTCCGGCCGCGTCCGCTTCAATCAGCGTTTGCAGGCCTTTTTCGGGGCTGAGCCGTCCCGCGAAAACGGCATAGTCCCCGTCGCCCTCGCCCACGCCGTGGTCGGCGGTGAAGTTGGGCTTGACCACGATCTTGCCGCGCGGGACTCGCCATGTACCGAGCTTGCCGGCGGCAAACTCCGTCAGGGCGATGTAGGCCGCGACGCTCTCCGCCCAGGTCCCGAGACGCTCGTGCAAGGCCATTCCGAGCCCGCTCACCGCCGAACCGGCCCGGCTGCCCCGGTAGCAGCCGTGCCGCGCGCCGGGCAGCGAGGAGCGTTCGTTCAGGCACTGCTCGCAGACCCGCCCGTCGCGGAACAGCGTTGCCCCCGCGCACACGATGCGAAAGTTGTGCAGCGTGTGTACCGCCGGAATCCCTGCCTGCTCGCACGCCCGGAAGATCGCGGGGGAGAAAGAAGGAAAGAAGTTGTGAACGTGGACCACATCGGGCCGAAAACGCTCGATGGCCTCGCGAACCGTCGCTTTGCCGTGAAGGGAGTACAGCGAGCCGACCGCCGCGGCAATTTTGGCCAAGCCGCCCTGGATATGATCGTTGTCTAGCTCGAGCTGCTCGACCGCATGGCCGCAGCGGCGCAGAAGAGCCGCTTCCGCTGCCGCCACGTTGTCTTCGCCCCCGCTTTGCCGGTAGCGGTTGTGCGCGATCAGGATGCGCATGCGTGTGTGTGTCTCCCTCGGGTAGAAGTAACACACCACCGCACTCTGGATACGTTACCGGTAGCCGACGAACAACGGCATGCGGAAGCCGGCGCTCGGGTTGGCGGAAATGCGCCGATCCACGCCCGCGCGAATCTCCTCGATCTGCGTCGCATACCCGCAGTTGGTGCAGTAGGCCGACTGCGTGTAGATGTAGGAGGCTTGCGCGTCGGTCGAGCGGAACGCCACGTCCCCCGCGTTGACCGCCGCTGCCGGATAGACAAGGCCGCCCAGCAGCTCCGTGCTCGCGCCGGGCAGCGTATCGATCACCGTGCCGCCGCGCTCGGTCTTGATGCCCAGAATCCAGGCCGTGCCGCCGTTGGAGATTTTGGTTCCCGCGACCTCGTCGTTCAGTTGCCGCGCCCACACGTGCTGCCCCGTTTGGATGGTCAAGCCGACCGCCTCCACGTCTTCCAGGTATAGGTCGCCCGCGCCGGGAACGCTCGTGTAGCTCATGCGCGCGTCCTTGACGACCACAGGCCGGCTGCCGCGATGGTCGATCTTGAGGCCGTACCCGAACTGCTCCAGGATCAGCGGGTCGGGGCTGTTGCTCGTCACCACGAAGCGGATGCCGCCCCCGTTGACCCCGTTGCTGCTGCCGTTGATGACCGAGGAAAATCCGACGATCCGGTCCACCGAGTCCGGCACGTTCACGGCCGTCTCCGCATAGGAGAAGTACGACCCGAACGGGAAGTAGACGGTGTGCTTGCCGGAGTCGAGCGCGGGTTGCAGGCCCGCGGTGTCCCCATAGGAGCGCGGAGTAAACGCCGCCCAGTCACTAGGATCGGTGCTCGCGAATGACGGCGTTTCCGAGACGGGCAGCTTGAGGCTGCCCGCGTTTGCCGCGCCCGAAAGGGTCTGCGCCGCGCCCACGAGCTGCTCGCCGACGCTGGCCGGCCCGCTTTGCGAGGCGGAAGAGCCTGTATTCCGCACGGCTCCGGAGTAGCCGCCGGTGGTCACGTTTCTCAGGTAGGCTGACGTGTTCGTCTGCACGGCCGCATTGGTGCCGAGCCCGCCGGTCAGCGTCGCATCGAGCAGGACGAGCAGACCGCCCTGGTTCGTCAAGGCGGGCACCTGGTTGTCGCTGACCAAGCCGCGCACGCTCAGGGGCTGGTTCACGTTGCGGATGCCGGTCACGTTCTGGCCGCTCAACGTAATCGCTTCCATGGTCACGCCGTACTCGGCATTGGCGAGCGCGATGCCCGTGTCGAACCCGGCCACCTTGGTGTTCCGCAGCAGCAGCGGCCCGGCATACTGTCGAGTCAGGTCGATTCCGGCCGAGCCCTTGCCGTCCTCGCTCGTTACGGATACGTTGTGCACCGCGCCGGTGTTGTTGGCGACATAGCTGAGCCCGATCGCCCCGGAGTTGCCCGGCGCGATCGACAGGCCGAGGTCCCACAGATTCTGGTGGAAGGATTGGTTGCCGTTCGGGGTGAGGATGAGCGGCTTGGGCACGTTCGGGTCGCCGAAGCCGGCCGAGCCGGGGGCGAGGCGAATCACGGAGCTCCCCGCGCCCGCGCCCTGGAG
>CAXUEU010000072.1:0-16304 GCA_964250195.1 uncultured Acidobacteriaceae bacterium
GCTGGGGCTTCAGGCATTCCCAGTATCGTACCGCTTCAGTCCGGCCAGCGCGGCCCGCAGGGCGTCGCGCGCGCCGCGCATCTGCTCGCGAGTGCCCACCGTGAGCCGCACGCAGCCGTCGCAGCCGGGGTCCAGGGAGCGGTCGCGCACCAGCACACCGCGGGCGTGCATGGCTTGGGTAAACTCCCGGTGGAGCGGGCCGATCTCCAGCAGGACGAAGTTCGCTTCCGACGGCCAGGTGCGCACGCCCAACTCGTCGCAAATCGCGTACAGCTCACTTCGGGCGGCTTTGACCTCGCCGGCGTACCAGTCCAGGTAAGCCTCATCGGCCAGCGCCGGGGGCAGGCAGGCCAGCGCGAGCGCGTTGACGCTGTAAGGGGAGATCACGCGGCGCAGCCAGTGCATGGTGCCGGGGTCCGCGGCGAGCAGCCCGAGGCGCAGCCCGGCGAGCCCGTAAGCCTTTGAAAACGTGCGCGCGACGAGGAGGTTCGGGTAGTCCGGCGAGCCCACGCAGTCCAGCACTGTTTCGCCGTGGAAGTGAAAGTACGCTTCGTCGGCGAGGACAATCGCTTGAGGTGCTTGCGCGGCAATCGTGAGGATCTGCTCGCGGCGCAGCGTAGAGCCGGTGGGACTGTTCGGATTGGCCAGGGCGATGAGGCGCGTGCGCGGGCCGATCGCGGCCAGGACGCGCTCGTATGGGAAGGCGAAGTCCGCGCGGGCGGCCTGGACGGGAACGATGGATGCCCCTGCGGCGGAGGCGTAGACCTCATACATGGAGTAGGTCGGGACAGGCAGGAGCATTTCGTCGCCGGGGTCGAGAAACGCCTGGCACAGGACGTGGATCGCTTCGTCGACGCCGTTGGTGAGCAGCGCCTGCTCGGGTGGCAGGCCGAGGTGCCGGGCGACGAGCGCCTCGACCGGGCCGCGCTCGGGGTAGCGCGTCAGGTCGCCCGCGGTGACCGCCTGCAGGGCCTCGCGGACGCGCGGGGAGCAGGCCAGGGTGTTCTCGTTGAAGTCGAGCCGGAGCCCGTCGCGGTTGCCCAGCGGGGGGTGGTACTCCTTCATCGCCTTGACCACCGCGCGGGGCTGCGGCGGGGCCGCGCGTCCAGCGGGCGGGATGTCTTTTGCCGGAGGCAGGCTTTCGCTCACGCGAGGACGCCCCGCGCCCGCACGGCCTCGGCATGGCCGCGCAGCCCCTCGGCCTCCGCGATGCGGATCGCCGCCGGGCCCAGCCGGGCGAGGCCGGCCTCGGTGTACTCCTGCACGGTGATCAGCTTGAGGTAGTCGTAGACGCTCAGCCCGCCGCGCAGGCGTGCCTGGCCGCTCGTCGGCAGGGTGTGGTTGGGGCCGGAAACATAGTCGCCCATGGGCTGGGGCGACCAGCGCCCGATAAACACCGACCCGGCATGGCGGACCCAGTCGAGGTCGACGGCGGAGTCGACGGTGAGGTGCTCGCCCGCGAGATCGTTGGTGATCGCGCGCGCTTCGGCGAGCGAGCCCGCGACGATGGCGACGCCGGAGCGGTTGAGCGACAGCGCCGCGGTCGGGTTGGTTTTCGCCTGCCGCGCGGCTTCGGCGACAACGCGCCGGGCGAGCTCGGGTTTGGTGGTCACGAAGATGGCGACCGCGTCCGGGTCGTGCTCGGACTGCGCGACCAGGTCGGCGGCGATCTCCTTCGGGTCGCCGGTTTCGCCGGCGACCACGATCTCGGTCGGCCCGGCGAGCATATCGATGCTCGCCTCGAAGGCCACCAGCTTCTTCGCGGCGGTGACGTAGGCATTGCCCGGGCCGACGATCTTGTCTGTCTTCTGGATGGAGGCAGTCCCGTAGGCGAGCGCGGCCACGCCCTGCGCGCCGCCGACCCGGTAGAACTCCGTGATGCCGAGCAGCGCGGCGGCGGCCAGGACCTCCGGCGCGGGCTTTGGGCTGACGGCCACGATGCGCGCGACGCCCGCGACCTGCGCGGGGATCGCGGTCATCAGCAGCGTCGAGGGCAGGGGGTGCCGCCCGGAGGGGACGTAGCAGCCCACCGAGTCGAGCGGGCGGATGCGCTGGCCGACTCGGAGGCCGGGCGCGGGCTCGAAATCAAAACCGCGCGGCATCTGGCGCTCGGCGAAGGCGCGAATATTGGCCGCGGCCGTCTCGAGCGCGTTGCGCATGCCGGTGGGCAGGGCGGCGAGCGCCATCCGCATGTCTGTCTGTTCGATACGCAAGGCGGCTTTTGGGGGCAGGCCGTCGAGCTTGGCGGCCCAGGCGCGCAGGGCCCGGTCGCCGTCCTTGCGGACCGCGTTGACGATGCGCTCGGCCGCGGAGGCGACGCGCGGGTCCGTCGCCGCGCCGCGCTGGACAAGTTGGGCGACCCGGGCGCGGCCCCGGCGGCCGCCTAACCCGGTAGTACGGACGATTTCCATCTGTCTCCTGGAACGCTTTCGCGGTTTTTTATGAAGGTTGCGAGCATTGCATTGATCTGGTCGGGTACTTCCAACGTCGAGAAATGACCCGACCCAAGCGTGTGGCCGATCACCAGCTGCGGGGTGAGGGCCTGGAAACGGGCTAAATCGACAAAGGGCATGGTCGAGCCGACGTAAGCGACCGGCACACGGCAGCCCTCGGCGGCCGAGGCCGCGTCGTAGCGCGTCACATGGTTCTGCCAGGCCGAGGCTAAAACATGCTGCTGGATTCGCAGGGAAGCAATTACCTGTGGCGCCTCCTTGTCCGAAGGGAGGCTCAAGGCCGTGAGCCCCTGCTGCCAGACGGCGAGGTAGTCCGGCGTGTGCAGTGCTGCTTCCAAGCCGAAATGCAGAGGTAGAGGCGGCGTCAGCAGGCAGGAATCGATCATGACGAGCGAGCGAAGCGCGTCCGGGTAGCGCGCGGCCAGCTCCAGCCCCGCATTGCCCCCCATGCTGTGGCCGACGATAACCGGCTTCACCAGGCCAAGCTCGCCGCAAAGCCACGCGAGATCCTCAGCATACCCGGCCATGGTGTACTCCTGTCGAGGAGCGTCGCTCGCGCCGTGTCCGCGCAGGTCAACCGAAACGACCCGGTGCGTGGGACGGAAGTATTCAACTTGCGGGTCGAAGGAATGATGGTCCAGGCTGCACCCGTGAACGAACAGGAGGGAAGGCAGATCGGCTCCGGTGTCCTCAAAGGCCAGGGCTACGCCGTCTTTTCTCAGGAATTGCATTGCAGCCTCAAAGCAAACCGCCTGCGCGGCTCGCGGCCACTTCGTGGCGTTTTATTTAGAGAACAACCTTGTTCAGCGGGTACTCGACGATACCGGTCGCCCCGGCGGCCTTTAGGCGCGGGATGACCTCGCGGACCAGGCCTTCTTCCAAAATCGTATTGATCGCCGACCAGCCGCCCTTGCTCAGCGGCGAAACGGTAGGCGAGTTGAGGGCGGGCAGCACCGCCAGCACTTCCGCGAGCCGCGCATCCGGGACGTTGAGCATCAAGCCGACCTGGCCCTGCGCGTCGATCGCGCCGCGCAGCATCAGCGCGAGCGTGTCCACCTTGGCACGCTTCCAGCCATCCTCGGCTGCGGCGTGGTTGACGATCAAACGCGTCTCGGACTCCATGACGGTGTCAAGGATGCGGAGCCGGTTCGCGCGCAGGCTCGACCCGGTCTCGGTGATCTCGACGATCGCGTCGGCCAGCATGGGCGGCTTCACCTCGGTCGCGCCCCAGGAAAACTCGACCTTGACCGGCACGTTCTTACCCGCGAAATAGGTTTTCGTGACCTCGACCAGCTCGGTCGCGATCGTCTTGCCGGCCAGATCCTCGGCGCGCTGCCACGGCGACTCCTCCGGCACCGCGAGCACCCACTTGACCCGGCGGCGGCTCTGCTTCGCGTAGACCAGCGAGCACACGCTCTCGACCTCGAGCCCGCTCTCGACTACCCAGTCGATGCCCGTCAGCCCCGCATCGAGCACGCCCGAATGGACATAGCGGGCCATCTCCTGCGCGCGGATGAGCATGCACTCGATCTCGCGGTCGTCGATTTCGGGAAAGTACGACCGGCCATTGGCATAGATCTTCCACCCGGCCTTTGCGAACAGGTCGACGGTGGCGTCCTGGAGCGAGCCTTTGGGAATGCCGAGCCGCAGCTTGCTCACGCCCGCACCTCTAGGGGTTTCGTGAAGCAGCTGACCGTACCCTCATGGCAAACCAGGCCGTCGCCCTCCACATGGACCCGGAAAAGCAGCGTGTCGCGGTCGCAGTCGGTGGCGGCGGAGAGCACGCGCAGGCGATTGCCGCTGGTTTCGCCCTTGGCCCACAGCTTTTGGCGCGTGCGGCTCCAAAAGGTCACGTAGCCGGTCTCGCGGGTGCGCCGCCAGCTCTCCTCGTTCAGGAAACCGGTCATCAGTACCTCGCCGGTCGCCGCGTCCTGCACGATGCCGGGCAGGAGCCCGTCCATCTTGCCGAAATCCAGTAGCGCTTCTTGCATCGTTCGCCCTTTCGCGAAGAAGCCCACCGGCCTCTGGTGCGCGGCGGGCGGGCTCCGGTCTCACCGGGTGTACGTCTGTCGGCCCGCGCATCCCGGGCTCACTGTCTTTCTCACGCTAAAGTGCGGGGAGAGGCATGTCAAACAGCGCCGAATCCGCGCCGGGGTCTCCGCTTCGGTTTAGCATCGCCTATGTCTTCCGCATTGCCCTCCCGATGAGCCAACTCCGCGCCGCGCCGAACCAGCTGACCTTTCTGCGGCTTTGCCTGGTGCCCTTTCTCCTGCTCGCCGTGCTCGAGAGGCGCTATGTCGCGGCGTTCGCGCTGTTCATGGTCGCCGGGGTGTCCGACGCGCTCGACGGCCTGCTGGCCCGCTGGCTCAAGCAGAGAACCACGCTCGGCATGTACCTGGACCCCGTGGCCGACAAGCTTCTGCTCTCGTCCCTGTTCCTGACCCTGCACCATGTGGGTTTGGTGTCGTGGCGGGTCACGATGCTGGTGTTCGCGCGGGACTTCGGCATCCTGATCATCGGCGCGATCCTGTTCGCCGCGATGGGGCTGCGCAACTTTCGCCCCAGCCTCTTCGGCAAGGCGAACACGTTCGTGCAGATCGTCGCGGTGATCGCGGTAATGCTGGCACAGTTCGAGCCATGGCGCGCGGTCTTGGTCACGCGGCACTGGGCGCTGATCGGCACGGGGGCGCTCGCGTGCATTTCCGGCTTCGATTACGCCATCAAGATGGCTTGGCGGCTCAGCGCGGCGGCTGAACAGGCCCCGGCCGCGCTGGACTAGCGCCGCCGCTCAGTCCGCTTCCAGCTCTTCCGGCTTCACGGCGAGGCCGACCTTCTCCTCGATCTCCATGTCGCGGAACTCCTCGGAGTCGAAAACTTCTCCGCAGTCCTGGCACTCGACGAACTCGATGTCATCCTGGCGTGACACGACGCGCACTTGGGGGTGTTTGCAGGGAATGGGCATTGTCTTGGGTCAGGCCGGCGAGCCTGTTAGGCGGAATTGTAGCCCCGGAAACACATGTTTTCCAAGCCTTTGCGGGGCCGATTCCCGGGCGTCGCGGAGCTGCCGACGGTATCGGATAAACATTATCGACAAAATGGGCCCGCGGCATTGCCCGGCCTCCCTGCCGCTTCTATACTGAAATCAGGATGCTGCGGCTGACCAAAAAAGCGGATTACGGCCTGATGGCGCTCAAGTACCTGGCCGAGCATCCGCGTTCGGCCGCGCTCAGCGCGAAGGATATCGCGGAGGCCTACCACATTCCGCCGCAGCTTTTAGCGAAGATCCTGCAGCGCCTGGCCAAGGTGGGGCTGGTGCGCTCGACCGCGGGGACAAACGGAGGGTACGCGCTGGTCCGGGACGCCGCCGAGGTGAGCGTGTTCGAGGTGATCCGCGCGGTGGACGGGCCCCTGTTTTTGACCGCGTGCAGCTCCGGACCGCGCCCCTGCGACCTTCACGACAGCTGCACCATCAAAGAACCGATGGCGCGCGTGAACGAATCCATCACGGACCTGCTGAAGAGCATTCGTATCGGCGACCTGGTGGACGCCGGCGCGCCCCGGCAGTCCGAGCCGCTCGAAGCGCTGGTTTCGATTCGAATGTAACTGGAATGTAACTTGGCCGGCGAGACCGGCCCACACGAGTTTCGAGTTTCCCCAGCAAGTTCCCTGGAAGTGGAGAGTCCGATGAGCACAGCAACGATGACGCAAGTGGTAGAAAATCCGCCCATCAACGCGCCCGAAGGCGACCAGATCGTGCCGGCGGCGACCGGCTTCGCCGGCACGACCGCGAACGGCGTCAAGCTGCCCATTTACATGGATAATCACGCCACCACGCCGATGGACCCGCGCGTGCTCGAGGCGATGGTGCCGTACTTCACGGGCAAATTCGGCAATGCCGCCAGCCGCAACCACGGCTTCGGCTGGGAGGCCGAGCAGGGCGTGGAGCACGCGCGCGAGCAGATCGCCAAGCTGATCGGCGCGACCGCCAAGGAGATCATCTTCACTTCCGGCGCGACCGAGTCGAACAACCTGGCCATCAAGGGTATCGCCGAGATGTACCGCGAGCGCGGCAACCACATCATCACCCAGGTTTCCGAGCACAAGGCGGTGCTGGACACCTGCAAGCGGCTCGAGAAGTCCGGCTTCAAGGTGACCTATCTGCCGGTCGAGGCGGACGGGCTCGTCTCGATGGACAAGCTGCGCGAAGCGATGACGGACAAGACCATCCTGGTCTCGATCATGTGGGCCAACAACGAGATCGGCGTGATCCAGCCGGTGAAGGAGATCGGCAAGCTGTGCCATGAGCGCGGCGTGATCTTCCACACTGATGGTGTACAGGTATTCGGCAAGATTCCGGTCAACGTGGTCGAGGACAACGTGGACGTGATGTCGTTCACGGCGCACAAGATTTACGGGCCCAAGGGCGTGGGCGCATTGTACGTACGCCGCCGCAGCCCGCGCGTGCAGATCTCCGAGCAGATCAACGGCGGAGGCCACGAGCGCGGGATGCGTTCGGGCACGCTGAACGTTCCGGGGATCGTGGGGATGGGCAAGGCCGCGGAGATCGCGATGAACGAAATGGCGGGCGAGGCGGAGCGGCAGAGAAAGCTGCGCGACCGGCTCCAGAAGCGGTTCGAGGATGCGCTGGACTACATTCACGTGAACGGGTCGCTCGAGCACAGGCTGCCCGGCAACCTGAACATGAGTTTCGTCTACGTCGAGGGCGAGTCGCTGCTGATGGGAATCAACGACATCGCGGTTTCGAGCGGTTCGGCCTGCACCTCGGCGACGCTGGAGCCATCCTATGTCTTGAAGGCGCTCGGCCTGGGCGACGACGTGGCGCATTCGTCTATCCGGTTCGGGCTCGGGCGGTTCAACACGGAGGCCGAGGTGGACTACGTGGCGGATAAGCTGATCGACGTGGTGCAGAAGCTGCGCGAGCTGTCGCCTTTGTATGAGATGGTCAAGGAAGGGATCGACTTGACGAAGATCGAGTGGGCGGCGCACTAAACCTGCTTATGGCTGAAAAAGCGAGCGGGAAATCGGTTTTGGCCGATTTGGGAATTGAATTCGTGGCAAGCTGTTTCCCTCTTCCGGCAGGTGTGAGTTTGGTGATAATTGCGGAGTTGTTCCGGATCGGCTTGGGGCGGCTCGCGAAGCAAAAGTTCGGCAACAAAGGAGAGTAATATGGCATACAGCGACAAGGTAGTGGACCACTACAGCAATCCCCGCAACGTGGGAACGCTCGACAAGAGCTCGACCGAGGTCGGTACCGGTCTCGTGGGAGCCCCGGAGTGCGGCGACGTCATGCGTTTGCAGATCAAGGTGAACCCGGAGACGCAGGTTATCGAGGAAGCCAAGTTCAAGACCTTCGGCTGCGGCTCGGCCATCGCTTCGAGCTCACTTGCGACCGAGTGGGTCAAAGGTAAGACTGTCGCCGAGGCGCTGACGATCTCGAACACCGACATCGTGAAGGAACTCGCGCTGCCGCCGGTCAAGATTCACTGTTCCGTGCTGGCCGAGGATGCCATCCGCGCCGCGATCGGCGACTGGAAGACGAAGAACGGCGTGGGGGAGAGTGCCGAGGCAGCGGTTCCTGTTGCGACGGCGTAAAGGAGCGCAATGAAGGACGACAAAGCGTTAAGCTGGGTCGCCGACGCACGAAGGCTGTTACAGGACTTCGTGACACCGGAGGTGCGTACCCTGATGGCGCGCCTCGACGCCATGGATAAAGTGGCGGCGGAACGCCATTCGGTCATCCTGGACATGTTCCAGGAGCGGGATAGGACTGCGGCGGAGCGGGACAAGGTTGCAGCAGAACGGCATCAGGCTTTGCTGGACCGTATCGAGGGTACCCGGCGCGAGATCGACAGCGCGCGTCGGGAGTTGCTGGTCCAAATCGAGCTCGCGATCACGAAGAGTAAGCTCGAACTCCTACAAGCAGGCACCGCACAGACAGCGCAACCCTCACAGCAGCAGTAACTGGGTTTACCCATGGCGACACTTCCCGCAGTCCTTCAACCCGGCAACCTGCCCGCGAACCAGAAGGGCATCGAGGTAACCGAACGTGCGCTTGGGCGCATCCGCACGGCCATGGCCAAGGAAGGCATCGCGCCCACCGAGGGGGGGCTGCGGCTCGGTATCCAGGGCGGCGGCTGCTCGGGGCTCTCGTACAACATCCGCTTCGACACGCAGCCCCGTGAGCGCGACCGGGTCTACCAGTTCGACGACATCCGCATCTTCGTCGACCCCAAGTCGTTTCTGTACCTGCACGGCATGATCCTGGACTACGAGGAAACGCTGATGCGCCAGGGTTTCAACTTCATCAACCCGCACTCGACCAAGTCCTGCGGCTGCGGCTCGTCGTTCTCCGCATGACGCCGACGGAAATCGAGCAAATCTCCGCGCCCTCCGGCGCGGATTTCTTTTCCGTCTTCGCTCTGCCGCGCAAGCTGCACCTCGATACGAAGGCTCTCGAGAAGGCCTTTTACCGCCGCAGCCGCGAAGTGCATCCGGACCGCTTCGCTCAGGCTTCCGCGGAGAAGCAGCAGTGGAGCCTGGACCAGACCTCCCTGCTCAACGACGCCTACCGTACCCTCAAGGACCCGATCAGCCGGACGGAGTACCTGCTTCGGGTCGAGGGCGTTCTCGCCGATGAGGCCGCGGCAAAAGAAGACAAGAGCAAGGTTCCGCCGGAGCTGCTGGCCGAGGTCTTCGAGCTCAACATGCAGCTCGAGGAGATGCGCATGGGCGACGCCGACCCGCAGCTCCGGGCCGATCTCCAGGCGGCTCGAACCCAGTTCGAAGAGCGGTTCGCGCGCGTGACGAGCGGGATCGAGAGCGAGTGGGCCGAGTGGGACGCGGGCGACCGCGGGAGTCTCGACCGTATGGCCGCGCTGCTCGACAAGCGGCGGTACCTGCGCAACCTGGTCCGCGACGTGCGCGAGGCGCTCGGCGCTTAGGCAAGCTCGGATCGAATTCGCCGTTCCGCGGAAAGGGCAGAGATGGCGGAACGGGTTTTCAGCGGCTTCTGTCCGCACGATCCGACTTCCCCTAGACTTGAACGATGGCTGAAGAAATGAAAGACCGCGTCGTCGGCATCGACCTGGGCACGACCAACTCGCTCGTGGCGTTCATGCAGGCGGGGCAGCCGGTGGTCATCCCCGGCGAGGATGGGCTGAATCTGGTTCCCTCGGTCGTCGCGTTTCCGGCGACCGGGGAGAAGCGCGCGGTCGTCGGCAACGGCGCTCGCAGGTACCTTGCAGAATCGGCCGACCGGGTCGTCTACTCGGCCAAGCGGCTTATGGGGCGCGGGCTCGAGGATGTCGCGGGCGAGCTCCAGCTGTTTCCCTTTCGCCTGGCCCCGAACGTCGCGCCGGGCGAGGTGCTGCGGCTGGCGATCGGCGACCACGAGTACACCCCGCCCGAAATCGGCGCGCAAGTGCTGCGGCAGCTCAAGCGCAATGCGGAACGGTATTTCGGCGCGTCCGTCTCGAAAGCGGTCATTACCGTGCCGGCGTACTTCAACGATGCGCAGCGGCAGGCGACCAAGGACGCGGGCCGCATGGCGGGGCTCGACGTGCTGCGGCTGGTGAACGAGCCGACCGCGGCGGCGCTGGCTTATGGACTCGACCGGGCGAAGGAAGGCCTGGTCGCGGTGTACGACTTCGGAGGCGGAACCTTCGACATCTCGATCCTGCGTTTGCAGGACGGGATCTTCGAGGTGGTCGCGACCGGTGGCGACACGCACCTGGGCGGAGACGACATCGACAATCTTCTCTCTGCCATCGCGCTCGACGACATCCATGGCTCGACCGGGCTGGACGCGCGGGGCAATGCCGAGGCAGTGCAGGCCGTGCGCAAGGCAGTGACGGAAGCCAAGATCGCGCTTTCCTCGGACGAGACCGCGCGCATTCTGGTCGAGATTCCCGGCCATGAGCCTTACGCCCGCGAGCTGACCCGCGCGCAGTTTGAAGAGCTCATTCGCCCCACTGTAGACCGCACGCTCGCGCCTGTCCGGCAGGCGCTCCGGGATGCGCAGCTGACCGCGGATGCGATCGACGAAGTCGTGATGGTCGGCGGCTCGACCCGCATCCCCATGGTGCGGCGCCTGGTAGGGGAGCTGTTCGAGCTGGACCGGCGCGGCCGCAAGCTGCACACCGAGCTGAACCCGGACGAGGTGGTGGCGCTGGGCGCGGCGGTGCAGGCCGACATCCTGGCCGGCGGCTCGGCGGCGACGGCCGACATGCTTCTGCTCGATGTCACCCCGCTGTCGCTCGGGATCGAGGCGCTCGGCGGTGTGGTGGCGAAGATCATCCAGCGCAACTCGACGATCCCGGCGAGCGAGACCGAGCATTTCACCACCGGGGTCGACGGGCAGACGAATGTCGCGGTGCACGTGGTGCAGGGGGAGCGGGAGCTCGCGAAAGACTGCCGGTCGCTGGCGCGGTTCGATCTGAAAGGGATTCCTCCGATGTCGGCGGGGCTGCCGCGGATCGAGGTCAAATTCCTCATTGACGCGAACGGGATCCTGCAGGTGTCCGCCCGTGAGCAGCGGTCGGGCACCCAAGCGCAGATCGAGGTCAAGCCGACCTACGGGCTCACCGACGATCAGGTCGAGACGATGATTCTCGATTCGTTCGACAATGCGGAGGCGGACTTCGAGCAGCGGCAGTTGATCGAAGCGCGGGTGGAGGCGGAGGACATCCTGGCGCGAGTCGCGAAAGCCAAGACGCACCCGGTTTGGTCGCAGCTTACGTTCGAGGAGCAGACCGAGGTCGGCCTGGTCGAGAATGAGCTGCACGTGCTCAAGGAGGGCGAGGACCGTAAGGCGATCCGCGCGGGCATCGAGGCGCTCGACAAGGCCACGCGGCGGCTGGCGGAGCTGATGATGAACCAGACCGTGACCTCCGCTCTGGGCGGGCAGACCATGGCCTCGGCCGGGGAAAAACTTGGCGACGGGCCGACCGCGCCGCACCCCTTCGCGAAAGCGGAGATCGAGTAGGATGGGCGTATGAGCGCGAGTGAAAAGCTGTCGATCGTCGGAGACGTCCGCAAGGCATTGCAGGACTTTCTCGCTCCGGAACTGCGCGAGGTGAGGGCGGAGCTGAAGTCGTTGAGCGATAGTCAGAGATCGCTTGCCGACGGGCAGAAAGCCATCCTCGACAGCCAACGCGACATGGAAGCGCGTCTCGTGAGAGAGATCAAGAACACCGAAGAGAAACTTCTCATCAGGATCGAGCTTGCCGAATCGAACATGAGGCTGGAACAGGCGATGCGCACCGCGGAAACCGCACTGCGCGAGAACGAGCAGCTCAAGCGGGAGAAGACACAATGAGCTCGAACGAGAGCCACGCGCTGAACGGGCAGGAGCAGCAGCAGTTCGACCTGTCGAAGCCCCCAGCCGAGAATATGGTCCGGGTCACATTCCAACCCGAGGGCAAGACGGTCGAGTTCCCCTTCGGCACCATGCCCTACGACCATCACGGACTGCCGATGTCGTTTCTCGACGTGGCCGAGAACTACGGGATCTTCCTCGACCATGCCTGCGGCGGCGTGTGCGCGTGCACCACCTGCCACGTTCACGTGAAGGAAGGCGAACGCGGGCTGAACGAGGCAAGCGAGGACGAGATGGACCGGATGGAGAAGGCTCCGGGGCTGCAGCTGAACTCCCGTCTGGGCTGCCAGGCCGTGATTACGAGGCCGGGAACGTACACCGTCGAAATCCCGAGCTGGAACAAGAACTACGTCTCGGAGGGCAAGCCACTCACCCTGAGCGAAAGCAAGTAGGCAGAGAAGGAGAGACTGATGCCCCAGGAAATCATGTGGAGCGACGCCGAGGAGATCGGGATTCAGCTACAGGAGAAGCACCCCGACCTGGACCCGCTGAAGGTGCGGTTTACCGAGCTGCACACATATGTGACGGGGCTCGACGGCTTCGCGGACGACCCGTCCAAGTCGAACGAGTCGAGGCTCGAAGCAATTCAGATGGCTTGGTACGAGGAGTGGCAGGACGCGCATAAGTAGCCCTTCCGCGCGAGTCCGTAAAGCACAAGAACAGGTAATGCAGACCCTTCGCTTCACGCAGAATGACCCTGTTCGTGATGACCCCTGGTGCAGTTTAGGCGTTCGCTAGGCGCTGGGGTTCTCGTTCCAGCCGAAGGCGTTGCGGAAGTGCTCGAACTCGGGCTTGTCGCGGCCCTGCCCCAGGTAGACGGACAGGATATCGAAACGGGACGGAGTTCCGTCGGGGAACTGCCGAATGTAGTATCCGGCCAGCCGACGGAGATTACGTCGTTTCTCCCGGTCCACGGCGCTCTCGGCCGGGGCGAAGTCGCGCTCCGAACGGGTCTTGACCTCGACGAAGCAAAGCGTGTCGCCCTCCCAGGCCACCAAGTCCAGGTCGCCCGGCGCGCGGCCCGTGCGCCATCCGAACGCGATCACGGTAAACCCGCCGCGGCGTAGGTAGAAGAACGCGGCTTCCTCTCCGGACCGACCCGTTTCGAGGTGGTCCGGGATTGCCTTGCGCCGGGCCGGCAAGCGGTCGATCAGCGCCAGGCTCGCGGCCCATGCGTCCGCGCGCCAGGTTGCCGGGATCAAGCTCATACACCGGTAAGTCTAGCCAGAGCCCGGCAAACCGGCAACGGTACCGAGGTCACTTGACGCTACGAGCCGCTTTCGGCCTTTTGTTCCACGTAGTGCTGGATGTGCTCGTAGACGTGGTCCGGGAAGTTCAGGTCCTTGTAGACATTGCCCTCGTCGGGGTCCTCGGGGTTCGGGATGATGGGGAACTCCTGCTCTTTTTGCCAGGCAAGAATGCGCTCGCGCTTAGGCGGGTTGTAGTCCTTGCCCTCGACCTGCCGGACCAGAAGGTCGGCTTGGCTCTCGGAGAAGTCTTTGTCTTTGGCCAGGATGGCTTTAAGCTCCGCCTCGTCGAGGAAGTGCCGGGCGACCATGGCAAAGGTGAGCCGCCCGTAGTGGCCGATGTCCTTGCCTGCCTCCAGCGACTCGATGAGGTGTGCCATCATGCCGTTTTTCTTGAGTTCGTCGAGACCGGTGCCTGTAGTTTTCGCCATATTTTCTCCCTTGGATGCGGAGCGGGGCGCGGCTGTTGCAAGGGAAAAGGCCCGCTCGCGAGCGGGCCTTATAGGTGAAACAGATGAGGTGAAACATGGACTCAGCTGGTCGGCCGCGCGCGGGTCTGGAGGAACTGCGCTGGAACCGCCTGCCCGTTGCCGTCGGTCAGCTCCGGGTTGAGCTGCTGCCCGTCTTGCGAGGTGCCCGTGTTCACGATGTGGATCAGGTTGTCGCCGGTGGTGCTGGCGAAAAACAGCGTCGCATCGGGGCTGAAGACGCCGGCGATCGGCGCCTGCGCTCCCTGGGTCAGCTGGACGTTTTGGAGCGTCCCCGTGCCGCCGGCCGTCGTGGAAGGGATGTAGAGCGGAAGCAGCCCGGACGCGGCCGCCGCCTTGTAGGTGACGAAGGCGCGGGAGGAGTCCGGGGAGGCCAGCACCTGGTCGATCTGGGTTGGGGTGATGCCGGTCAGCGCGAGCTGCCGCAGGGTGGTCTCAATCGCGAGCGCGCCCGGGGCGGTACTGACGCCCGGGCAGGCCCCGATCGGCGCGACGAAACGGGTTGCGTCGCCGATGGGACCGTGCTCGATGTCGTAAATCCCGGTCGCGTTCGCGCCCAGGATGTGCGTGCCGTCCGGGGTAGCGGCAAGGTGATCCGCGGCGTCGCCCGCGACGGTCGCCGCGAGCGGGTTGTAGGTGACCGGGGTGGTGGTGGTATCCGGGCAGAAGGAGCGTGCCGTGGTCGCGGTGCCGGTCATGAAGACCGCGACGGAGGGCACGGTGAGCGCGATGTCCGGCGAGCAGAACGGGTTCGCCTGCGTGTTGTCGAGCGCGCAGGAGGCGGTGGCGTTGCTGTTGGCGACCGGGTACTGCGACCAGCCGCTCACCACGTTGTGGACGTACAGGGTATTGGGCCCGATGATGTAGACGTTCTTGCCGTCGGGCGAGAAGACGGCATGGGTGGCCAGGCCGCCCGTGCTGATGACGGAGGAGGCCGTGGTGGAGCTTTGCGTGGTGGTGGTCGCCGCCGTGCGCACCGAGGGCGTGTACAGGTAGATGACCTGCCGGAGCTGGTCGGCGATGACCACCTGGGTGTTGGAGGGCGAGACGGCCAGCACCACGCCGGGCACGGTGGTGTCCTGCGTGTTGAGTACGTTGGTGGCGGCGGTGTAGACCATCAACTCACGGTAAGAGCCGAAGTAAAGGCTAGAGCCCGTGGGGTCGAGCACCATGGAGTTGGGCGGGTAAGGCAGCAGAACGGGCTGGCCCGCGGTGCCCAGGGCCAGATCGAACGGCGTGAACTGGAGCGCGTTGGGCGCGGAGGCCCACAGCTGGGTGTTGTTGGTACCGGGGGCCCGTACTACCAATGGGTTGCCGGTGATGGGCAAGCCGGTGCCGAAAGCGCCGAGCACGTTGAGCGGCGTGGGGTTGCAGCTGTTGCCGCTCGAGACGGCGGAGGTGCTGGCCGAAGTGGTCGTGGAGGAGGTGGGCGCGCCGGGCTGGCAGATCGCCGTCACGGTGGCCGTGCCGGAGAGCGCGGTGGTGACGGTGCCGGTGGAGCTGACCGTGACCTGCTGGGGCAGGGTCGAGGAGTAGTCCGGGCCGGAGCCGGTGAGTGGGGTGATGGCGGTGTTGTTTCCGTCGACCAGGATCGCGGTCACGCTTTGCGGGTTGCCGGCCGTGATGGTCACCGAGCCGTCTGCGTTGGCGGAGCCGGTGCTCGAGGGCAGCGTGAGGGCCAGGCTCTTGGGCGGGCAAGTATAGAAGTAGCCCGCGGCGGAGCTGGTCGCGGTGGCGTTGCCGCTCTGGCCGGAGATGGTGGCGGTGATGATGGTGCCGCCCGGCTGGTTGGCGACCGCGGTGCCGTTGGGGGCGTTGCCGGCGGGCGTGGTTCCGCCCGTGCCGCCAGTCCCGCCCGTTCCCCCGGTGGTCCCGCCCGTGCTGCCGGTGCTCCCGGCGGTGTTGGTATTGGTGTTGTTGATGGTGACGATGGAGGGCGTGTTGGCGGTGTAGGTGATGGTGCCGACGTTGGCGCCGTTGATCAGCGCGCCCGCCTGGTCGAAGACGCTGGTCTGCTGGACGAAGGTCTGCGGCGCTTGCGTGCCCGAGAAAAGGCAGCCCTGCGGCTGGGCGACCGTGATCGCCGAAATAGGCGGGTGAACGTAGATCGATAGGGGATTGCTGGTGATGCCGCCGATCGAGGCGGTGACGGTCGCGGTGGTGGGGCTCGACGGGGGCGTGCAGATGGTGTAGTCCGGGATGCCGCCCGCGCTCTGGCGGTTCCAGGTGCCCGCGCACACCGCCCCGGCCGGGCTGATGTCGGCGCGCAGGAGGTCGGAAGACCCGTAGGTGGCGGCCCCGGAGGAGAGCGTGGTGCCCTTGCAGTTGGTCGCGGTCGCGGTGCCGACCTGCGCGGACTGGCCGTAGGCGAGCGAGATGCCCACCGAGGAGGCCGCGGGCGTGAAGCGAACGGCGTAGATGTCGGTGAGCTTGGCCCCGAAACCCTGGCCGTTGCAGTAAGCGGCGACGTTGGTGGTGCAGCCTGTGACGGAAAGCCCGATGGGGAGCGCGAACAGGAGCAAGGCAAAAAGGGTGAAAAACCGCTGCATGAAACCTCCCCGCCTGCCGGAAATGGAGCGCAGACGGCGCGAACACTCGCCTTCTTAGCTGAGGTCGTGCGCGAGAAGGGTGATTGCAGTTGAATTTTAACGGAAGGGCAGGGTGAAGGGGTATAGGGGATGGCGTGTAGGGCTTTTGGGCAGGGTGAAGGGATCTATGG